>NZ_JBYTDT010000002.1:0-511588 GCF_058791655.1 Paenibacillus sp. EB106-05-06-XG162
CACTTTTTTAGCATGTCGTTCTCCCGTTTAAGTTTTTGGACCTGCCTGTCTTTGTCTACATATTCCTCTCGTCGTCCTCGTTGATCCATAAGTCCGAACTGACCGAGTTCTTTATACTTCCGCATCCATACTTTCAAACGATGTCGATCTGCTATCCCGAACTTCTCCATGATCCTACGGTACGTCCAGCCTTCCTCTAAATGAAGACGAATGGCTTCCACCTTTGTCTCAAACGAATACTCATTAAACTTCATTCCTTTTTTCCCCGGCATAAAAAATGCACCCCCTAGAATTTCATCGGATAAACCAGGGGTTTATTCCAATGTCTATTCTAAGGGGTGCACTTCATCACGAAGTCGGGGCTTTATTTCATGTGATGCTGCACGATGATCTACTTCATCGCGTCCATAGCTTCTTTATATTGTTCATACAACGGCTTCCACACTTTCTCACGCGACCCGAAGTCTCGTCCATCCAGCAGGGATGCAATGACGTCGAGGCAGACATGCCATCCGGCGAGGTCTCTCGGCGTATGCGGTGTGATTCGATGGATCGTCTCCTTCATCACGAGCAATGTGCCTTCTTGTGCTGGATGTAATTCGAACCGAACGGCATCTTCACCCCATGTAAACGCAAGTACAGCGTTATGCTCGAATGAGGTAATCGTCATCTCCTCGAATGTACCATTCTGCATGTCGAATAGAATTCGCCCACCTTCGCGAAGTGCTTCTACCCGCAGCTCCGAGAACCATTGCTGCAGCTTCTCGTTGTCGGTCAGGTAAGCCCATACTTCCTTGATGGGATGTTTCAATATGCGGCGGAATTCTGCAATGCAACCTTCTCCATTTGGCGCTACGTTCGCTAGCATGTCTCATTCCTCCTTCATTCGATTCTTAAGACTGATTGTATACTACGTTAAGGCGATCATGCCATACAGAAAAGACGCGATTCTAGGCTATGTTCGATGCAGTAGAGGGCTTCTTCCGCCGTGACCACGGATTCGGTCATCTCGTTCATGTCTTTCAGGCACACTTTCCCGGCGCGTGCTTCATCTTCACCGATCAAGATGACGTATCGAATACCTTGCGACGAGGCCGACGCTAGAGATTTCTTCAATTTACGCTTCGTGAAATCCGTCCGTGTACGAATACCGTTCGCTCGAAGCTCGGCCGCGATGCTTAGTGCTTCGGTAGCTGCGTCTCCAATGGGGATGACGAGGACGGAGGCAACCGGCAAGGGGTTCGCACGGTTCTTAAGCATCTCCATAATGGATTCCATCCCAAACGAAAGTCCAACCGTGGGATAATCGATGTCATTCCGACCAATGAGCTGTCCAATGATTGCATCGTATCGGCCTCCAGCACCTAAGCTGGAGGGATAGGATAGGGAAGCATCAAAGATTTCATAAACGGTCCCGGTGTAGAATGATAGCCCCCGCGACAGGAACGGGTCGAATGAGCATACTTGCGATAGTCCAAGGGATTGAATGAGGGCTAGCAGTGCACGAACCTCCATGGCCCCAGGGAGTCCTTGAAGCCCGTCGTACTTCAAACATTCATCAAAGGTACAGTCCTTTTTCGCAGCGAATTCAAGGATTGCATCGATCACACGTGAGTCCAGCCCCTTCGTGTTCAATTCTTCTTGAATTCCCATCGGTCCGATTTTCTCGATTTTATCGAGTGTCAGCATAACCGAGAGCATCTCCTGGGAGGGCACGCCTATGGATTCCAATAGTTCCCCAAGAAAACGGCGATTATTCCATTTCACCGTAACGGGGATTTCTAATCTGCGAAAAGCTTCAATCGCAAGCTGCATCAGTTCTGCCTCAGCCTCGGGGCCTTGAATGCCCACCACATCGACATCGCACTGTTGAAACTCACGCAGTCGACCGCGTTTCACCGGACCATCGCGGAAGACTTTGCCCATTTCATATCGTTTGATCGGCAAACTAAACCCTGGATTCATGGCGATCAGCTTCGCAAAAGGAATCGTCAAATCGTAACGCAGCCCCAGCTGCCGCTTCCCTTGGTCCGTGAGCTGATATATTTCCTTGATGATCTCATCCGCGCCTGCATACTTCGATGTCAGCAGTTCGAGCTCATTCAGTATGGTCGTATTCGTCCCTTCGAAATCATACAATTCAAAAACGTCCTGAAGTGTGGCTTGAATGTTGTGCCGAAGTGCTTGTTCTTGTCCCCAGAAATCATAGGTTCCTTTTACATTTTGCATAGCCGTCATCCCTCTCTTTTTGTAGGTAAAACAAAAAACGCGCCGGACCCATAGGTCCTGCGCGCCTCAATATGCCGCAGGTGGGCCAACGCGAGAAGCGTTAGCCCACCCTGAATTTTGATCAGGTGTGCTAACGCTGTTTGTAATGATGAAGTTGATTATTCCATTGGATGGTATCCATTGTGATGATCTCCTTCAGAACGTGATTTAGAACGATTATAGAGGATTCGCTGCGGACATTCAAGGGCTGTTTTCTCGAACCGGTTGCCTCTATACACCAAAAAGAGGAGAACACACTTCATGTGCGTTCTCCTCTTTCTCCTCTGAACGGTTACTCGTTCAGTTTAAACTTCTTCACTTCCTGATCGAGCTCAATGACCATATCGCGCAGAGTAGAAGCGGAGCTTGAGATCTCTTGCATCATGGCCATTTGTTCCTCGGAAGAAGCTGCTACGCTCTGTGAGTTCTGCGAAGCATTCTGGCCGATTCGAGCAAGCTCATCGAGGGATGCGGCAACCTGCTCACTGCTTGCTGACATTTGTTCTGCGGCTGCGGAGACTTCATGCACCTGCTCATTGACGCTCTGTAGTGCACCGACGATACCGCCAAAGGTCTCGCCTGCGGTATGCACCGCGCGTGCCCCATGCTCGACTTGATCCATGCTGGTGTTCATCGCAGTCGATGCCTGATGAATGTTCGCTGCAATATCGTTTAATAATTTCGAGATCTGCTGTGAAGAGTTATGCGATAAATCCGCAAGCTTACGAACCTCTAACGCGACGACAGCGAATCCTTTGCCGTGTTCCCCGACTCTCGCCGCCTCAATGGAAGCGTTCAGCGCTAAGAGGTTGGTCTGTCCCGCAATGTTCGTAATGGTGGATAGTATATGTTCAATCTCTTGGGATTGTTGTTGTAAAGTAGCCAGAATTCCCACTGTATTCGAGACGGATTGATGAATTTCTTGCATGTCATGAACGGATTGGCGGATGATCACATTCCCATGCTCCGCATTTCCGCTTACTTCGCGTGCATAATCGGACAACCGTGAAGAGGACTCTGCGATCCGCTGAATGCCCGTTGCCATTTCCTCCATCGCAATCTGGCTCTCCATTGCAGATTGCCTCTGTGTCTCAGATCCTGATGCAACCTCTTGGATAGAGCCGGCAATCTCTTCGGTCGCTCTGGAGGTCTGTTCTGCACTCATGGTTAGCACCTTGGACGAAGAGGTAACATGGTCCGCCGTGGTCTGTACATTCTGAATAAGCTGACGGATATTGTGAATCATCGCATTGAAGTTGGTCGATAGAATTCCGACTTCGTCTTGGTTATGGACCGGAATAGTAACCGTAAGGTCCCCCTCTGCGACACGCATACTGAGCTCGGACAACTTCCGAATAGGACGTAGCGTGATACGCACCAAGAAAATGACTAAGACGATGAACGAGAATACGACGGAAAGCGCGATTGAGACCGTTTTGATGAGCATGCCGCTCTGTTGTTTTGCCAGGAGGGAGTATTTAATGTCGATGCCGAATATGGCAAGCTTCTTCCCGTCCTTATCGGTAATGGGGCTGATGATACTAATCCATTCGCCAAAGTTATCTTTGTATACCTCGGACATGGCGTAGCCGTCTTGCTCCATCTGATCAAATGCTTTGGCAAATGCGCCTGTGGCTTCATAAGGGTCTCCTGGTTTGGTGTTCATATCGTACATCGCTTGGTTAGCAAGGAGGATGGTAACCCTCTTGTTATCCCCGTTGGAGGCAACTTCAGGTAAGTAAATATAGCTGTTCGAAATGATTTCATTCTGATTCATGCTGTTGAGCTGCCGCTGGAGACTTTGAATGCCTGGATCTTGCGTGAATTCATTCGTGCCAACTAATTTTTTTGCTTTCTCAATCTCCCCAGTATTCTGAGCAATCACATTTTGCAGCGTCCATCCCATGTTGAGAATTTCGTCCGTCTGCTGACTGCGTAATTGCAACCATGACGTGATCGTAAGAATACTCTCGAGCAGGAAGAATAACACAGCAAGAATAACGCTAGATTTGAAAATTAAACTTTTTCTGTTGACCCAACTTTTCTTTTTCACGATAAGCCCCCCAATACATTCTAAGAAGTACAAGACATCATTCCAGGTGAAGCTAATAAATATTTGTGATTGTGATTAATTATTTATCGTCATTATTCGCATCGAAGTTTAAGAATTTTATGTAAAAATCATATGCAAATGGAGAGGTGGATCAACAAAATGGAAGGCGTGGGAAATAATGATATTCAGCACGAAAAAACAGGACGATACCGTCCTGTTTTCTGCATGATTCCCGAGGTTTCGGTTATGAAGTGGTGTGGGTCAAATACCGTGCACGATACTCGTGCTCCAGCATGCTCATCAAGATCGCATCGTGATACTCGTGATTGTAGAATAGGGCGTCTCGCTGAATGCCTTCCTGCTGAAACCCTAATTTGCGATATACATGCTGCGCCCGCTCATTATAAGCGTAGACGTTCAGTTCGATTCGATGTAAATTCCGAATGCCGAATCCGTAATCGAGGAGCAGCAGGATCGCTTCGGATCCATAGCCTCGTCCTTGATGGCGCGCTGCACTGATCGCTATCCGTAGACCGGCGCTGCGATTGGTATCGGAGATGTCCTGCAGCGCAATATCGCCGATAATCTCGTCCGTTGCAGCATCCACGATGAGTAGGAGAATGCTGGATGAATTCTGCGATTTGCTATCGATGTAACGCTCGATCTGTTCTCTCGTGAAATGATGCTGCGTTCCGGTTAGACGAAGCATGTCCGTATCGTACAGCAGTTGATAATAAGCTTCCGTATCCGCGCTGTTCACCGGGCGTAAATAGATCTTCGTGCCTTCCAGAAATCGTACAGGACGATCCGCTTTGGCGTTATGACTCATGAGATGCCTCCTAACTTGATCGTGATTGATCATATTGTGATGTACATACCGTATCGCAAATCTGTATACTTGAGAATATACAGATTTGAATAATTCTAAAGGACAGATAGGGGTGCAAGATGCGTAAGGTCTTAATGTCGAAGCTGGACCCCGATGCGAAGGCTCCCCAGTATGCGCAATTATATGAGCAGGTGAAGACGGCAATTACCGAAGGGGAGCTGACAGAGGACATGCGGATGCCTTCGATTCGCTCCTTAGCCGGGACGCTCGGTGTTAGTGCGACAACGGTTGAATTGGCTTACAGTCAGCTTGTCGCTGAAGGTTTCTTAGATAGCCAGCCTAAGCGAGGGTATTATGTTCAGAAGCTCCCGGATCCTTACCGGCAAGCTGGAGGTAGCGAGTCGGGGCGAGCATTATCCGATGTATCGTCTATTCCCCGAACTGTGCCGGCGAGAGATAATCGAGAATATCAGTATGACTTTCATCTATCGAAGAATGATCACACGATATTTCCCTTTGAATTATGGCGCCGGCTATCGAATCAAGTGCTCCGGCAGAGCAATCAGGACCTGCTGTTCTATGGCGATCCGCAAGGCGAATACGGCCTTCGCGTGCAGATCAGTAATTATCTTCGTCAATTCCGCGGGTGTGAATGCACACCGGAGCAGGTGGTTATTGGTTCAAGCCAGCATCATCTGTTATCGATGATATGCCATTTCTTGAAGGGACGGTTACAGCATATCGGGGTTGAGAATCCGGGCTATCTTCTGCATGCGGAGACATTTAGACAGCAAGGGCTGCAGGTGTGTCCGATCCCACTTCAAGATAACGGCATGCAGGTGGAAGAAGTCTATGCACGACAAGTTCAGGCGGTCTGTGTATCACCTTCCCATCAATATCCGAGAGGGATCGTGATGCCGATCGCGAAGCGGCTTCAGCTGCTCGAATGGGCAGAGCATGTACAGGGATATATTATTGAAGATGACTATGATGGAGAATTCCGGTATCATGGTCGCGTGATTCCATCCTTACAGGGCTTACAGGGCGGGAATCGTGTGATCTATTTGGGTGGATTCTCGCAGGTGCTGGCTCCGGCATTTTGCATCCATTACATGGTACTTCCCCCTGACTTGATCGCAGTCTATCAGCAGGTTGAGTATAAGATGCTGCTCGAACAATCGGCTTCTCGCATTCATCAATGCACCTTACAAGCGTTTATGGAGCGAGGGCATCTGGAGAAGCATATCCGCAAAATGCGCAAACGATATGGGCTGAAGCATGATCTCCTCATCCAATCGATCCAAGAGGTGTTTGGGGAGAGAGCGATGATTATCGGGAAGGATGCGGGCTTCCACATTTTGCTGCGTATCGATCATCCGATTACGGAGCATGAGCTAGTCTTGCGCGCCAGAGAAGCAGGGGTTCGTGTCGCTTCGGCTGCCCATACCTGGATAGAACCGTCGTCATATCCCTATCGAGAGTTTTTCATTGGTTTCGCTGGGATTGAGCTGGAACGGATCGAACCTGGGATCAAGCGGTTATATGACGTATGGTTTCACGAACAAGGTTAAGAGCAGATCCAATAGAAAGTTTCATTTCAATTTCGCATATTTCACACATATAAGGTAGAATTGTAATCATAATGCATTAGGAGTTGTTGAGATGGCGAAAGAAGAAGTGATTTTGACCCCCGAGGGTTTAGAACAATTACAAGCCGAATTGGATGATCTTAAATATGTGAAGCGTAAAGAGCTCGCGGCTCGGATTAAACTCGCGATCAGTTATGGGGATTTGAAGGAGAACAGTGAATATCACTCCGCCAAAAACGATCAGGCGTTCATGGAAACGCGAATCTTGGTCCTTGAAGGCAAATTGAAGCGGGCACGTGTGGTGGATTCGAGCAACCTGGATCATTCCCAGGTGAATATCGGTTCGACGGTTGTTCTTCATGACCGTGAGTTCGCAGAGCAAGTGGAATATAAGATTGTCGGTGCTGAAGAAGCAGATGTTCTTGATAATAAGATTTCCTACGAAAGTCCGTTAGGGAAGGCGCTTCTCGGGACGAAGGTGGGCGATGTCGTTAAGGTTGAGGCGCCGATGGGTGTCATCAGCTATGAAGTGCTTGAGATTAAAAGGGTCTAATGGTGGACCCCTAGATAGGAAAGAGGATAAGGCATGAATAAAGCATCCATTTATGGATTAACACGCGATCAATTGGCTGCATGGCTGTCGGAGCGTGGACATAAGAAATCGAGAGCCCTGCAAGTCTGGGACTGGTTATATCGGAAACGGGTTACGGATTTTGCCGCGATGGAAGATGTTCATTCGGATTGCATCGCGCTATTGTCCGAGAATTTCGCCATCGAGACCTTAACGGAATATTTGAAGCAGGAATCCACGGACGGAACCATTAAGTTCCTGTTCAGACTGGAAGACGGCAACTTGATTGAGACGGTCCTGATGCGACATAAGTTCGGATTATCCGTCTGTGTTACGACGCAAGTCGGCTGCAACATCGGCTGCAGCTTCTGTGCGAGCGGGCTGCTGGCGAAGAGCCGTGATCTCACGAGCGGTGAGATTGTCGGGCAGATCATGAAGGTTCAGCATCATCTGGATGCGCAAGGGCAGGGAGAGCGTGTTACGCACATCGTGGTCATGGGGATTGGCGAACCATTCGATAACTTCACGAATATGTCCGATTTCATCAATGTGGTTAAGGACGCGAAAGGACTTGCGATTGGCCCAAGACATATCACGGTATCTACCAGCGGTCTGGCGGACAAAATTGAAGAGTTCGCAGATTCCGACCTTCAGGTGAACCTGGCGATATCGCTGCATGCACCGAACAATGAGCTGCGGACACGGATTATGAAGATCAATAAGGCGATACCGATTGAGCGGTTAATGCAGGCGATTGAATATTACCTGGAGAAGACGAACCGTCGAATTACGCTAGAATACATTCTGTTGAAGGATGTGAATGACGGCCTAGAGCAGGCTGTCGAACTTGCAGAGCTCATTCAAGCCCGTCCGCGTCTGAAGAAGCTGGCCAATGTGAATTTGATTCCGTATAACCCGGTAGACGAGCATAGCCAGTACCAGCGGAGTGAGCAGGAGTCTGTACGGGCATTCTTCGATGTGATGAAGAAGAACGGGATCAGCGTCAGCGTACGTCTGGAACACGGATCGGATATTGATGCGGCTTGCGGGCAGCTGCGGAGCAAGCAGATCAATAAAGATCGCACGGAAGCGGGTTAGGCGCAGCAACGACCCCATTCCCTGGGAAATAACAGAACAGAGCACCATCTTCACCTTAGGGAGGAGGATGGTGCTCTTTTTCTTATATCGTAACGCAAAATTCTATTTGGCGATAAAAACAACCTTTAAACGCGGTCGCTCATCTTTGTTAGTGCCTCGATAGAGGTGTTTCTCATTGGATGGCTACCGAAATCGGTCTCGATAAGACACGCTGACGATAATCATGAATTTTCTGAGCGTATGTCATGGCAAGCTTCTTCGCGGTCTGATGGTTCCCTGCATTCGCGAATACTTGGAACATCGGTTCTTCACTGTCCGGTAGAATCAAGGTCCAGCCTTCATCGTGGAAGATCTTAATTCCGTCGATCAGCTCGACTTGCTTGCCTTTTGTCTCTTCCATTAGAAATCGCATAACTTTGCCTTTGTCCGCCCACGGGCATTCGACTTTCTCCTTCAAGAGGGTGAAGTCGGGGATGGAATCCACGAGCTGAGATAGAGGCAAATTTTTGTCAGCCATCAGCTGCATGAGATGCACCAGCGTATAGAGTCCGTCGTTGTAGATGTGGAAGCCTTGGTTCTGGCAGCCTTCCATGATTGAGCGCGAATCCGCTTTGGTGCGAATGACCAAGCGACCCATCTGCGCCGCGAGAATCTCAGCGCTGTGTGAGATGTTGACCGGGACGTAGAGCTCTGGATGATCGCTATGGTTCAACTGAATCATGATCTGCAGGATCGACAGCATGGATTCAGAGATTACTTCACCTTGGTCGGTAACGACATCGATCTGCTGCCCATTGGCATCTAATCGGATACCGAAATCCGCCTTACTCGATGTCACCCAGCTCGCGAGCTCGTCAGGGGAGGATGTAACCCGGTTGAGTTGAATGACTTTGCAGCCGAGAATCTCGAGCAATTCCGGGATAATTTGCTGCAAATTCCGGTAATCATATTCCAACACGACGGTATAGCCTTGGGATTCAATCGAACGGTTTCCGACGAGCGAGAGGAGATGTTCGCGATATTGAAGGCGAACGTTGGGCGCGGTTCTTGCCCGCCCGACCTTGCTCGGATGAATGAGACGGCTGTCCTCTTGAACATAGGCGTTTTCGATTTTCCGTTCCGCATTCTTGCGAAGCGGGAGGCCGGCATCATCGAGGAATTCGATGACGAATTGCGTGTCGCTACCTTCGGTAAGTGCGCGGATATGAATGCCGCCCACGCAATCGGAATGATGGACGGCGTGCCGCGATAAGGATGATGTCATCGAACCGAATTGATACGTATGAATCCCCGAAGCATGCAGGCCGGATAGGAACACATTAGCAATCAAGGCGGCAAATGGTGAAGAGTCATGGCTGACGCCCACCGTCACTCCTGCAGGAATTGTCGTTCCGTAAGCTAAGGCAAGACGATTGGCGAAGTTGGTCGTCAGATCGACATTGCATGTGCCGTTCACGCCCGATTGACCGAAGAGATTTTTGGATAAGCGATCACCCCGAATGAAGGAATGTTTGACGGTCGTATGATGATCGATGATTTTATTCGGGAAGATTTTAACGCCTGGTTGGACGATGCTCTTCGTCCCAATCTGGCATCCGTCTCCGACAATAGCTTCTTCGTGGACGATAGCCCCGGACTGTACAATCACATTTTGACATAGCGTAGCGCCTTTGACTTCTGCGCCTAGCGCAACTAGATTATTCCGCCATAGGACAGCGCGCTCTAGAGACGTATTGCGGCCCAGAATAGAGCCTTCGCCGATAATTGAGTAAGGTTCAAGCGTAACATGAGGCTCCAGAATGCAATCGGAGCCGATGAAGCAAGGGGATTGCAGAATGACGTCTTGGTCGATTTTCACATGTTCGCCCGTCCAGATGCCTGGTGCAATTTCCGTGCCTGGCATCGCGATGTTCACTTTACGATCCAGCATATCGAATTGCGTCTCCCGATATTGCGTCAGGTTGCCGATATCTGACCAATATCCGTCTGCTACGTAAGCATATAGCGGCTGATCTTGAGTCATAAGCAGTGGGAAGAGGTCTTGACTGAAGTCGAACACTTGCCCGCGATCGAAGTAATTGAACACGTCAGTCTCTAGAATATAGATACCTGTATTGACCGTATCGCTGAAGACTTCGCCCCAGCTCGGCTTCTCAAGGAATCGAATGATCTGGCCGTCATCATCGGTCATAACAACGCCGAATTCGAGCGGGCTGTCGACATGAGTCAGAATGAGCGTTCCGATGGATCCTTTATGGCGGTGGTATTCGATCGCTTGCGTTAAGTCGAAGTCGGTCAGAGCATCCCCGCTGATGACGATGAAGGTCTCGTCGAGGAATTCTTCCGCATTCTTAACGCTGCCTGCCGTACCTAATGGGCTATCTTCTTCAAAATAGTGCAGCTGAACGCCAAAATCGGAGCCGTCTCCGAAATAAGAACGAATCATTTCAGGGAGATACTGTACGGTTACAGCAATCTCGGTAATCCCATGCTGCTTAAGCAGTTCTATGGTATATTCCATCACAGGACGGTCTAATAAAGGTACCATCGGTTTAGGTGTGTTACTGGTCAGCGGGCGCAGACGCGTCCCTTTGCCTCCTGCCATAATAACTGCTTTCATCTTAATTCCCCCTGTTCTTCATCCCGTTTTTTAAATCTTCGGTCGCTGCGACTTCTTGGTACGCGAGATGGTCGAACTCACGATGCAGCGTGCGGTGGTACGTATGGATCGTCTGCCGAGCAATATGATCCCAGTTATACGCAGTAGCTAATTTATAGACAGCTTGCTGTGCCATGCTGCTCGCCAAATCTGGATTCTGCAGCATTTGGATCACATGCGAAGCAAGCGATGGAACATCGCCAGGAAGGACGGTATAGCCATCCTCTCCATAGTTCACCATCTCCTGAAGGCCTCCCGTTCCAGAGACAATGACAGGTGTTCCAGCAGCCATCGCTTCGAGCGCGACAATGCCGAAAGGTTCATATAGACTTGGAAATACAGCGATGGAAGCCATTTGGAACAATTGATTTCGCGTCGTATCATCAACGAATCCAGTGAAGAGGACGTGGTGGTCCACGTTCATTTGTCTCGCTTGCGCCTGGAGCTCCTCCATGACGGGACCTTTACCGCTGATGATGAATTTCGTATTCGGGCAGCTCGCCAGAATAGTAGGGATGCTATCTAGCAGAATATGCACACCCTTCTCGCGAACGAGTCTACCTACGAAGTACACGATGCGCTCATCGGGCCGTGCGAATTGCGCTCTAATGGATGCCTCGACCTCTACCGGCTGAAGGAGCTGCGAATCGACGCCATTGGCAATGGTGTCCAGCTTGTCGGCAGGTAATTGGAAGAGTCGAATGAGCTCTTCTTCCATATAACGGCTGCACCCAATGACCCGCCATGCTTCATAAGTCAGCTTCCATTCAAGATGATGTATGGCATGTTGAAGTTCACTATAGATTCCTTGATTACGTCCATGCTCTGTCGCATGAATGGTGGCCACGAGCGGCAGATGGAACTGATGCTTCAGCGCTGTGGCGGCCTGACAGACCAGCCAATCATGTGCATGGATCAGATCGAATGGACCGTAATGGGCAATTAATGGCTTGCAGTAGTCCGTCATGGCAAGGTTCAGTTGGAACACCCATTCCATGAAGCTAAGGTCATGGGCCTGATACGTTCTGACGCGATGTACATGAACGCCTTGATTCACTTCGTAAGCAGGGTACCCGTTGACATGCGAGGTAATGACATGGACTTCCATGCCCTGCTTCGTCAGGCTGCGGGTGAGATCATACACATGCCGTGATAATCCGCCGACGGTCATCGGTGGGAATTCCCAGGAGAGCATTAATATTTTGAGCCCATTTCGAGCTTGCTGGACTACGTCATGCAGTTCAGCTGTAGCTGCAGGATATGAGCGGTAGATCCGGTAATCGAGCGAAGGGAAGATGTCGTCCCGGTGTTCCGCTTCTTGCAGCCAAACTTCATCGATCATTCCGCTGCTGAGTGCACGATAGAGCTTCTGGAATCGGTTCATATGATTCTGCGTCCGCTTGACCGCATAAGGCACCATCGTCTTGTTATCCATAATGAACGCCCAGTCGCTGCTCTCGGCGAGCATCAATTGCTTCGCGGCCTGATTTAGTGCACGCTGCTCGAGATCCGTTGGATTAAGGAAGCGATCTGCGAGTTCGATCATCTGTTCTTCCATCCGGTGAAGGTGGCGATAGATCCAAGCATTGTCCTGCCCGAGCCATACTTCGCCATATCCGGCGCGCCCCCAACTGGAGAAGGCCAGCTGACACTGTTCATTCTCGTGATATTCGTGCAAATATTCGGCAGGTGTGATCATCTGAATGATCTGCCCGTTATCATGTGCTTTGCGGCACAATTGGTCGATAAAGCGAGGGCCTTCATACCACCAATGGCCGAACAACTCCGCATCATAGGAAGCGATTATGATCGGTTTGCGATCCATGTGTGCAGCGAGATGCTCCACTTGCCTCTCCCGATTAAAGAAGAAATTGCCTGCATGATTGGATGCTTTCGCTTCTGCCCAAGAGGGGCGGTAGGGCTCTTTATGCCCGTCTTGCCCTGTGATGCGGTAGTATTTGATACCGGTATGCAGACGAACGCCCGTCTTATGTAGGTAAGGCTTAATATATTCATAGTTCAGGTCATACCCGATATCCCGGTAATATTCGCGGTAATCATAATCGCCTGGATAGCCTTCAAGCGAGCTCCAAACTTGCTTGGAAGTCTCTTGATCTCTGGCAAAAGCCGCCACGCCATGCGGGGTTACGACCGGGCCATAGACACCGCGCCGCGGCTTCGGGCTCGCATGATTCAGGCTGTGCGTATCGGTGAAGAAGAAATCGATGCCGTAGTCTTTCAGAATGCGGTCTAAGCCTTCCTTCATGCCGCATTCGGGCAGCCAGATCCCTCGTGGACTCCGTCCAAGGAGGGCGGTATGTACCGAGATCGCATTTTCGATCTGCGAACGAATCGCTTGCTCGGTTTTCACATAAGGCAAGAAGGCATGTGTTGCAGCGGATGTAATGAGCTCCAGGTTCCCTGCGTCTTGAAATTTGCGGAAACCATCAATGATTCTGCCTTGGTAAGTCGTTACGAATAGGTCTTTGATGTGCTCAAATTGTTCGAGGTACTGGACGGCAAGGGGATGGAAGGATTCGTCGCCTTCGGTCCGTTCGCACTCGCATGTCGAGAGTTCAATCAAATTGTTGAGATAGCTGAGGTATCGTTCTTGGAGTAATGGGCTGGCTAACATCGAGAGCAGCGTCGGCGTTAACGACATTGTGATGCGGAAATCGACCCCGTCACGTAACAGTCCTTCGAATACGTCAAGCTGCGGAAGATAGGTCTCGGTCATGGCTTCGAACAGCCAACGCTCTTCAATGTAATCTTCACTCTCGGGATGGTGCACAAAGGGCAGATGCGCATGTAGGACAAGGGACAAATAACCTTTTACCATGCCTTGTTCACTCCTTCCTCTGTTGTATTGGTTGATGGCGCAGACAGGGAATAGCCTGTAAATGCGTTGTGCCATTCGGGGGCTGGGGCTGGATTCGCTAGCTCCAGCGTCACGGCGTGATATTCCGTCCAAGAGCTCTCGTCTTGAGGCGGAAGTGTTACTGTATTCGAACGTAGGAGTGTTACAAATCTCCCATCGAGAGTTGTTGTTCCGTAATCTACAATATAAGTGCAGTTCGCTTCCATCCCCATAACGAACCAATTGTCGCTATCTGCATGAAGCGCAATGTCTGTCGAACGGTTCCAGTGCTCGCCGTTAAAATCCAGACACGTAATATCATACACACGCAGGAATTTGGGCAGGTTATGAAATCCGGTGTGGAAATGTTCTTCTGTCATCTGCTTCCGCTGACTCGTGATATCCCAATAGACGTAGAGCGATGAAGGATCTCTTGGCATGATCGTGATGTGATCGAGGATCTCATCAATCGGTTGCAAATGAGCTTCGTCAATCTCGGGCGGACATGACATGACGTTATGTACTGCTGCAGCAACATGCTGCGATGCCTTATTGCGCTCCTTCGCCAAATGATAGTTCAGTTTGCCATAGGATACGCCGAGCTGTTCTGCAATTTCTTTACGCGTTCGTCCTGCTTCTAGTAATCGCATTATGTTTTCAATATCCAATGAACTTGCCCTCCAATTCCTTATTTGAAAATGAGAAGAAAGTCACTCACGGGCTTCCTTGTTCTTTTCATAGATTAGTGTATAGGATATGCCGTGATAAGTTTGCCGAAGTATGAGCGAGGATTTCAGGACCTTTTGTAGAATTTTCGAGGTTCATTGCACATTTTGACAAAATAAAAAGCGCCTCCGAGAAGAGCAAATCTCGTAAGCGCTTTATTGAAAAAAGGCTGGTTTAGGAATGGTCAAGCAAGGTTGCTGAGCAGGTTCGTCTCGGCCGGCAGTGCTTCTTTGGCCAAAATATACATGGCGCTGCTCCACCCGAGCGGGGTATTCGGATTCGCCGCCGCTGTCCCGGCATAATATAGCTCGGGCAGAACTCCCGGCTTCGTCATGACGCGTTCCGTCTTGTGAATGTAGTGATTCGCTTCATCCAGACGGCCGAGTGTTATATGGCATAGGGCAAGCCATGGCAACCCGAATGTCCATTCCGCTTCTGTCCCGCGATAGAATTCACGGGGATGATGCCTGCCATGGTGATGTTCGAGGGTGCTGTAGTAGCTGTCTCCCTCGTAGCGGATCAGACCGCGGTCTCGCAGCAAGTGCTGCTCTGCACGCTGCACGATAATATCCCCGAGCATGCCAGTAAATAGCCTATAAGGGTACACCAGGCTGAGCTGCGCCAAATCGGTTGATTTCTCCTTACTTTCATGGGGAAAGAGGGTGAGCAGGGCATGAAGCCCCTTGTTGACCAAGGATTCCGATACAAGTACGTAAGGCTCGACGGCTTTAAGTCCGGCTACGCAAGCTCCGATAGAGGATGCATGCACTTCCCGGGATTCTTCCCACATGCCGTTATCCGGGTCATGCCAATATTCGATGTGGCCTAAATATTCGACTAAACGCTGAACGATCTCCAGATCTTGGGCATCACGGAACATCCGCTTGCCTTGTGCGAGCCCAGAGCCGATTCCGAAGAGGAAGGCTCCGATCATATCGTGCTGTGCGTGGCCCCAGTTCTGATCATGAATTTCAAGGACATCCTGCGGAGAGTAACGGGCGTGTAGGTACTCCCATTCATACGTAGGCTTGTGCTTCGAGAGAATATGCAGCTTCCATTCATATGTGCGGAATAAATCTAGCAGCCGATAGTAGGTTGTCTCATAGATTCGATTCGGCTTCGTTAAGTAGGGTAACGACATATAGACGCAATCGCGAATCCAGACATATTGATAATCCTTCGACGGACTGGCGACATATAAACCGTGGGGTAGGCGTAATTGATCCAGGATCTTATAGCTCTCAGATAACATATTTAACTCCTCCTTGAATGTTCGATAGGATGATTTCTATTAAGTAGTTTGCCCGATTTCTGTTTCTATTAAACTTGTAATCGTCCATGTATAATGGATATAAATAGAAATGACTGGGATGGCCTGTCTTGGGATTGAAAGGGAGCATCGAAGGTATGAGGGTTATGATTGTGGATGACGAGCGGCTGGCGCTGCAGAGCATGATGAAGCATTTGAAGGAATTAGGGGCGTTCAATATTACCGGGGTATTCCAGAATCCGCGGGAAGCAATGGATTGGGTAATGCGCGATGCCGTTGATATAGCGTTTCTTGATATTGAGATGCCGGAAATGAGCGGTATGGTGCTAGCTGAACGGCTCATGGAGATTCGTCCTTCGATTGAAATCGTGTTCGTAACAGCTTACAGTCATTACGCAATCGATGCTTTCGAGATCAATGCGCTGGACTATTTGATGAAGCCGGTACAGCGGAGTAGGCTCGAGAAGACCGTACGGCGGCTGCAGGAACGTACCCATGTTGAACGTGAGGCGAAGAAGCCGGAGCCGCAAGCAATGCTGGGATGTCTACTGAATTTGCATTATCGAAATGATGCACAGGACATTCAGACCTTCCAATGGCGTACAACCAAGGCGCAGGAATTGTTCGCTTACTTGATTCACTACCGAGGACATACCGTTCATAAGGAGAACATCCTTGAATGGATGTGGCCTGCGTATGAGATGGAGAAATCAACGGCGCATTTGCATACGACCATCTATCAAATTCGTAGAGTGATCAAGCAATTGGGGCTGGATATTCAGGTCAAATATCAAGATGAGGGGTACCGGTTGGAACAAGGGAGCGTGCATATCGACGTCGATGTCTGGGAGCAAGGGATTCGCTCGGCCCCGCCTGTCGTACCGGAGACGCTGCATCATCATCATGCATTACTGGATCTGTATCGCGGTGACTATCTGGAAGACCATCGGTACTTCTGGGCCGAGAGCGAGCGGGAGCGGCTGAGCATGATGTGGTTCGTCCATGCGAAGCAGGTGGTCGATTACCACATGCAGTTAGGGCAGTATACGGAGGCGATGCTGCTGCTCCAACAGCTGCAGGAACGGTATCCTTATGTGGAGGATATTTATTTTGGAATGATGAAGATTCACGCGATGCATGGCAATTTAGGGGAAGTGAAGCGCCAGTATGAGCGGCTTACGTTCACCTTGCAGCAGGAATTGGGCGTTGGGCCAAGCGAGGCGCTGCATACCTGGTATGCGCAGCATTTTAACTAAAAAATAAAGGTTGTCCATGCAAATGTAACGCACGACCCCTGCCACGAGCGTGCGTTTTTTGTCGTGCAGCAGTCCTGTTCAGTTATTGTTCAGCGCGTCGTATTAGAATGGCCCCTAGAGTATCTGGAAGGAGGAGAAATAGGGTGAAACATACTGGAAGGTTAGTCATGATGCTTATCACGGTCACGTTAGCGATGAGCTTGAACGCTTATCTCATGTCGATCCATTCGCTCAATATATATATCATTGTCATCTCTTGCAGTGCAGTTGTTTTGTCGTGGTATGGAGGTAAGCATTATGACCAGGTGCGCGATGAAGCGGAACGGGATTCGCTCACGACTGCGTACCGGCGAAGAACCGCCTATCTTCTGTTCGATCGACTGCAGCAGAAGGCAAGACGAACAGGACGGGCGGTCGCTGTATTTTTTATCGATATTAATGATTTTAAGCTGATTAACGATCATTATGGTCACGCCGTAGGCGATGTCATGCTGCGGAAGACTGTGGAAGCGCTAATGGAGGTGAATTCTCGTCAGACCCATGTCGTCCGCTTCGGCGGGGATGAGTTCCTCGTCCTTACGTTATGTGACAGTGAAGCTGAGCTCGAAGACACCCATCAAGAAATGGTGGAGCGTCTAGAATCCATCCCTGCATTAACTGCGGTATCCCTTACCGTCTCGATTGGACGTGCATGGTACCCGCAGCAGAGTACGCGACTCGATGATCTCATCGATTCTGCCGATCAAGAGATGATACATGCGAAGAGACGTGTGAAGCAAGGAAGGCGGAACACCGCAGTACGCTGAAGAACACGCGCTCTTTTTGTGAAAAGCCCCACTCTACTCGACCGAGCAGAGTGCGGGCTTCTTTGTCGTTCGCAGTTAATCGCACTTTTCTATCCGTAAATGCGTCAACTACGGGTCATCTATGAAAATTTCAGAAAAACATCAACATTTACCAGTAAGGATTTGCATGTTATTTCTGTAAATTTTTGATATAATGTAGCGATTGTTTTGAGGAAGTTTTCATAGATTTTCTTAGGTATCGATGGTACGAAGGGGGAAGGAGGTATCCTATGAAGAAAAGCTCGCAAATAAATCGCTTGGATTGGGGTTTTGCTCTATTCATCGGGTTAATCCTGGTACAAGATTTGTTTATTTGTATGAAGGTCTATTGGGATCAATCGTTCACTATGCTTGAGCTCGTATTGTGTCTAGCAGGGGTGCTTGCGTATTTGATAGGTTTTTGCGTTCCAGCAGGCGTATCTGTTGTGAGCATTTTCATTTTTATGGTGAGTTATTTTGTATGGATCGCTACGGTTGCGCCTATAAATCTACTAACCATCTCATCACTGGTATGGATTCCAGCGAATACGGCGGTTGCTTCGTTCATCCGAACCAAGTTCATCGGCTCGAAGCGAATGATGGAGAGGCTTGACGCGCTGAAGGATGTGAATCCGCAGATTGATTTATATACGGAGCTGGAGAATAAGGCGAGTTTCGCGAGTACGCTTGTGAAGCAGTCGAGTCTAGCGAATCGCTATGCGAAGCAGTACAGCTTCTCTATGGCCTTGTTCCAGATCGAGTTCCGTCCACTAGTATTGGAATCTCTGGGGTCGGAAGGATATGGGCAGTTGCTTCTCAACATATCGCAGACGATTCAACAGCAGATCCGCTACGAAGATTACAAATTCAGCATCGGTGACGGCCAGTTTGTCATTCTGTGTCCGATGACCGACCAAGACCATTTCTACCGCGTTACAGATCGCATCAAGCAGGCGATTACGGCTATTCCGCTCGTGGACAAGAAAGGGCAGACACTGTCGCTCATTGTTCGCGCAGGTGCGATGTCCTTTAATCAAGCGGACCTCGCGAAGTATCAGCAGGTTGATGATGTCATTGCAATGTTGGTGCGGCGGACGGAGACGGATCTTGTCGGGGAATATATTTAGGGGAGGTTACGGAATGCAGACCTCGATGGGTACGCATTGGTTCATCATTGTATGTATGATTGTGACAGGTTTTTTTGCTGTGGCTGTCCTGGGATTGACGATCGTAACCCTCCGATTCCGGGCAAGGGTGATTCGGGATTTCGATCGGAGGAAATGGGATGATTGTTGAAGGCTTCTTGTTATTCGCCATCGTCAGTATCTGGATTGCAGTATTCGAATCGGTCGTCATGATGTACGGGGCGATACGATTTATCCGTAGGGAACATCGGAATCCGAATGCCATTCCGGCGGATATGGATCATTTCCCAACCGTGACCGTCATGGTGCCGGCGCATAATGAGGAGATTGTTATTGCAACCACGGTGGAGCATATACTGGGTTTGAATTATCCGCAGGAGAAGGTTCAGATCATTGTCATTGCAGATAATTGTACGGATGATACAGCAGGACGTTTAAAGCGATTGAAGGCGAGACCGGCGTATCAAGACCGTAATCTACAGATTATGGAGCGGGTCGGTACGGGCGGCAAATCCGGTGCGCTCAATGATGCGCTCAAGCAAGCGACCGGGGAATGGATTTGTATCTATGATGCGGATGCCGCACCGGAGCGCAATGCACTGTTTTTCTTAGTGCAGAAAGCTATGGAGGAACCTGAGAAGTATGGCGCTGTATTTGGCCGGAATAAAGCGCGGAATCGGAATCATAATTTTCTGTCGAGCTGTATTAATTTAGAGTTGGTTACGATCCAACGGGTTCATCATACGGGGCTATGGGAGCTGTTCAAGCTTGGGACGATTCCTGGCACGAACTTCATCGTTCGGACCGTGCTGATGCGAGAGATCGGCGGATGGGACGAAGATGCGATTACGGAGGATACGGCGGTATCCTTCGAAATTCTAACCCGAGGCCAGCTGATTGCACTGGCGCCTAAAGCGGAAGCCTACCAGCAGGAGCCGGAGCAGCTCAGTGTCTACATGCGGCAGCGTGAGCGCTGGGCGAAGGGGAACTATCGCGTCGTCATGGATAATCTGCATCATCTATTCAATACGTCGAGCTGGCGGATTAAACTGCACGTGCTCTATTATGCAGCGAGCTATTTCTGGTTCATGATCGCACTGATCATATCGGATATTATTTTCGTAGTGAATATCGTGTATCAGATCATCGGGTTGTTCAATCCGGCGGTCGTCTCACCGTTTCAATTCACGAGTGACGTGTATATTTATTTGGTTATCGCGTGGGCGCTCATGTATTACATTTATGTACTGCAGATCAATCTGGCTTTAGCGTCGGATATTGGACAGAGCAACACACGTAACTTTATTTTGTCCTGTGTATCGTATTTTACGTATGCACAGTTGTTCTTAGTCATTTCCCTCAAAGCGTTCTATTCCATGGTCGTGGACCGCATCAGTGGTCGACAGAACAAGTGGTATAAGACACAGCGGTTTGATTGAAGAAGATTAGGCAGACCTTACGGGGTCTGCTTTTTTGCGTTCACCGATGCATTCATGAACGAGGTATCCAGCCTATGCGTCACATGCAGAATAGAACTGCTCGGGGGCTATCCGTTCTCAATACGAGCTGGTTTGGCTGGTAAAGGGGTTACTAATCGTCAACTTCGGTGATACAATTTGGTTAACATATGGGAAGAGGTGAGGCATTGCGTATTCAACTGAGAGGACATCATCTATTCTGCCTGCTTGGATACCGGGGAAAAGGCTATTCGGAGGGGTTCTGCGCGAACATGACCGAAATCTATGAGACATTGCGTACGAAGCCGGAGACGATGATTGAGATCGTCTCGGGGCCGGATGCGATCTGTGCCGCGTTCCCTTCGGATCAGCCTTCGCATTGTCACAACCGCACGGTGTACCACAAAGATCAAGAGATTCTAGAACGGGTCTTGATGAAGATTGGAGAAAGTGCAAGCTGGGCGGATATTTGTGAGGCTGTTGCGAGAAACGTCATGCCGGAAGATATTAACCAGATTTGCTCGGATTGCATTTGGCATCCGCTTGGTGTATGTCAGGAAGGGATTGCTCATATTCGCCGCAGCAGGGAGCTTCGGGAGCTGCCATAGGGATGATCATCCATTCGAGGGTTCAAAAAGCACGTACCGCGATCGCTGGTAGAGATGATATAGTAGAGATAGCGAATTTCAACTAGACGATAAAGGATGTTGCAAAATATGGCTTATAAAATGATTGTACTGGATTTAGACGACACCTTGCTTCGTGACGATCAGACGATCTCGCCTCGGACGAAGGAAGCGTTAATGCGTGCACAGGCAGAGGGTGTGAAGGTGGTGCTTGCTTCAGGTCGCCCGACGTATGGCATGGTCGGCATCGCGAAGGAGCTGGAGCTTGAGAAGTTCGGCAGTTTCATTCTATCTTTCAACGGTGCGAAGATTATCAACTGCAAGACCGGCGAGGAACTATTCAGCAGCACCTTGTCTGTGGACACCGTCCATGAGTTGTATGCGAAGAGTCAAGAGGAGAACGTGTCGATATTAACTTATCTTGGCGACCAGATTATCACGCAATGGAAGAACGAGTATACAGAGGTTGAGTCGGGCCTAACAGGTATGAGCATTCGCGAGGTGGATAGCTTCGTGCAGACGGTTGATGTACCGGTTGTGAAATCGCTCATGGTTGCTGCGCCAGAACGGCTCATCGAGGTGGAGAAGAAGCTGAAGCAGCAGTATGCGGGCAAGCTGAACGTGATGCGCTCGAAGCCGTTTTTCCTCGAATTCACTGAAGTGGGTGTGGATAAAGGGACAAGCCTGCATCACCTCATTCAGAAGCTTGGTATTGCGCAAGCCGAAGTAATCGCGATGGGCGACAGCTACAATGATGTTGCGATGATTGAGTTCGCAGGCCTCGGCGTCGCGATGGGGAATGCGCCTGATGATATTAAGGCACTTGCCGATTATGTGACCGATTCGAACATGAATGATGGTGTCGCGAAGGTGGTAGAGAAGTTCGTATTGACCCCTCAGCACGCCTAATCGATTGGCTAGGAATTGAATGACGCGTATTTCCGCCAAGGTGGGAAATGCGCGTTTTTTGGTTCGGGTACGAAGACGAATATGGTATAATTGGAAAATGTGTTTTCCGGATACGATTATTTCATGAAAGGCAGGTGAATGCATGCTTGATGCGTACGTATTTCCAATTTCTTATGCGTTCCTAACGTTTCCGATCGCGGCATTATTTTTCACGTTGCCGTTTTTAATTGTGCAATACCGCAGGCATGGCTATATTCATAAGTTTAGAGCTCTGGTCCTTTATTTGCTTCTTCTCTACTTAATGAATGCCTTCTATTTGATTATTCTACCGCTGCCGGCATCTATTCATAATTTGCCTCCGAAGGCAGCTACCTATTTCCAGACGATTCCGTTCAATTTCGTGGAGGATATCGCGAGGGAAACCTCTGCGAAGCTAGGGAGTCCTTCTACTTATGTACATCTATTGAAAGAACGGGCGTTCCTCCAAGTGCTGTTCAATGTGCTGCTCCTCGTACCGTTCGGGATGTTCCTGCGGTACTATTTCCGAGCAGGATGGGTGAAATGTCTCGTAATGTCCTTCGGGTTATCGTTTTTCTTCGAGATTACGCAAGTGTCGGGCATCTATGGCATCTATGATTATCCGTATCGGCTGTTCGATGTGGACGATTTGATAGCTAACACGTTTGGAGGTATGGTCGGGTTTGTCCTAGCGGAGTGGTTATCGAAGCTGCTGCCGCGTATGGATCGATTGGATGCGGGCGTAGATTTAACGACCAAGCGTGTGTCTTATACGCGACGTGGCATTGCTTTCTTTTTCGATTGGTGCATCGTCTTCCCGATCTCTGCGTTTCTGGCGGTGGCAGGGCTCTCTATTTCTTATGTGATTGTGGTCGTTCTTTATTTTATTGTGCTGCCGTATGTGACGAATGGCCGGACCTTAGGCAAGTGGATCGTGCGAATTCATTTGAAAGGAAAAGGAGATCGCATAGGGCTGAAGGAGCTCGTGATTCGATACGGACTGCTGTATGTACTCATCGGCGGGCTAAATGTGCTGTTTGTCTTTCATGTACAGGACATGCCGAATATCTTCGGAATGTTATACGGTTTTGGGTTATTTATTATGAATATATGGTTCGGGATCCACTGCCTCCGCTGCTTATTCAATCGGAACCGAGAGTTGTTCTATGAGAGGAAGAGCGGTACGAAGCATGTGATATCCGTATATCCAACGAAACTTGGCAACCAAGAGGACGAGGTGAAGGAATCGTGAGTGAGAGAAGTACAAACACGAAGGCATGGATTCAGCAATTTTATCAGGACCGCGGATGGTCGAATTACGGCCCTTTTGAGCGCGTAGGCTTTCTAATGGAGGAAGTTGGTGAGACGGCGAGAGCGATTCGTGCGATCGAAATCGGCAGAGATCGGCCCGATGAATTGGAGCAGCCGTTGGATCGATTGCGGGAAGAACTTGTCGAGGAACTAGGAGATGTTCTAGGCAATGTGATTATTCTCGCGAACATGTATGATGTGTCGATTGAACATATTCTAGAAGTCCACAAGAGCAAATTAACGAAGAGATATCAGAGTGGAGTGTGAGGATCGATGAGAAAAATTTGTGTATTTGCAGGATCGAATGTAGGAACAAGCCCCGAATACGAGCAAAAGGCTGAAGAACTAGGTCAATTACTCGCTTCGAATAATATTGAGCTTATCTATGGCGGCTCCAAAATTGGCCTCATGGGACGGGTGGCAGATACCGTATTGGCTGCTGGCGGCCGTGCAGTGGGCGTCATGCCACGAAATCTTTTCCGTGGGGAAATGGTGCATCCGAACTTAACCGAGCTGCATGAGGTTGATGGCATGCATGAACGGAAGGCGCTCATGTCTGAACTGGCAGACGGCTATATTGCTTTACCTGGCGGACTTGGCACGTATGAAGAGTTGTTCGAGGTGCTCAGCTGGTCACAGCTCGGCATTCACAAGAAGCCTGTCGGTGTGTTGAATGTTAATGGGTTCTACCATCCGATGGCAGATATGCTCGAGCGGACGGTGGAAGCCGGATTCATGCAGAGATCGAACCTGGGACTTGTCCTAGTCGAGGCAGAACCGCAAGATCTCCTTCGTCAAATGGTAAGCTACACGCCGCCTGTGCAGACGAACAAGTGGAGCGAGTTGAAATCATAGCAACAGCGAGAGTCCATCCTGAACAAGGATGGATTTTTGTTCGTTATGATCACCAAATGCTGTTAATGCATACAAAATTCTGGATTATTCTACCTGATCATGAGATGATTAACAGGTTGGTTGAAATGCTATTTGTATATTCTGAAGAGGAGTGGTTCAGGAAGTATGAAGTCGACTTGGAAAGGTACTAGAATGTTGGTGGTTCTAACGTTCGTTGCACTCATGGTTCAGTTATTTATTCCTACTTACACCTATGCTGCAGGAACGGCATCCGATCGGTACGATGTGGTGGTCGTTGGCAGTGAAATTCAAGGGGTTCTTTTAGCCAAATCTGCACGGAGTCTTGGACTGAACGTACTGATTCTGGACCCGCGCAATAAACCGGGCGGTGAGCTCGTGCAAGGGCAAATGATGGTGCTTGACGAGCCGAATGATAAGAAGAAGCGGAGTCTTGTCCAAGGGGAATTGAAAAATCTATATGCCGGCTATAAGGCAGGTACGATCCGGACGGTAGAGGAGATTACACGTTATTATGAGAAGCTGCTTAGAGGAATCCCAATTCGCAGCGGAATTACGATAGAGTCGCTTGATATCGTGCCCTCTCCTTATAATAAGCAAGAGAAGTCCATTCAATCGTTAACGTATAAGGCGAAAGACGGGAAGACTTATAC
Organism: Paenibacillus sp. EB106-05-06-XG162; assembly: GCF_058791655.1. Taxonomy (NCBI): domain Bacteria; kingdom Bacillati; phylum Bacillota; class Bacilli; order Caryophanales; family Paenibacillaceae; genus Paenibacillus; species Paenibacillus sp. EB106-05-06-XG162. The sequence continues at coordinate 24,993 of NZ_JBYTDT010000002.1, forward strand.
CGTTCAATCGAATTATTGGGTGGAAAATACGGACCATAACGCCTTAACAGGCAAATTGGATCTAAAGCGGATTCCGGGCATGGAGCAGATCTACAAAGGCAAAAAGCCAGATTATATGGCAGCGACGTTCATGTTGAAGTTCAAAAATGTGAACTGGAGAAAGCTGCATGCGGATATCCTGAAAGACTATCCGTTAACAAATCTGGAAGCTAAGTATGGTCCTAATACATATGTTGATTGGAAATTCGGGACGGGATTCAGCAATGTCACGAGTAAATACAAACCGCAGGACTCGCAGCTGCTCTTGCGCGGGTTGAACATTACCTATCAGAAGGATGGCTGCGTGCTGATTAACTCGCTGTTGATTTTTGATGTGGACCCTGCAAATCCGAAATCGGTGGAATCGGCGGTGACAAAGGCAAAGGACGAAGCGCCGCATATCCTGAAGTTCTTGCAGAAGAATATTCCGGGGTTCGCGAAGGCCGAGTTGAATGGCTTCCCGGATTACCTTTATATTCGAGATTATAATCGCTTCGAGACCGAATATGTGCTGCACGAGAACGATTTAACGAGCAGCCGGATGTTCTGGGATAATGTTAGTATCGGCGGCTATGGGATGGATCTGCAGGGCACGAAGGCGATGCCGAAAGGCATTAATGTCGGAACCCCGGATCGCTACGGTCTGCCGCTGCGTTCCTTCGAGCTGGCTGCGTATGAGAACGTCCTAGTCGTCGGCAAAAATATCGGCGCTACGATTAAAGCTTACGGCAGTGCGCGAATTGTCCCGAATACCGCACTCGCTGCACAGACGATTGGCATTATCCTGGGCAAGGAATCGAAGCAGAAGCGTCTAAAGGCGTTGACGGAAGCCGATTTCAAGCGAATCCATCAATATCTGGAGAAGGATTTCCGTATTAAACTTCAGAAGTAAAGACAGCAAGGGAGGAATATCCGGTGAAAATGGATCGATTGCTCGCGATGACGGTGCTCCTGCTGAATCGGGGGCGTATCAGCGCGAAGGAGCTGGCGGAACGGTTCGAAGTGTCGACCAAGACGATCTATCGTGATATGGATACGTTATGCCAAGCAGGGATTCCGATTGCGGCGCATCAAGGCACTTCTGGCGGCTTCGAGATTATGGAGCAGTTCACGATCTCCCGCCAATTTCTTACACTGAGTGAGATCAATTCTATTATTCGTGCCGTGCGAGGGGTGAATCAAGCGCTCGACGACAATACGTATGATCATCTACTAGAAAAGGTTAGCTCCATGATCGGTCCGACGGATCGGTCGCAATCTGCCGGATATCAGGATCCATTGATCGTAGATCTAAATCCATGGGGGCAGGGACCTCATACGCGTCACAAAGTAAATGTAATTCGTCAGGCTATTGAGGAGAGACGGGTTGTCGCCTTCCGCTATATGAACATGCATGGGGAAGAGAGTGAACGGGATGCCGAGCCTGCCTCGCTGATTCTCAAGGGCAATGTATGGTATCTGCAAGCGTATTGTCAGCTGCGCGAGGAGTTCCGCGTCTTCCGACTATCTCGCATTTATGATCTCACGCTTCAATCGCAAGCATTCGACCGTCGGGAGGCACCATCCATGGAAGGATATGCTTGGGAGTCTACGTGGAGCCGGGAAGAAGAGAAGACCATCACGCTAAGCTTCTCCCCGCAGGTACGCTATCGGGTGGAAGAGACGTTCGACCCCGGACAAGTGCTGATCGGCACGGACGGTTCTGTGCGGGTGGAAGGGTATTTCAGCGATGATGAATGGTTCTACGGCATGCTGCTGAGCTTCGGCCATCTTGTTCGCGTCGAGCAGCCGCCTGCCGTCGCGAAGGAAGTTGTCCGCCGGGCAAGGCAAATTATCGAGCGATATTCGAACTAGACAGATCGCTATACGAGAGAAATCCTCTATCGAGGATGTGAGAATGGTTGAGATGCGTCATGCGCATGCTCAACCATTTTTTTGATCCCACAAGAACTTCGCTCTTGCTGACGGATTCTCGCCCTATTGCTGAAATGGTAAAGCAGGATATAGCAAAGTAAAAATGCGTATATTGTGAGATAATTTACTCCGCGAATATAATTAAGACAAAGAAACCGGTTTCTTTCATAAAGTGCAAATGAATATTGGGGGGATCTTTGCCATGAAGATGAGATTGTTAAAAATGGGTTTGTCCATTGTACTCGTATCTACATTAGGCTTCATGACAGCTTGCAGCGGTAATTCCTCGAATCAGCAGCAGAGCGAATCGTCTGCGCCAACTGAAAACACGGAGGCAGCTCCTGCCGACCCGATGGCCAAGTATGATCCGCCAATTGAGTTGACCACGATACGTTCCGTCAGCAACATTAAATTTGACGAAGGCGAAACTATCGATAAGAATGCAGTTTATGATGCCTATGAGAAGGATCTCGGTATTAAAATTAAGAACAGTTGGGTCTCCGACAAATATTCAGAAAAGCTGAAAATCAGCATTGCCTCGAATGACATCCCAGACTTTTGCTGGGTTTCTGCAAGTGAATTGCAGCAATTACAGGAAGCAGATATGATCGCTGATCTAACAGATATTTTCGATAATTATGCAACTAAGGCGACGAAGGAAAGGTTTCATCTTGACGGAGGACGCCAGCTGAGCACCGCCACCTTCGACAACCGCTTAATGGCTATCCCGGGAACAGACAATCCTTATAACTCTTCCAGCTATTTGTGGATTCGCAAGGACTGGCTGGAGAAGCTTGGCTTACCTAAGCCGCAAACGATGCAGGACGTCATCAAGATCGCCGATGAATTCGTAAAACAAGATCCTGGCGGAACCGGCAAGACCTATGCATTTGCTTTAAACAGTTCATATATAAACAACGGTGCATTTGATCTGCAAGGCTTCTTCAACGGTTATCATGCCTATCCGGGCAATTGGGTCCAAGATTCCTCAGGCAAGCTAATGTATGGCACCATTATGCCGGAAATGAAGCAGGCGCTCAAGCAATTACAGGACATGTACAAAGCCGGAATGATCGATCCCGAATTTGCCGTAAAAGATGCGGATAAAGAAAACGAGCTTGTCGTTGCGGGCAAGATCGGGATCGCCTACGGCGCGTTCTGGCAAAGCATTTGGCCTCTTCAGACTGCCGCAGTGCAGAACGGGAAGCTCGTCCAAGACTGGGAAGCCTATCCGATTGTATCGATAGACGATAAACCGGCGAAGACCGCTACAGGTATCGGAGTAGGCAATTATATCGTTGTATCCAAAAAAGCGAAGCATCCTGAAGCTGTTATGAAAATAATCAATAAGTGGATTGAAGCTCAGACGAATTTGACCGACGCCAATAAAGTGTACATGTTCGGAAAATCGGGTGTCGATAAAAGCGCGTTGCTGTGGAAGATTAATCCGACTGTCTTTTTTGCTCAAGATGAAAATCTCCCTGCAGGAAGGCTGCTCCCGAAAGCCATCGAGGCGAAAGACCCGTCGCTGCTTGGATCGAATCCTGAAATCAATTCCCGTTACAAACGCGTAGAGAAATATTTGGCCGGAGACCTGAGCATGTGGAACGAATGGGCGATCTCTAAGCCGGGCGGATCGTTTGCGATCATGGACCAGTATGATCGTGAGAAGCGGTACCAAGTCGATGAGTTTTACGGTACACTAACACCGGCAATGCTCGAAATGCAAGGGATTCTGGAAGAAAAAACGAGGGAAACCTTCACCAAAATTATTATGAACAAAGTATCGGTGGACGAATTCGACAAATTCGTAGAGGAATGGAAGAAGCTTGGCGGCGAACAAATGACGAATGAAGCCAACGAATGGTATGCAACAGTAAAAAAATAGCTCTGAAAGGAAGTGCTCGGGAAGCGAAAAAAGATTCGCATCCAGAGCACTTCAATCCATCATGGACATTTATGGACGGAGGTTCCTTAAGACATGCAGAAATTTCTACGAAGCGAACGTTTGCCTTTGCATCTCATGCTGCTGCCAAGCTTGGCGATATTAGCCGTCTATAGCTACTGGCCAATGGCAGGAATCATGATAGCCTTTGAGAAATACATTCCCACCAAAGGATTATTCGGGTCTCCATGGGTTGGATTGAGGAATTTTAAATATTTATTTTATTTGCCTGATACACAGAGAGTCATCATCAATACGCTGAGTATCGCATCCATGAAAATTGTCGCAGGTCTCATTGTACCGATTGTCATTGCTTTACTTCTGAATGAAGTTAGAAAATCCATGTTTAAAAGAACATTTCAAACCCTTGTGTATTTGCCTCATTTTCTATCCTGGGTTATCTTAGGCGGCATTCTGATCGATCTATTGTCGCCGTCGAACGGATTAGTCAATCAAGCTCTCGGCGTCTTTGGTATTCAGCCAATCTTCTTTCTTGGAGACAACAACTGGTTCCAGTTCATTCTGGTGTCCTCCGATGTGTGGAAAGAGTTCGGATTCAATACGATCGTATATTTAGCGGCGCTAACGGGAATTAGCCCTACATTATATGAAGCTGCGAGCATCGATGGAGCCAATCGTCTTCGACAAGCGTGGCACGTGACACTGCCCGGCATCATGCCAATCGCCATTCTTATGGTAACGCTGAGTATCGGGAATGTGCTCAATGCGGGCTTCGATCAGATTTTTAACTTGTACAGCACGCCTGTCTATGAAAGCGGTGACATTGTCGACACGCTTGTCTATCGTCTCGGCATTTTACAAGCGCAATACGGACTTGCGACGGCAGTTGGGCTGTTGAAGTCCACCGTCTCTCTCATTCTGATCGCATGTTCTTATTTTTTGGCGTACCGTTTCGCCAACTACCGCATTTTTTAACCCGGAGGGGAGTCAAACATGGTTTTCCACACTTCTATCAGCAGAAAAATATTCGTTGTCTGCAATTATACCTTCTTGATGGCGCTTTCTCTTCTCTGTGTGCTGCCGCTGGTTCATATTTTCGCGGTATCCCTGAGTTCGGGGGCTGCGGCGTCGGCCGGAGTTGTGAAGCTTTGGCCGGTTGATTTTACAACGGCGGCCTATGAGAATATATTTAATAAACCACAATACTTTACAGCCTTTTGGGTATCCGTCAAACGCGTATTGCTTGGAACGTCAATTAACTTGCTGCTGACGATTACAGCTGCTTATCCGCTATCCAAAGATTCGTCCTATTTTCGTGCTCGGACGGTATATGTCTGGATATTCGTTATTACGATATTGTTCAGCGGCGGACTGATTCCATGGTTTATGACGGTCAAGGCAACGGGGCTGATGGATACGATCTGGGCGCTTGTCCTTCCTTCGGCTGTACCTGTATTTAACGTTATTTTACTTCTTAATTTTTTTCGCAGCTTGCCGAAAGAGCTGGAAGAATCGGCCCGCATGGATGGAGCCGGACACATGATGATTTTATGGAAATTCTACGTACCGCTCTCGCTTCCGGCCCTGGCGACGATTACGCTGTTCAGTATGGTAGGGCATTGGAACAGCTGGTTCGATGGTTTAATTCTGATGAATAACCCGGACAACTACCCGATGCAAACCTTTTTGCAGACGATCATCATCAGCAAAGACCCGCGGTTTTTATCGGCTCAAGAAGCTGAGCTGCTGCTCAATATGTCCGATCGCACAAGTAATGCTGCTCAAATCTATGTTGCAGCCCTGCCGATTTTGCTCGTCTATCCGTTCCTGCAGCGTTTCTTCGTGAAAGGTATTGTCATGGGTAGTGTCAAAGAATAACAGATAACATGTGTATGAAACAAGGAGAGTGATTTTGGGTGCTTGGACTTCGCAGATCGTCACCCTTACTTTTGCGCCTAATATTAGCCTTTATCATGATATTGACTCCCTTGTTTCTTATCATGCTTGATTTCGTCAATAACGGCAAAGAAGATCTGAAGAATAAAATTTCGGAGTCGATTCTGAACAGCAATATGAATGTCCAGCATTTGTTGGAAATTGAGAGCGAACGGATTCTGCGGCTGCTGCCGGAATTCGTATTGGATAAGGATCTGCTAATATTGGCTGCAAATGGAAATGAATTGGACGACTATGAGAAAATCGAGAAAATACAGTCGATTCAACGAAGACTCAAGCTTGTAAAGCAATCAAGTCCGTTTATTTCGGAGGTGAAAACCTATATTCCTTCCATTAACCGGACCATCTTGAGCTCGCAGTACCAAACCTCTATCAATGAACCGGAATATAAAGCGATGGCGAGTTTTTACGACCATGAAGGATCCTTGGTGTCCTGGGACGGGCGTCTCTGGATTCGTTTCCGGTACGGCGGGGCTCTGAACAATCGTCCGCTGTTTGTGCAAAGTGTCGAGCTTTCATTGCCTGAACTTCGGAATTTGTTATCCGACACCCCTCACTCGATAGGAATAAGCACCGAGCTTGTCGGTTTTTTTGAAGGATCCTTCGTCTCTACAGGAAACGATCCGGAACGGACCCAATGGCTGCAAAGCCATCTTCAGCAATGGAAAGCTGCTGAGGGAATCGAATATATTACCTACCATAAAGAGCGATATATGCTTGCGTATCGTCTGTCTCCTACACTGGGGATGTACATGGTAACTTTTATCCCGGAAAGCAGCTTGCTGGGGGAACTTAGAAAGTACGAAATAAAGCTGTGGATACTCATTGCCGTGTCGCTCATACTGATCGTCCTCTTTTCTTATTCGATCTACCGTATCATTCACAAGCCGCTTAAAAAACTGGTCGTCACGTTCAAGCGCACGAAGACCGGTCATTTGCAGCCGATCGAAGTACCGCGCCGTAATGACGAGTTCGCTTATTTATATCAAGGCTATAACGATATGGTTGAAAGATTGGATGAGCTCATCTCGGAAGTGTATCACCAGAAAATTATTAGTCAGCGCCATGAATTGAAGCGGCTACAGTCGCAAATTAATCCACATTTTCTATACAATTGTCTGTTCGTTCTCAATCAGCTGATTCTATCGGGAGATATGGAAACTGCTTACCGTTTCTCGCTGTCTGTCGGGCAATACTTTCAGCTTATGACCCGGGACGGTGCCGACGAAATACCGTTAGAGACAGAAATTAACCATAGCCAAACGTACGTCGATATTCAAAAAATTTGTTTCACGGACCGTGTTGATGTTACTTTTCCGGAGCAAGTTTCGTTCAGTCAGTCCTTAATCGTTCCGAGGTTGATTGTACAGCCTGTGATTGAAAATGCGTATAAATATGCGTTCAGCCATAAACATTCGGGAGGTAAGCTTCTCATTCGAGTCAACGAAGACGAAACCTCCATTACGATTCATGTTGAGGATAACGGAGATATGTTAACGGATGACGACATCGCTGAGCTGCAAGAGCGGGTTCTAAGAACACCAGGCGCCAACGAAGATATATCAGGTCTAAACAACGTACATAGGCGCATCCAATTAAAGTTCGGGCAGGACAGCGGAATTACACTGAGTAGATCGAGCTTGGGCGGTCTATGGGTACGAATTCTCTTTAAAAAGAACCTATTCACGATTCAAGGGGAGATTGAACATGCATCGTCTATTGATCGTAGATGACGTTCCGATTATTGTTGATAATTTATCTGAGTCGCTTCTCGAGGAAGTACCGCTAGATGTTGAAATCTATAAGGCCTATTCTGGAATGGAAGCGCTCGAAACCCTAATGAAGCATAAAATTGACATCGTCCTGTCTGACATCAAGATGCCCCATATGGAAGGTATTGCCCTGCTGCAAGAAATTAAAGCGCAGTGGCCGAACTGCAAAGTCATCTTTTTGACCAGCTATAACGATTTTGATTATGTGCAAAGCGCGTTAAGTCTGGGTGCGTTCGACTACATTTTGAAAACGGAAGAGCAGACAAAAATCGTTCAAGTCGTATTAAGGGCCATTCAATGCATCGAGGAAGAATTTACTTCGAAGAAGCTTATCGAGAAAGCGGAACGGCACATGAGGTTAGCTGTTCCGACGTTGCAGAAGGAATATATGCTCTCGCTGGTGCACGGAAAATCAAAAGATTGTGCTCGCATCGAACAAGATTTTGCTGAGATGGGTGTGCCATTACATAGCGGCTTCCCTGTATTTCTTTTGATTGCCCGCATTGACAGCTGGCGCAATATCTCGATGAGACCCGAGCAAGAGCTGCTCATCTTCGCCGTACAGAACATTATGGAGGAATGTTTAGGCGAGGGTGCAAAATTCATCTCGGTCGTGTACGAACAATCCAAAATGATATGCTTCATTCAGCCCAATAAATTGGAAGCGTCCCTTGCAGAAGACGAAGTTTGGCAGCGTACGTTCTATTTTGTTAAAGGAACGTTGGAAACGATACAGAATGCGTGCCGGGATTTGCTGCGATTGCCCGTTTCTTTTGTATTAAGCGAGCAGTCGTGCGAGTGGACGGGGATCTCCGAGAAATTCGATCGATTTCTGTCGTTGTTGGCGCAAGAAATCGGCTTACAATGTGAAGTGCTGCTGGTTGAAGGAAATCATTCCCCCATATTGGAGATGGAGACCGCAAGCGCAAACAAAGTCATCGGATTTTCGTTGCAAAGAAAATTTCAGCTCATGAACTTCCATCTTGAAAATGGCGGTGAAGAGCAGTTTACGAGCGTCCTGAAGGAAGTGCTAGACAGCCTCGCGGAGGACGAATGCAATGATTACCTCAAAATGGAAATCTATCATTCCCTTGCATCGATATTCATGTCCTATATGAACAGGCATGGTCTTATGCGCAAAGTGGTTGAGCAGGTGCCGATCGGCAAGCTGTTCGACACAAGCCATATTATTTCGTGGGTGGAATTGATTGCATATTTCAAGCGATTGGCGGAATGTATATTCGATTGCCAAAAAAACGATAAGGATAAAAGCTCGCATATTATCATCGATAAAGTGCGCGAATACATTCATGCCAATATAGCCGGCAATATATCACTAACAGACCTTGCCGAACAGGTTCATTTGAATGCCTCTTATTTATCCCGCATGTATAAAAATGTCACAGGTATCGGCATATCGGAGTACATTGCTTCGGTTCGCAACGAAAAGGCAAAAAAGCTATTAAGGGAAACGAACATGAAAACCCAGGATATTGCCAAAGCGGTAGGTTATCTCTCCGGACTTGCTTTTATGCGGTTTTTCAAGAAGTGTAACGATGTTACCCCACAAGAGTATCGTAACGGGAAGTAGAGACCACCCGAGTAACTACGAGGAGGATGAATATGTTTATATCGATGGAGCAGTTTGGAATGAAGCCTGAGCAAGGCTTCGATAACACGTTGGCCCTTAGGTCTGCACTGGAATATTGCAAGGAGATGGAAGGCGCAACGCTTGTTTTCCCGCGAGGAATCTATCATTTTTGGCCCGACAGAGCTGCGGAGAAGCAGCTGTTCATTTCGAACCACGATCAAGAGGGATTGCGTCGAATTGCTTTTCATCTGACGGATCGGAACGTTCTTACGATCGACGGACAAGGCTCTGAATTTATATTTCATGGTCCGATGATTCCATTTGTTATCGATCACTGCCATGACGTGACGATTCGGAACCTCGTGATCGATTGGGAAGACCCCATGTTTGCCCAAGGGACGGTCTCCCGCGCCGACAATCATTCATTCGACATTCAATTATCGGAAGGGACGAACTATAAAATCGATAGCAATGCGGTTTGGTTCCACTTTGGCGGAAAACCTGAAAAGGTATGGGGCCTGAACGAATTCGATCAACGCACAAAAGCGCCTGCCTACCAAAGCGGCGATAGAATAAGTTGGGGGAACTACCGCAAGGTGCATGTCGAAGAGTCGCGTCCAGGTGTTATTACGTATCGAGGCGACAGCATACAACAACTGCCGCAGATCGGCAATGTCATTGTCATGCGTTTCGGAAGAAGAGAGAATCCGGCTTTTTTCGTCAATGGCGGGGAGAACGTCATCTTGGAGTCCATTAACGTGCACCATGCGCCGGGCATGGGACTGCTTGCACAATGGTGCAGAAATATACGACTGCACGACTTTAACGTTATGCGTAGACCTGGATCGGATCGTATGATAACTGCGACGGCGGATGCCACTCACTTTGTATTTTGCCGCGGTCAGATCACGATCGACCACTGTCTGTTCGAGAATCAACTGGACGATCCATGCAATGTGCATGGTATTTATGCCAGAATAACAGAGAAACTTGGTAACGATCAGCTAGTAGTCGAACTCGCTCATGGGATGTCCAAGGGGATCAAAATCGCTGAACCCGGAGATCAAATCGAATTCGTGCGACGCGAATCCCTACTGACGTATGCAAGCTTAAAGGTTAAAGACGTGAACGAATTAAATAAAGATTATATTATCCTTACATTTGAACAGCCGCTGCCGGAAGGTGTTCAGATCCATGATGCCGTCGGGAATACATCTTCGAATCCCGATTTAACTGTTACACATACCACGGTTAGGGCAAACCGCGCACGCGGGTTTTTGATCACCACAGCAGGCGACGTGCTGCTTGAGCATAATACAATCAGCACCCCTGGAGCAGGCATCAAAATATCCGGTGATGCCAATTATTGGTTCGAGTCCGGAGACGTGAAGCAGATCATGATTCGCAACAATGAATTTATGGATTGCAATTACTGCTGCCCGGATTGGGGGCGTGCCGTCATCGACATCGATCCCGAAATTGAACATCCGGAAGCCTACGAGCAATGCTACCATCGTCATATTTCGATTGAAAATAATCGATTCGTCACGTTCGATGTTGGAATTGTGAACGGTCACTCTGTCGACGGGATCCGCTTCGTAAACAATGTCATCGAAAAAAGCGACTCTTATCCGCCGCATCATGTTATGCAATATCCAATAGAGCTTAAGGCGTGTAAAAACGTTACAATATCAGACAATCAATGGCCGAACGGTGCGCAAGCTGTTGCCCTGGTCAATGACAAAGAGATCAATTTAACACAGCAGTATTTCTCAGCTGCTGATAACTAGACAGATAGCTGTCCAATTTTCCTTGGTACAATAAAGGTATTAACCGATGGAAATGAGGAAATTGTTATGAACCAACGTATTGAAATCCAGCGCCCAGCCTTCGATCTGATCGGGATTAGCGCACGAACGACGAATGCAGCGGAAGCGGGACCAGACGGGCTCATTCCGAAACTGTGGGAGACCTACTTCCAATCGTCAATCCTATCACAGGTCCAATCGAACAACTCTGAGCTGCTGTACGCGTTATATACCGACTATGAGAGTGATGCGTCAGGTACGTATACGTTGCTGCTTGGCCATGAGAAGGGCGACGGCGCTATGCTACCTGAGGGACTATGTGAAGCGCATGTTCCTGCTGCCAAGTATGTGATATTCACGACCCAGCCGGGTCCTTTCCATGAAGTCGTACCCGCAGCATGGCAGGAAATCTGGACATTCTTCCAGACTTCAGAGATCACACGGACCTATACCGGTGATTTCGAGCTGTATCGAACCGCGCAATTCGATCCGAATCATGCGGTTGTCGAGATTTATATCGCCGTCCATTAAGGACACGAAGGGATGCCCTACGTTTGTGGGCATCCCTTCGTTGTCATGCTTCATGCGTTCGTACTGGGGTTAGGATGTAGGTCGCCGTGGATGTCTCATCCTCTTCTAACGGTTCAATCCGGATAGGGCTCCATTTCCCTTGGAATTTAAGAGATACGTCCTCGCAAGCCATCGTCCGAAGAATATCCCGCATATATTTGCTGTTGAATGCAATACGAATGTCTTCTCCCTGTTTCCGCACAGCCTCCCATTGCTCGTTCACATCGCCGATTTGCTCCGTGCTAGAGAACAATGTCAGCCTTTTATCTAACGTCTCTAACCGGACGATATGACCATCCCCTGCCAGAATAGTGACACGCTCAAGCGCTTGAAGCAAATCTTCCGTGTGCAAGACAAGGTGTGTGGTATGAATGGCAAAAGCGTCCGGATCAATGGAAGGGTAGGTTCCCTCAATCAAAGCCGAGTAGAAGGCAAGCTGACGCGTACGAAATAACACTTGGCGATTGTCGATCTGAATGTCTACGGATGTCTCATCATCCGGAAGGATACGGGATAATTCCGTTAAGCTGCGCCCCGGTATGATGATCGCGTGTGGCGGAGCGGCATTGATTCTCTCGATGTTCGTGAGGAGTGAAGCGAAGCGTACCCCGTCTGTGGCCAGCAGCCGAATCTGGTCTGCATGGTGATGATCCCACGCTAGAGACACGCCTGTGAGAACGGGCCTTTGTTCAGAAGGAGAGACGGCGAAGGCCACTTGCAGAATGATCTTTTGCAGCTGGATTGAAGATAATCGGAAAGTCTGATCGCTATGGATATCAGGCACTTCTGGAAATTCATTGGCTTCCATCCCGGATAATCGGTATATCGCTCGTTCGGAGCGAACGGCAAGCAGGAGAGGACCTGTGAGCTCGAGCATGACAGCGCCTAGGGGCAGTTTGCGTACGATTTCGAACAAATACTTCGCAGGCACAACGATACTGCCGACTTGCTCGATCTGGAGATTTGCTTCATGCAGCGGTAGTTCAACTTGAATAGTAATCTTCGAGTCACTGACACGGAGGTGTAGACCCTGATGGTGTGCGGTTAGTAAAATCCCCGATAGGATAGGCATGGACGGCGTCGGCGATACCGTTCTGACTACCTGTCCAAGGGCATGAAGCAAGTGATCGCGCGTCGTTCTAACCTTCATGCAATGCCTCTTCCTGTCTGGCTGGAGCGACTGGATCATGAGCCAAGATGATCTGCCGGATCAGCTCGGAACGGGAAATTTGCTTCGACCGGCATGCGGCTTCGAGGTCGTCCCAGAGCTGTTCGGGCAAGGTCAGCGATATTTTCTTCGTTAGACCAATCCCTTTACGCCCCGCACCTTCTCTCGCCCCGCCTTTCCCGAAAGTGATGTGCAATTGACCTTCTTCACGAGGTACGCCTACTTTGACCTGCTGCCTTGGCAAAGAATCCACCATCCTATCTACATCTGTGTTATGAATAAGGTAACTTAATTCAAAAACAATTGTAAAACCAATATAGCACATAAAAATGGAAATGTCTGCAATGAAATGGAATTGCATGTGGAGATCAGGGAATTTAAGCCCGCATCTTAAGCTAATCTTTAGCCGCTAGCGGTTTACAGGCTTGGACGAGACTTGTAGAATTTGAAGAAGCATGTCGAATTTGTAAAGGGTTGAAAGCATGAAAAGCAGCAAGGTCTACCTCAAAAAAAGGTTGCTATATTTCGTCATTGTCTCTTGTGTGGTCGTCGGCGCGCTGATTAGCGCTAGACTCTATCTCTCATACTTCGCTACGAATAAATCGTCTGAAGTGGCGCTTGCCAAACAGTATCTTGCGTTTGCTGAAGATATTAAGAATGGAATCGACCGTACGCATGTCGACGAGTACCGTAAGAGCCACAGGGAAGAGGCTCGCATGGAAATCAAAGCCTATCTCGAAGAATACCGCCAGCGTATTCATGCGAGGTATGTCTACATATTAACGCTGGATGAGAGTGATGTATCGAAGGTGCTGATCTCTTCCCATCCGCCAGATGCCGTTGATCTGCCTGTGGGTGCCCCTTGTACGGTGCCTCCAGCACAGGTTAACCAAGCGAAGCGAGGGAAGTCCTATTATACGGGCATTATGACAGTAGACAACGACGGCATGGAAGAATCGTACCTATCGGTTGGCGTTCCCTTACATGATCAAGATGGTTCGCTCCTTGGTGTGATTGGCATTGATATTGACGCTCGGGATTTAGAATATGCGAGTAACGAAGTGATGCGTGGAAATCCATTTATTTTCGGGATCGACGTCTTATTTGCGCTAACGTTACTCACGGCCATCTTTATGCTGAACAAATGGTACCGATTGCGTCTTCGCCGAAGTCTGCAAGAATCAGAACAGCTCTACATTTCGGAGCTTGGCAAAGTGATCGGCACAATTAAGTCCAGCAGGCATGATTTGTTGAACCACTTTCAGGTCATTAGCGGACTACTCCAGATGAATTATGTAGATCAGGCACAGTCTTACTTGCGAAATCTAAGCATTGATACGAAAGTACTGGATTGGACGGTACGGATTAAGAATCCAATTCTAATGGTGTTGTTCCAGAGCAAATGGGAGCTTGCGAAATCGCGCGGCATTCATATGGAATTCGATGCGGATCAAGATGAATACCGCTTAGTTGAATCGATGGATCTTGTTAAGATTTTTTCGAATTTGTTGGATAATGCGATTGAAGCCTTGGAATTGTATGAGGGGGAGCTGCCAAAGCTGATTCATGTGACTTGCCGCAATGATGGGGAGAAATATGTATTCGCTGTACAGAATCCGGCGGAGCTGACGGCAGGCGAGCAGAAGAATTTTTTCCAATACGGCTATACCACCAAGGAGAATGCGCAAGATTTACGCGGGAACGGCCTGTTGATCGTCCTGAATACCGTGGATAAGTACAAGGGAAGCATTCATTTTACGTATGAAGAAGGCCAGGTATTGATCCAAATTAAGATCTAGTATTTTCAATCTATCGGAATTCTTGGTATCATACAAATAAATGAATCTACAGCAAAGGGATGAAAGAAGATGTTAGACGCAATCAAGATCGAGCGCACAACCTCGCCGAAGGCAAGACCGCAAGACGATCAGCTCGGATTCGGTAAATATTTTACGGACCATATGTTTATAATGGATTATGATGCGGCTAAAGGATGGTATGACCCGCGCGTCGTTCCATATCAACCGATCACACTCGATCCGGCATCGAAGGTGTTCCATTATGGACAGACGGTGTTCGAGGGATTGAAGGCTTACCGCACGAAGGATGGAAGAATTCTGTTGTTCCGTCCTACTAGCAATTTCAAACGTCTGAACAAATCGAATGACCGCCTCAGCATTCCTGCACTGGATGAGGAGCTTGCGCTTCAGGCACTCAAGTCGCTGATTGAAGTGGATCAAGATTGGATTCCTCATGCGGAAGGAACTTCACTCTACATTCGTCCGTTCATTATCTCGACGGAAGGATCGCTTGGCGTAGCGCCGTCTCGTCAATACAAATTCATGATCATCCTCTCGCCAGTAGGTTCGTATTATGCAGAGGGCATTAACCCTGTCAGCATTCATGTGGAATCGGAATATGTCCGTGCGGTAGCAGGCGGCGTCGGAAATGCGAAGACGGCAGGGAACTACGCAGCGGGGCTCAAAGCACAAGAAGGCGCAACAGCGCTTGGTTATTCTCAAGTGCTATGGCTTGACGGCGTTCATCGCAAGTACATTGAAGAAGTGGGCAGCATGAACGTGTTCTTCCGTATCGGCGACAAAGTCATTACGCCAGCGATTAACGGCAGTATTCTTGAAGGGATTACGCGTGACACAGTTCTTCAGCTCTTGAACCACTGGAATGTAACGGTGGAAGAGCGCCGGATTTCAATTGATGAATTGGTTGAAGCGCATCAGAACGGCTCCCTCATCGAAGCATTTGGGACAGGAACGGCGGCGGTTATCTCCCCGATCGGTTCCTTGCATTGGAATGAGGAGAAGCTTGTCATCGGCGATGGTGCGACAGGTGAACTATCGAAGAAGATCTATGATGCGTTGACAGGTATTCAGAAGGGCGAGCTCGAGGATCCGTTCGGCTGGACTGTACAGTTGTAGGAATGAATGGCTTGAAGGAGAATGAATACACCATGAGTAAAGTAAATGAGCAAGAATTGATTCAATACATTGCGAGCAAGTCCAAAGTCGATCCGAAATGGGTCGACGTTGTGCTGAAGCACGCGCAGAAATTTATTAATAGCGCCAAGCCTAATGCACGCGGCGAGGTGGATATTGATAGCGACGACCTCGTTGATTATGTGATGAGCCGTCCCGATGTGAAATTGAACGAACTTCAAGTCGAGACAATCTTGGACCTTGAGATGGAGTACTTGATGGACAAAGGTCTCGCGGGATACGAGGACTAGTCATTACATGTAGAACCCAAGTGATAGAATCAGAGCCAGTCAATCTCTTTAACCAGAGGTTCGACTGGCTTTGTTGTTGTAGGAGCACTCGTCGATGACCCAATTTGCTGCATAATCTTATCCATTAGGGATCGGATGACATAAACTTAACTAAGCAGTTCTATACAGGATCACACCCAATCATCGGAGTGGGAAGAAGGTTAATTCATGGTTCGATCAACGACGAAACGGGAAATAAGCTCCATCATGCTGCAGTATGGTCTACATGTGCGTTCCGTTCATTCTTGCCGCTCGTTATATAATAGCTCAGCTGGTTATCATGTCGTGACCTCGAATGGAACGGTCTTCTTGAAACCTTTCAAGGGATTGAAAACTAGGTTGGCACAAGTACATTCCCGCTTGTTATGGCTGCGGGAAAATGATTTTCACCATATGCCCCTATGGTACACCACAAGGAAAGGAAAGTACGGGGTAAGCTATAAGGGGAAGTTGTATTATGTATCCGAATGGATCGAAGGTAATCGGTTAGATAGGAACGAGCAAGAGTATGAAAGACTGGGTGAAGTGCTGGGGAGATTGCATCATCTCACAAAACAGTTTGTCTCCAAATCATCTTCCTTACCGTTTCGAGAATGTGATCGCTTCAAGCTGCAGCATAAGATGTTCGTCCATCGATTGCCAGTACTTAAGAAGAAATCGAACGGAGTTGGCAAATGGTTCAGAGATGAAGGAGATCGGTGTCGTGTGCTGGCAGAGGAGGCATGGCGTCTATTACGTCAGCCAGATGTGAGGAGGGCGCTTCGCAACATATCCCTTATTCACGGGGATGTAACGAAGCCGAACGTGATTGTAGGATCCAATGAAGTGTATTTGGTTGATTGGGAATTTACGGTACGAGGCTCGGCGTATTATGAAGTTGCAAAGACGCTTAATAACATCATGGACTTCTCGATCCCACACATTTCTGCCTTCCTGCAGGGCTATCAGAAGATGAATCCATTGACATTGCAGGAACGATTGATTATAGCTGCTTTATTCCGATTGCCGCGCGAAGCTTGGATTGCTAGCCACAGAATCATAGCGGGTTGTAAGTATGCAGATTTGTTCAAAGGCTTGAAAAACTCTTGGGCGAAGCGGCTGGAAGTCATTCAATGGATGGATGCTTGGGCAAGACAGGAGCCGCAGTCAGGTGTATGTGTACAGGATCTCTCATCAGGGATCTAGAAAATCTATAAAATGAACGTTGAGAGGCCATGTAGCAGTGCATGAGCCTCTTCGGACTGCATCCGTTCTGTTATCGACTCGAGGTTCTCTTGACCCATAATGAACTAAATCGGCAGCATAAGAAAATGACCAGATTCCCGAGCATCGCAATTCCGAATACGACAGCCGGGTTCGCGAGTTCAGAAATCCATCCGGCAGCGAATATGGCGAACGGCATGCCTAGCTTGAAGAGTGATCCCGTAATCCCGCTGATCCGTCCGATGAGGTGATGCGGGGTCGTCTCTTGACGGAAGGTCCATATACTAACTGTGCTGATCGTCTCGAAGAGCCCGTTGAAGAAGAGTGCTGCAGCAAGCCAAATTCCCGAATGTGCGGCATAGAGCATTCCATACGTAAACCCGACGAATAGGGTAGTCAAGGTCACGATGACCCCAGCTTCGAATCGCCTCCGCAGCGGCTTTAGCAAGAAGCTTCCAATGAGTCCGCCAGCTCCGGCAGCTGAGAGGACAAGTCCGAGCTCGAAATTCGCAAGTTTGAGGGTATCCTTCGCGAAGAAGATGATCGTCGTATCGACCATGCCTGATGTAGAGTTCAAGAAGATGACGGTCAACGTGATGAGCCACAGCAGACGATTGCTGCGCAATTCGACCCAGCCCGCATGGAGTTCTCGCCAGAACCCTTGCTGCTTCGGCGGTGTGATGATCTCTTCCGATCGAAGGAATAAGAGGGTGATGAACCCGATCATAAATAAGAGTCCTGTTAGAAAGAGACTATCCTGCAGCCGTGGCAGCATGAGTACCAGTCCGGTTAACGCAGGTCCCATAATGCCGATGAGCGTCGTAATGAAATTGAATGAAGCATTCGCGGAGGTCAGCATTTCATTCGGCAAGGTGTGTTTGACCATACCAACACGGGCATTGCCCACGGCATAATTGCATGTCATGAGCAGGAATCCACCGATATAGAAGATCGCCATCGAAGGCTCACTGCGAATCGATAGGAAGTAGAGTAAGAACAGGATGATCACTTGGAACAGCACAGCCCATAAGGACCACTGTTTCTTGCGGACACGGTCGACGAGGACACCGATGAACATGGCGAGTAAGAGATTCGGCAGAAATTCAATGCCGCGCATCGTCGACATCGCTACCGAGGATGAAGTCCATTGATAGAGAATGAGAGGCAGTGCCAGCTCATAGATTTTATTACCGAAGGTGATCATGGCCCCCGAGATGAATAGAACCAGGAAGTTCGGGTGCATCCAGATCGATGATTTTGTTGGTAGGGCTATTTGAGTTGTTGCATTCGTTCGCTGCATCGCTCTTGCATCCTCCTCTTTACTGTGGGAATGAACCCCATTATACTTTTGAAAAAGAAGAAGAAAAAGCGAAAAGGGTATGCATCCTATTTCGCCTTTTTGGAGGGAAGAACGGATGGAAGTTGAAGTGTATTTCGTGAAATTGCGTGAGCACTATGCTGCAATTCCTGATGGGCAAGCCGTGTCGCTATCGATGGATGACCTAACGGGTTTATGGGATTGCACGCGTCGTAATGCACAATTGGTGCTGCGTCGGATGGAGGAGCAGGGGGACGTGGAATGGCATGCAGGACGTGGGCGCGGCAACTTGTCCCGTCTTATTTTCCACACCTCCTACCGTAAAGTGCTGTTGGAGAGAATCAAGTCACTCGTGCTGAACGAACATATCCAAGAGGCGTGGCGCATGCTGGATTCGCACGATAATCAGGATCTCAAAGATGAGGTGACCACATGGATCTCGACACAATTCGGAGTTCGTCAGGATTCGGATGCGAAGGATGTGCTGCGGTTTCCTTTTTACCGTCCGGTGCTCGACCTCGATCCTGCTCATGTGATTCGTCGTACAGAGGCACACTGGATGAGGCAGATTTTCAACACGCTCGTGTCTTATTCGAGTAAAGAGCAGCGAATCGTTCCGGAGCTCGCACACGCTTGGGAATGCGATGCGGCGAAGATACGATGGACCTTCTATCTGCGCAAAGGGGTTCGATTCCATCATGGGAAGCGGATGACGGCTCGCGATGTTGCTTATACGTTTCACCGGATTCAGACGGAGGCGCCAGCGGAATGGATTCCAGCGATGATTCAGAAGATTACGGTTATCAGCGACTATTGCATCGAGTTTCTATTGAATACGTCAAATGCGATTTTCGATCGTTTTATTTGTACGGAGCGGTATTCGATTGTTCCGGAAGATCGATATGACGAGCAGGGTGCCGAGGACCTTGCGGCTATGCCAGTGGGGACAGGCCCTTTTCGAATGGTGGAGAACAATGCATCGAAGATGGTGCTTGAATCGTATGAGAGCTATTTCGAAGGGTGCCCGCATTTGGATCGGATTGAAATGTGGGTATGGCCGAATTATGAGCGGGATTTGCTCCTACAAGTGAAGGAGCAGGATGCGCAGCTGTTGTATAATGAGGCTCAGCCTACAGCGGGAGACCAGCCTTTTCTTCATCAATTGGAGAAAGGAAGCAGTTATCTCACATTCAATCTAGCCAAGGAAGGGGTGCTGCAGGATGCTCAGCTGCGCCAAGCGATTCATGTTGGATTGGATCGGGAGCAGATGATTGTTGACTTGGGTGGCCATCGGATGTATCCGGCTGAAGGGTTCATTCGGGACCAAGGGGATCCGTCCTTCCACTCAGAATATCATCTGTCGTACGCGAAGGAGCTTGTCCGGTCTTCGAGCTATCAAGGCGAGCGAATAACGTTATATACGTATGAGATGGTAAGCAATGAGCGTTGTGCGGCGTGGATTCAAGAAGCGTGCAAGCGGATTGGTATTCAAGTCGAGGTGGTGGTTGTGCCCATCCGGGATCTAGCAAACCAAGATAAGCTGGCTGCCGCAGATATGGTCTTTGCGGGAGAGGTGCTGGGGGAACAGTCGGACATTACGCTGATGGAGATGTACACCATGGATACGAGTTTTATTCGCAATCATCTGAGTCCCGCTGGTGCTCTGGTTGTGAATCATGGGATTGCGAAGTGTCTCCTGGAGGAGAATTTAGATAAGAGAATGATGATGCTGCATGAAATTGAAAAAGCGTTGAAGCATCAGCTCCAATTGTTGTTCCTCTATCATAATGTGCAAACGGCGAGTCATCATCCATCGCTTGGTGGGATATCGCTCAATGCTTGGGGGAAAGTAGATTATCGGCATGTCTGGGTTCGGAG
This sequence comes from Paenibacillus sp. EB106-05-06-XG162, assembly GCF_058791655.1. NCBI lineage: Bacteria > Bacillati > Bacillota > Bacilli > Caryophanales > Paenibacillaceae > Paenibacillus > Paenibacillus sp. EB106-05-06-XG162. Next base: position 45,399 of record NZ_JBYTDT010000002.1, read on the forward strand.
AAAATAAGAGGAGTTTGCCATCGGCAAGCTCCTAGAAATGCCCGACAATAGCAATATGGGAGCGCCTTACCCCTCATGGGGAGGGCATTCTTTGTATTTAATCTGCACTGCTTCCGCCGCTATCTCCGCTACTGCCGCTGTCCCCGTCGCTATGGCCCAGTGAACTGCCGCTATCATTTGGGGAGCTATTATGGTTATGATCGAAGTTCGTACTGCTAGAGTCCGCATAGAAATGGGAGCTCGAATATTCACTGCCTTCACTCGGTCTTTGTGATCCACGTTTGGCAATGATGACGATGATGAACACAACGAATGCCAATAAGATCAAGATAATCAGGTTATTCATAGGGAACACTTCCTTTTTTGCAATAATCACATTGTTATGAAGAATTATACCATTCTCGTTGAGATTCGCGGTGTAAAATTCTGTATTCGTTAGAATCGTAAAAATATGATGAATAGACTTGACTTCATAAGATAAATACCTTAATATTCCAATAAATGAAAATGAATCTAAAAGCGAAGAAGAGAAAGAGTACCAATGGCGATGTCTCTTACAGAAAAGCTCCGGTAGCTGAGAAGGAGCAGGGAATAACCTTGGGAATATGGTCTCAGAGCTGCGCATCGAATCCCCGCTTGGGGATGTAGGCTGCGCCGGGTCCTGCACCCGTTACTGTGCTAGGGTATAACCGCTGCTTGCTTGGCGCAGTACCCGAAGAGGTGACTGCTGGAAGGCAGGAATGAAATTGGGTGGTACCGCGTGAGTTGAACTCTCGTCCCTTTGTGGATGAGGGTTTTTTTGCGTTTTCTAAGAAAAAGGAGGATGAAAGATGGAGTATGTATTTATTGGCGGGGCATGGCCTTATGCGAACGGTGATCTGCACCTCGGGCGCCTCTCGAGCCTGCTGCCGGGTGATGTGCTCGCGCGTTATTACCGTGCGAAGGGGAAGAAGGTCCTTTATGTATCGGGCAGTGATTGCCATGGGACGCCGATTGCGGTGCAAGCGGCGAAGGAAGGCGTAGAACCGCAGGTAATCGCCGATCGTTACCACAGGCAATTCATTGAATGCTTCGCTAAGCTGAGTGTCTCTTACGACTGGTATACGCGTACAGATCAGGCTGGTCATCATCATGTTGTGCAAGAGGTATTCTTAGCACTTCTGCGAAAAGGAATTCTGTATCGAAAGACGGTCCAGCAGACCTACTGTGAGACGGATCATCGATTCCTGCCCGATCGATATGTCGAAGGGACTTGTCCGGTATGCGGCAGCACTGCGAGAGGGGATCAATGCGATGTCTGCGGGGCACTGCTCGATCCAGCGGATTTGCTGGATCGAACTTGTAAGCTATGCGGTAATTCCCCTGTGGAGCGGGCAACGGAGCATTATTATTTCGAGCTCTCGAAATTCCAAGAAGAGCTCACCTTATACGCCCAACATGCCACGGGATGGCGAGATAATGCGGTGCAGATGACGCAGCGGTACTTCAATGAAGGGTTACAGGATCGAGCCGTAACAAGAGATTTGGATTGGGGGATCGAGGTTCCTGTGCAAGGGTTCGAAGAGAAGAAGATTTATGTCTGGATCGAGGCAGTCTGCGGCTATTTGTCAGCGAGTAAGCAGTGGGCGAACGAGACCGGAAATCGCTGGGAACCGTACTGGATCGAAGGAGAAGGGGACGTGCTCGCCTATTATGTGCATGGCAAAGATAACATACCGTTTCATTCCGTTATTTGGCCGGCGTTATTACGAGGCGTTGGTGATCTCCATTTGCCGGATCGGATTATTTCGAGCGAATACATGACACTTGAAGGAAGAAAGTTCTCGACGAGCCGGAATTGGGCGATATGGGTACCTGATATGCTGCAACGGTATTCAGCAGATTCTATTCGCTATTTCCTTATTGCTAATGGTCCGGAGCGACGAGATACAGATTTCTCTTGGCGGGAGTTCATTTATAGCCATAACGGCGAGTTGCTAGGTGCCTTCGGCAATTTCGTGAACCGTACGCTCGCATTCATTCAGAAATCGCTCGATGCGCACGTTCCAGCCGGGCACATGGATCCAACGTGGAGAGAGGCGCTCGAAGAACTTTACCAACAATCTGGAACAGGCATTGAGGAAGCTAGATTCAAGGAATCCCTGGATCTCATCTTCGCCCACATTCGCTCTGCGAATAAATACTTCGATGAACGCAAACCCTGGGTACAGGTCAAGGAAAACCGATCGGCGTGCAGCGATACATTATATACTTGCACACAAATCATCGCGAACCTTGCGAATTTGCTACAGCCGTTTATTCCTTTTGCCTGTGATAAGATTAGAGAATTCTTGTCGCTTAAGGATCCAGTCTGGCAGTGGATCTCGGTTCCGGACAATCAATGGATACAGAATCTCGAATTATTGTTTGAACGCATCGATATCCGTCAGATCGAAGAAGAGACGCGTCTTCTCAGCCAGCAGTCATTCTAAAAGCCTGATACTTTGTTAAATTATTACATTGTGTGCTTGAGATGTTCTTGTTACAATGTACAGCGAGATGTGAGATCTATACACATTTTGGGCGGGCGAGGGGTTTTACGAAGAAGAAGGTTCACCAAATGATTCAAAAATGGTTTCGTCTACAGGAACACGGTACGAACGTAACCCAAGAGATCATGGCGGGAATCGTCTCATTTTTTACAGTAGTCTATATTATTGTCGTCAATGCGTCGATTCTCGCGGATGCGGGGATTCCTTTTGAAATGGGCGTTGCGGCGACAGTATTTACATCGTTTATAGGTTGTCTCATGGTCGGCTTCTGGGCAAATACCCCGAATGTGCTTGTACCCGGTATGGGTGTGAATGCATTATTCACGTACACGATTGTACAAGGTATGGGGTTACCCTGGCAGGAAGCGTTGGCCGCCGTCTTCATTTCGGGCTTGGTGGTTACGGCCATTTCATTCACGTCTTTGACGGATTTGATTGCCAAGGCGATCCCGAATTCGCTGAAACATGCGATTACGGTTGGGATCGGGTTCTTGCTCACGTTCATTGGGATGGAAAAAGGCGGCTTGATCGTCTCTGGTAAGAGCACGCTCTTGGCGTTAGGCAGTTTTTCCGACCCGCACGTACTTCTGACGTTGGCCTCACTTGGGATTACGCTCTTCTTGTTCGTGCGTAATGTCCGGGGGAATCTGTTGATCGGTATCGCACTTGGCACAGCGCTTGCAGCGTTGTTCGGCGGACTGAATACAGGTTCTGGAGGTGAAACGGCCCTATCCCTTGCGGATTATGGTTCGTTCATCGGTGCCATGTCCTTCGACAGCATCGGTTCAATCGTCTTCTGGGTCGCGGTATTCTCGCTCATCTTGGTCGTCTTGTTCGAGAATGTCGGCTTGATTCATGGTCAGATGGAAATGATCAAGCGTCCTGACAAGTTCAAGCGTACGTTCCAAGCTAGTGCGGTATCTGCCGTGAGTGCTGGTCTGCTCGGTACGAGTCCGACGATTTCTTCGGTGGAGTCAGCAGCGGGGATTTCGGCTGGCGGGAGAACAGGATTAACCTCCATTACGACAGGGGTTCTGTTCCTGAGCTCGATGGCAGTCATTCCGCTCATCAAGATGATTCCGAGCTCCGCGATTGCGCCGGTGCTGATGATTATCGGGGGGCTAATGATCCAGGGCATTCGGGAGATCAAATTCGACGATATGACGGATTGGTTCCCAGCGTTTCTGACGATTGCAGCGATTCCGCTCACCTCGAGTATCGTGGATGGAATGGCATTCGGCTTCATCGCGTATCCACTCCTTAAGATCGCAACAGGCAAATGGAAGAGTGTTGGCATCGTATCCTACGTGATCGCAATGCTGTTTGTTATGAATTTTGTGCTTCATACTGCAGGTTAATGGAATAAGAAGTAGATGGTAGAGCCGCCTTCGTCAGAGGGCGGCTTTGCTGCGTTCGCAGCAGCTTGGAGTTAAAAGAAAAAGCACACCGGAACGATTAAGTCCTGGTGTGCTTTATTCGTTATCCTGCTTGGGATGTTTCTTTTCGAATTTCCTTCGATTGAACGCTGTCTTGCTCTTGGTATGCTTTAAGTGTACCGATTCTGGTGCCTAGTTATTCGTTATTCTTGGCGCTCTTGATCGCGATCCGGGGCAGGCTGCTCCGGTGCATCTGCGTCTACAGGCTCAGAATCCACGGACTTGCTGTGCGCGCGATCCGCGCTTTCTTCTGAGGAGGGAGTGACGGCAATCGGCTCTTCAGTCACATAAATTTCTTCTTTAAACGAGTTGCCGCAATGACTGCAGAATTTTGCCTCGTAAGGAGCGGCTTCTCCACAGGAACAGAGTTTTTCTCCTTTGACACGCGCGAGTTCTTGTTCTAAGGCTACAATTTGGATTTCTATGTCGGAAATTTCACGGCATAGCCCCTTCATACGCCCTTCAGCGTCATCCATTGAAGTGGATGTGACGGTACTCATCCCGGATGCACGGTACACGAGTTCACCGAGCTGCTCATAGTGCTCCTGAATATCTTTGCGTTTGGACGCAATCTGGGTGTATAGCTTCGTGTACTCTACTGTTTGCTGTGCTTTATCTTTCACTTGGTTCAGACCGGATTTCATTTTATCGAATATGCTCATGGCTATTCCTCCTCTAAATACATACAGGTCGTGCATTTCCCTTATTATCCCATGCAGCAGTAGTCAGGGCAATAGAAGGACGAGCTGGTTACACGAAAAAAGACTGCCGTTCACCGAGGAGCTTCGTGGTGAATGACAGTCATTAGCGTAGACTTCATTATTCGGAGCCAGTCCGTAGATGGCCTGATCGAGCGACCTTGGTCTCCAGGTACCGCTCATTGAATTCGGACACATCACCCCAGAGAGGAACGCGTCCAGATAGGTTCGCGCCAGATTGCTGCAAAGCCTGCAGCTTTCTTGGGTTGTTCGTAATGAGTGTAACCGGTTTGGAACGCAAGGATTGAAGCACGAGAATCGCTTCTTCATAATTTCGTGAGTCATCGGAGAATCCAAGCTGTAGGTTTGCTTCAACCGTATCGAGCCCTTCTTCCTGCAGCAAGTAGGCTAGAGCTTTGCTGAAGAGTCCAATACCGCGTCCTTCATGATTCGCAAGATAGAATAGCGCGCCAGCGCCTTGCTTCACGATCATCTGCATCGATTGACGGAGCTGGAAGCCGCAGTCGCATCGTTTACTTCCGAAGATATCGCCTGTATGGCAAATGCTATGGAATCGGATAATGGCATCATCCGCATGCTCGAAATCGCCGTAGACGAGTACGCTGGATTGCTGCATCTCTGCAAGTGAAGCCTGCGATAACCGGGCAACCAAGGCTTCAATCGGAAGCTCTTGTCCCGGGGTCGTATTCGGCAGTGCATCGCTAGGCACCCAGCAATACCACTGAAAAATATGCGTCTCCCCATGTAGATTCACCGGCAGCTTGATTGGGCCGGCCAAATAGAGGGACTGGTTGGTATCTTGTATATAACGGACTTTATGCTTCAACACATCTGTGATTTTTTTGGATATTGTCATATCGCGTCGCTCCTAACTTTCAATCTTACACATTAGTTACTTAATGTAAGTAAGTATATTATTAAAACCAAGTTGAGTCAATGGATTTAACGTTGGATGATTTTGTGCGGCGACTCTACTTTGCTACTTCTTAGTATAGTGATATAAGTCACAACGAGCAAATAGGTGAATTGTGGTTCTTTTAATGCCAATTGGGGTACGTTAATGCGAGTGGTGTTCAAATGAAGAACAGATGTAGGAGGATTGCAGATGCAGAAGGCGCATCCAATGGACCGAGCCGAACGGCTTACAGGCCAGTCATGGCTGCTGCTTGCGGTGCACGCATTGTTCGTGATTGCGAGCAGTCTATCGGGAACCTTCCTCGGTGTATACCTTTGGAAAGCAAGTCATAATTTTGCGGCGATCGGCTGGTTTACGCTCTTGACCCATTTGTGTATGGCGCTGACATTCTGGATTGCAGGGTATGTGGTGAAGAAAGGCTATACATTATTATGTTTTCGAATAGGGATTGCACTCTCCGCGGGTTTCTATGCGATTGTCTTGCTTCTCGGGACGTCTGCCGTTCACTATATTTGGCTGTTAGGGCTTGTGCAAGGGCTTGCTACCGGGCTATTCTGGCTTGTGTTTAATGTAATTTATTTCGAGGTGTCAGAACCCGATACACGGGATCGATTCAATGGTTGGATGGGGATATTCGGTGCGATTGCGGGGATGGTTGCACCTTGGTGTTCGGGGCTTCTGATTTCGCATATGAACGCAGAGCGTGGTTACCGTATGGTGTTCATGATCTCACTCGGTACCTTCATCGCCGGGGTTGTCGTTAGCTTTTGGTTGCGTCAGCGGCGAACAGAGGGAGTCTACGAATGGAGACTGCCTGCCCGTATTTTGCAGACGAAGGGGACACCGTGGCGATCTATTCTCGGAGCACTGGCGGCGCAAGGATTCCGTGAATCCGTATTCGGGGTGATGATTGGTCTGCTCGTATATATCCAGACGGGGAGTGAGATGAAGCTCGGTAACTTCACATTGATTACATCGGCGATTGCTTTCATCAGTTTCTATTTCGTGGGCAAATGGATTAAGCCGTCTTGGCGGAGCCCGGCCATGCTCCTGGGTACCGTGGCGCTGATCGTGGTGATTCTACCGTTCTTCTTCGGCATGAGCTACATGACGATGCTGATCTTCGGGATTGGGACTTCACTCTTTATTCCGCTCTATACGGTCCCCATGACCTCGGCGGTCTTCGACTTGATTGGACAGAACGAGGAGAGTGTGCGGCAGCGGGAGGAGTATATCGTGCTTCGCGAGTTGGGGCTGAGTGCGGGGCGTATCGTGAGCATGCTTCTATTTATTGTGACGGTGTCTGTCAGTCAAGATCCGCTCGTCTTGAACATTCTGCTTCTTGTCGTGGGCAGTGCCCCCTTCGTATGTTGGTTATGTATGCGGGGATATCTCCGTTCAATGGCGGGGCAGAGAGAGAAGATGCCACGGAGAGAAGTTACTCGGTGAGGATTGTGAAGTGGATTAATGAAAGGAGTGGGATTGCCGCCACTCCTTTTTCTGTGGGATGGGACGATTACGGCTTGTGGATCGCAGGCTGATTGACCAATCCACGGCCAATCAGATTGGCGGAGATAGGTTGCTTCCCGATTTCTCTTGCCCACACGGATAATTGGCCCATATGATGAATCTCATGTGCGATGATATGACGCGTAATTTCACCCCAGGTATCTATCACGATGCTTCCATCTGGTCGTGTGTCTTGGAAAATCCGATTCTCCATCTGCTCGTTCCATTCGCTTACGAAATCGATCACCTCGGGGCGGAATGCGGCTTCCAGCTCACGTACTCGTGCAATGCTCTGATAGTCATCGAAGCTTTCTTGGAAATCCGGTCTTCCTTGCATGGCGCGAATCCAGCTCCACTCGACATCGATGATATGGAAGAGTGTATGTAGAATACCTCCTACGCCACCGGTCCGAACTTTCAATAGCTCATCCAGTGGAACATCTTCACACCAGCGGAACCAATCGTCCCGAACTTGCCAATTGTATTCGAATAATGTTTTCAAGGTGATCCCTCTTCTCTCTGAGTAAATTCCAGTTCTATCCTTTTAGTATACGGGAATCTGTCCTGAACGTGGTTAGAATTTAAATGACTTGTAAAAATTGTTCAGCCCTCTTATCGGCGAGGGAAAATCAGGATATAATAATTGCGATGGGAAGGCATGTCCGACCTATACAATGCTGCGAAAAGAGGATGAGGAGTAGTATGAATATTGCACCTTATATCAATTTGGATGGTCAATGTGCAGATGCCGTTGCATTCTATGAGAAGGCACTGCAAGCGAAAGTCAAAGGAATCATGCGTTTTGGCGATATGCCAAATGAAGATCACCCGATCCCTGATGAAGCTAAAAATCGTGTGATGCATGCTGCGATAGAGATTGATGGCCATACTATCATGTTCTCAGATACTTTCCCTGGACAGCCATTTACATATGGAGATCAGCTGAGTATTGCGATCGTATCCAATGATATGGAACGATTGAAGTCGATCTATCATGCACTCGCAGATGGTGGACAGGTGATCATGGAACTGCAGAAGACGTTCTGGAGCCCGCTGTATGGCATGGTGAAGGACAAGTTCGGTATCCAGTGGCAGCTTAACGGCGAAGAGTGTAAAGAATAGTAGCATAAGAACATATAGGATAAGGAGAGGTGTCTCGCGCGCACCGGGTGCCTCTTTTTTTGTGCGTGCCAATCAAAAAGGATGCTCCTCAGTAAATAACCTTTACAGGTTAACGGGGGGCATCCCTTTTGTATGCGGTGTGTTTCGTTTACACGTAAGATCTCTTGCGGAAGAAGAGAAGCGCTGCACCACCGAGAATGAGCAGCATCGCAAGGATCGGTTGGCCTGTGGATAGTTTGCTTAAGATGGAACCGATCGTGAAGACCACGAAGAAGATCAAAGATAGTGCGAGTAGAATATTGATCGGAATGAGCAGATATTTGTTCCGACTGCCCATCCAATAGAATTCGAACAATCCGACGGCAGGCGCGAGAATAAATCCTGGCCACATGATGCCCCAGCTGTCGAACAGCATGGAGATCTGACATACAATCCCTACGGTCATTAGAATCCCACCCGGGATTAATAATCCAACCCCTCGGCGATCTGTTACGGAGAAATACAGCCAATGCAGGAATACGCCAATCGGGATGATGAACATGGTAGGCCAGAAATATTTGAATATCGTGCCCGTACCCCAGGATTCTCCGCCGCTTGTTACGAGCAGAATCCCGAGAACAATCAGAATGCCGCCCATTAGCCAATTTCGGTTCATTTTTCGTTCGCTCCTTATCATTTCGTACATGTCGTTAATTCTCATCTTAGCATGGGGGTCCCGTATTGTCCTCAGACTGGGGAGCGAAGGAACACTAGACCAAAGTCTAGGTTCGTTAATGCTGAGGATTTTTGTACTTATCCATCTGAATGGCAGTATCGATCGATGATTCAATGGACAGGATGCCGAGTACGGTAACGATACTAAATAGGATGCCGTAGAGCACGGTCTGGAAGGAAAATCCGAACATAGCTACGCAAGCGCCCCACTCTAAGGCGATTGCAATGGTGCTGAGGATAAGCTTCGCTTTTTTATTCATAATCATACTCCTCTTCAACGTGATATTTACCTTATTTTAACAGGGGTTAGGTGTTGTCGACAAGGGAATGTTCATAGAATGTTCAAGAAATAAGGGGTTGAAATGACAAAAATCACTAGCTATAATAAACTCATTCGAGACGAAAGTGAACGGGTGTTTACTAATGCAGTATTTAAAAGATGACGTCAAAAACAATATTCTTCGCGCAGCCTTGTCCGAATTTCTGGGGCATGGTTACATGAACGCGTCCATGCGTCAGATTGCGAATTCGGCAGGCATTACACCGGGGAATATTTATCGATATTTCAAGAGCAAGGAAGATCTTCTTCATGAGCTGCTGCATCCTACATACGAGCAGTTCCTGCAATACCTCGCGGAGATTCAGCTGAATATTGAGCAGACCTGCACGAATGAGAATACGGATCCGATCGATTATATCAACATGATCCAGAATACATTGCTGGAGCTAATCAAGGAATCGAGCAGTGAGTTCCGGATTATGCTGAATTTAAGTGCGGGATCGAAGTATGAGCATGTGAAGCAGGATTTGATCGAATTTGTCATCCAGATTATCGAGAAGTTCTTCTTAGCGGCACGAGATTTGTCAGGACCATCCCTAGTGGAATTGAAAGACACGATTCGTATGATTTCATCCACCCTTATTGAAGGGGTATGTATGATCCTGCGCGATCATGAAGATGGGGCTACGGTTCAAAGGTTGGCAAATGAATTGTTGCACATTTACTCGGCTGGGATTTGCCAGAGACTCGGCCAGTAATTTTTTTGTTCTAAAAATGAACAGTCGTTTATTAACCTTTTAATGGATAGGGAGTGTGGAGAGAGATGATGAACAAAATTATTAAGTGGCGCTGGGGAATTCTTGCGGCATGGCTTGTTGTGACGGCACTGCTCGTCGCGTTCCAGCCGGATGTCAATGCAATTCTACGGCAGAGAGGTCAAGATCCGCTCACCGAAGACAGCCCGTCGAAAGTGGCTGGCGCCCTGCTTAAAGAAATGAGTGGTGGCGGTACATCGCGGAGCAATATCCTCGTCTTCCATACGGATCAGAAGATGACCGATGCCGAGATGAAGCAGGTTGAGCAGGGCGTCGCTGATGTAACGGCCAAGAAGTCCGAGTTGGGACTAGAGAATATTCTAGATCCGTTCTCCATGCCAGATGCGAAATCATCCTTGATCTCGGACAATCAGACGACGCTCATGGTGAGCTTCGAGTTGGATCGCAAAGGGCGAGAGATCGAGGATATTAAGAATGAATTCGGTCATGTGTTGAAGGGGATGGATGTCCCTTACTATTTGACAGGCGAGGATTTCATTCAAGAGGACTATATCAAAGCGTCGGAATCCGGCGTGGAGAAGAGTGCGATTCTAACGGTGGCTTTCATTCTGCTCGTCTTGATCGCCATGTTCCGATCGGTATTGATTCCATTTATTTCGCTCTTGCTCGTGGGCGTCTCCTACTTAGTCTCCATGGGGATCGCGTCACAAGTCATTGATAAGCTGAACTTCCCGGTGACGAGCATTACACAGATGCTGCTCATCATGATCTTGTTCGGGATTGGCACGGACTATAACATCCTGTTGTTCAATCGGTTCAAGGAAGAGCTGGCACATGGACGTTCGACGAACGAAGCGATTATCGTCTCTTACCAGACGGCAGGGAAGACAATCTTCTATAGTATTCTGACCGTGTTCATTGCTTTTGCCGGACTTAGCTTCTCGAGCTTCGGGATCTATAAATCGGCGAATGTGGTCGCGATTGGGACGGCGGTGTTGGTCCTTGAGATTATGACATTGACGCCGTTCTTCATGAAGACGCTCGGGGTGAAGTTGTTCTGGCCTTCGAAGAACAAAGATGGACATAAAGAGAGCAAGTTCTGGGCGAAGCTGACGGGTATGTCGGTACGTCATCCGATCATTACGACAGTGATCATTATTGCGCTGATGATTCCCGTGCTCTTAACGAGCGGACAGAAGCTGTCCTTCGACCAATTGAAGGAGCTAGGTAATGGTTACCCTTCTACCCAGGGGTTCAATATTGTAGCGGAGAATTTCAGCCGCGGTCAAGCGCTGCCGACGACCGTTGTCGTGAAGAGTGATCAGGCATTAGATAATAACGATAACCTTGCTGTGATCGATAAATTGACGGATAAAATCAAAGGGATTGAAGGTGTGAAGAAGGTTGCGAGTGTAACGCAGCCGCAGTCCAAACCGATTGATGAATTCTATATTAGTTCACAGTCGGAATCGGTTGCGGAAGGGATTTCGGCAACCAAGGATGGCGTTGACAAAATTCAAGATGGGATTCATCAGATGAACGAGAAACTGGTGAGTCCAGATTTCTCCGATGTCACGAAGTTGGCATCCGGAACAGGTGAAATCTACAACGGTTATAACCAGATCACGGGAGCAATGAATCAAGTCGCTGCAGGGATCGATCAGGGCGCGAATGGTGCAGATCAACTGAAGAAGGGGATTTCCCAGCTGAAGACAGGGATGAAATCTGTCTCGAGCTCGACAACGGAACTGAGCCAAGGGATCTCGCAATTACAGCAAGGATATGGTTCTCTAGCTGATGGATATACACAGCTTGAAGCGAAGCTTCCTGGCATCCAGCAAGGACTTGCTGGCATGAACGGGTTGATCGGTGGGCTGGGTGCGAAGTATAGCCAGGTGAGTGAAGACCAAGACTATGCGAAGTTGAAGCAGACAGGGGCGTCCCTCGAATCGGGCGTTGCTCAGATGGTCGGTGGAATGCAGGAACTGAACAAGAATTATGCGCAGCTGAATACTTCCTTCGCCAAAGCTTCCGCAGGACTCCAGCAAGTTGCTGCAGCACAGACACAAATGGCATCGGGGATGGATGAACTTGAGTCGGGCGCTTCAGCGCTTGCGAGCGGCTTGCATAAAGGAGCTGCCGGCAATCGTCAAATTACGGCGAATATGAAGAAGCTTAATGATGGGCTTGCGAAAATTCAAGAGGGACAGAAGAAGCTGGGCGTAGGGCTTACCAGCTTATCCGACGGCATGTCCCAATTGAAGGATGGCCTTGGTAAGAGTGGCAACGGTCTTGGAGATATCTCCGAAGGATTGGGTAAGACGGGTAATTTTATGACAGAGCTAAATAATGCGAAGACGTTCTTCATTCCGCGCGAAGCGCTCACGAGCGAAGATTTCGGCAAAGCGGTAGATAACTTCATGTCGAAGGATCGTGAAATTACGAAACTGCTCGTTGTGCTTGATAATGACCCGTATTCCCAAGCGGCGCTAGGTACGATTGAAAAAATCAATGATGCCGTTGCGAGTACGTTGAAAGGAACGGTGCTCGCCAATGCACAGTTCGGTGCAGCAGGACCAAGCTCCTCGACGTATGATATAAACAATGCACAGGTGGATTCTTTCAATAGTACCGCAATCATCGTTATTGTGGGGGTATTTCTCGTCTTGCTGCTTGTGATCCGTCAATTCTGGCCGGCGATTTATATCATTCTCTCGCTTGTCGCGTCCTATTATGTCGCAATGTCGGCATCGAACTTCATGACGGAATATATTCTGAAGGCGGATGGGGTATCGTCCTTCGTACCATTCTTCTCCTTCATTATTATCGTCGCGGTTGGCGTCGACTACAGTATCTTCCTCATGATGCGGTACAAAGAGTATGGTTCCATGGCACCGAGAGATGCCATCGTGCATGCAGCCAAAAATATCGGCGGCGTGGTCATCTCCGCTATGATCATCTTAGGCGGAACCTTTGCGACATTAATGCCATCCGGACTTGTTCTGCTTATTGAGCTAGCGACAGCGGTCATTGTAGGCTTGCTTGTCCTATGCTTCATCTTGCTGCCAATGCTGCTGCCAGCGCTGATGGTCCTTCCAGATGCGTTTAAGCGCAAGGGTGCGCGGGAGAAGGAGCAAGTGTATCAGAACTCGTTCGAATCATAAAATGAACATCCAGGAATGAAAAAAGTCTCCAGAGCCACGGCCCACGTGGTTTTGGAGACTTTTTTGCTTAACAGGATTGCTGTGTGTTATTGTTGTTGGCGGAAATGGTTCATAACCCAGTTGATGCCGTTGATGTGATCTGTGACTTCGCCGTGCAATGCTCCGAAGAATGTATCTTGCAGCTCTACCGTAGCTTGTCCGTTATCTGCTACTAATTTATCGTACATGCGGCGCATATCCGCTTCACTATCGATGTTCAGAATGACTTTGATGTTGTGGCCTTTTGGTACATGACCGCCATACGTACTAGAGAAATGCAGCAGGCTGTTTCCAATGTGGAGCTCTGCGTGTCTTAGAATACCTTGATGTTCATTGAGGATTTTCACCTCACCGCCGAATAGGCTTTGGTAATATTGTATGGATGCTTCGACATCTTCGACGACGAGAAATGGGCTTGCGCTTGTAATCATAAGAGGACTCCTCCTTCATATTTAAGAAACCATTCAGTTTCACTTTTTTTATTATATGAAACCTTTTGGTTGTATGTCAAATTGAAATTTCGATTGTGGTTAGACGAGCTGGGAAGTATACTTTGAGCAAGATCGAGAACAATGCAAAGGAAGGAACGAGGTGACAGAATGAGTACCGTCTACAAAAACTGTCAGAGCTGCGGGATGCCGATGTCTAGTGACGAGCGTGGCGGCGGATCGGAAGCAGATGGCACGAAGAGTACGATGTATTGCAGTCATTGTTATGAAAATGGCGCATTTACGCTGCCGAATATTACGCTAGACGAGATGCGTGAGCGGGTGATTGGCAAGATGAAAGAATTCCATTTTCCAAGGTTTATTGGCAAGCTGTTTACGCGGAACTTGCATCAATTGGAGCGGTGGAAAGGGAGCAGGCCGCAATAAAGTGCCTTCTATTGACACACAGGAAATAAAGCAATATGATACATACATATGAATGTATGTAAAAGAGGTGATGTATTGCCACGTAATAAATATCCAGAAATAACTGAACAGCGTATATTGGACACGGCGACGAAGCTTTTCCTCGAAAGAGGGTGGGAACAGACCACCATTCAAGATATCGTTGATGATCTAGGGGATTTGACGAGAGGTGCATTTTATCATCATTTCAAATCAAAAGCAGATATTATCGACGCCGTTCTCGACCGATTGGCTTTAGAAAATAATCCTTTTGAACAAACAAAGGATATGACAGGTTTAAATGGTTTGGGAAAATTAAAAAGTGCTTTTTTATTGTCCTTTACGAATCAAGGTCAGATCGATGCAATGAAGTCGATCCCATCGATTTTGAGAAGCCCGAAGCTGATTGCCAATCAATTAATGGACTGTATCAATACAGGAGCTCCAGATATCCTTGCTTTTATTGAAGAAGGTATGAAGGATGGATCAATTTCTATCGAATATCCCAAGCAGACGGCTGAGACGCTTATGCTGCTGACGAACATTTGGCTTAGTCCTATTATTTTCGCGGTGGATACAGAGGAATATATGCAAAAGGTAAGACACCTGCGGGAATTGTTCCAGGGTATAGGCTTACCCCTTATGGATGATCAAATCCTAGCGGCGCTCGAACAGTTCCACAAAGAAATGTGTAATCTAAAATAGACTGTCGTAAGATAGTTTGTTTTTTTTGATAAAATACATACATATAAATGTATGTAAAATGCAAAGGAAAAGCAATTATGCGTGGAGGGATGAAGAATGAGGGATTTAATGAAGCTTGAACTGAAAGGAAACACCATTCGTATATATATCCTTTCTACGCTCGTCATTACGATGATTATGTTGGGGATGCTCTATCTATTTGCTTATGTGCCACAATTGGATCCCGATGATGCAGATATGCGGCTGTTTGTTGGATTTAACCATATGATTCCGTTATTCAGCGTGCTCCATATGACCGTTTTTTGTGTCATGTCCTCAGTGATGTATTCTCGATTTGTTATTGAGGAATATACGGGACAGCGGGTCATCCTTCTCTTTTCGTATCCGATAAAAAGGAGTGAAATTTTCATTTCTAAAGTTATGGTTGTTTCTTTGTTTACAATCATCGCTATGGTTCTTAGCAACCTCATCATCTTTGCTATTTTCGGTATAAGCGAAGCGATCTCACCGCTAGTCGGTGAAAGGATTACAATTGAAGTCATTACGAAAGTGATTAAGACGACTGCAATGATGGCTGTTTCGGCTGCGGGGTTAGGTGCCATTGCAATGGGAATCGGATTTATTCGTAAATCGACGCCTACAGCGATCATTTCTGCGGTATTACTTTGTTCTTTATTATGCAATATCGTAGCTGGGAGCTTAACATCTACTGTTCCTGCTCTTGTATTTATGGTAATAACAATCATCGTCGGAATCCTATTTACAAACACTGTAATGAAAAAAATTAGCTGTATGGAGGTCTAACACAAATGGAACAAAAAATTGAAGGATTTATCGATCGTACGCTTGACAATTTTGCTCCACAACTTCTTTGGTTTAGTATTATTGTAGGTGTCATCATCATCCTATTAGGAATCGCTTTTACAGTGAGAAGGTCCTCAACAAAGAACTTGCAGACCGTTGGAATGGTATGCATTGGCGTCGGCGTTCTAGCGATTGTAAGTGGTTTGGTACAAATGTGAGGACTGGTTATGAATTTCGGTTAATTTCATTTCGTTTCATGGATTCTGCGAAGATAAATAAATCATTAATTGAAAAGTTGTTCTTTAAGTACTCCTTATTTCCGATAGTCACATCATAATGCATGCCTTCTTTTTGAAACCGTATTTCGTAACTGATGTGGGAATTTGTACGATAAAGAACCTTTGTTCCATCATGAAAGGTATGAAATTGATCGTGGAATCCTTTGTATTTCTCCAACGCTATCGTTGCGGGCATAATATAAATTTGGATGATCCCGTTTATAGGCGAGTTGTGATATCTTAGGACCAATCGCTGATGGATATGTTGAATTTCTCCGCTGAAATGGGTAATTTCAAAAGGGAAATGAGCAGGCACATATATTTCTCTTTGAAATAACTGTTGATAATCTTGGATGAGCTTCGCTTCGTCCACAAGCGGGTTCGCACCATCGAATACCGTTCTGATTTTTGTGATTTTATTGTTCGCAACGGCTATCTCCCATATGAGTGCAAGTCGTTCACCACCTAACGTCTCATCTAGGAAATTCGCTGTCAGAACTCTGACATGCTTTAATGGAGAGTTAACCAATTGATAGCTAATTATCGGACTATTTTCTCTGATTTCAGGAAGCGTCACTCCATATATATCAGCCTGTCTTCAGGAATGTGGGCGATAATGTTTACCACTTGCGTATTTAATGTAATCCATAGGTCCAAGATCTGTCCCATAGGCTGATTCTGATAATTCATATGCTCTACCCATTGGTTCTGCGCATATTTAAGTACGACGTAGGGCTGAGGTTCATATTGTGCACGTACAAAACGCTGCATATTCGTCAGAGCTGAGTCGCACAGATGACCGAGGATTTCTTTTTTGGACCATCTGTGAGGTTGTGGTCGTATGGAAGATTCGAGTTCAGACAATGACCCGATCCTAACAGGGACTTCGGTAATCCAATGTTGTAATCTGTCTATTGTTGCTTTCATGTTTTTTCCTCTGTTTTTTGTTATTTTTGCGGTGCTTGTTCTTCAGGCGCCGGAAGGGCAACCGTAAATGTTGTTCCTTCTTCGAGCGCGCTCTTCACCGAAATGCTCCCACCATGCATATCCACGATGCGTTTGACAATGGACAGGCCAAGGCCGTTGCCGCCAATGTCCCGGTTCCGTGAGGTATCCGCTTTGTAGAATCGCTCGAAAATATGCTTCTGTGCCTTTGAATCAATCCCAATCCCTGTGTCTGTAATGTGTACGCGAGCAGGACCGTGACGGGGATCGTCGCTATCCACTCGTACAGTGATGAGTCCGTTTGCGGGTGTGAACTTGATGCTATTATGAATAAGATTGATCCATACCTGGCTCATCATCTCTTCATCCGCGATGACCATGCACTCAGGCATTTCTGCTTCGATCTCGATCCGCTTCTCCTGCCATTGCGGTTCGCAGGCGAGGATCGTCGCTTTCAGCTGCAGATCAAGCCGATACGGCTTCGGATCAAAAGGGTGATGCTTCGACTCTAGCGACGTCAGCTTCAATAAGTTCTCGCTCAGCCTCGATAACCTCATACTCTCCGTCTCGATGATATCTAAATAATGCGTGCGCATGTCCGGTTCCAAGTCCGTTCGCTGCAAGGCCCTTGCAAAGCCGCGAATGGAGGTTAGCGGGGATTGAATCTCATGCGAGACATTGGAAATGAACTCTTGGCGCATGTTCTCCAGCTCATTCAATTGGACGGCCATGTCATTAATGTTCGTAATGAGCTGTCCGAATTCATCGTCCACTCGCTCTTGCGGGTTGATATAGGCTGAGAAGTCGCCCTTGGCAATCCGCTGCAAGGCTGTGATGACGAGGTTGAAGGTCTTTTCGGACTTGCGCTTTGCATAGAAGGCAAGAGGGGTAGCGACCATGGCCATAATGATTAGCGCTGCTACTTGAATAAGGATAAAGCCCCAAAAAGGCGATGATGGCAGCGTAACATTCGTCCCACGCAGCCAGTAATAGAGTCCATAAGCGGCCGCGCCGCTGCCGACGAAGAAGAGTAGAATTGTGATGCAAGCTTGCAGGATACGGAACCATATCTGCTCTCGAATGCGCTTGATCATGACTCGGCCTCAATCTCGAGACGATACCCAATGCCGCGTACTGTGCGAATGCGGAATCCATAGGTAGCTTGCGGGAAGCGATCCCGCAGACGATTCATATGCACATCGAGCGTCCGTTCATTCCCTTCAAAGTCATAGCCCCAAATGTCTTGGATCAGCTGTTCCCTTGTGAATGTCTTCTCTGGGTAACTCCCAAGCTTGAAGAGCAGCTCGAATTCTTTGGGCGGCAGTGTGGTGGCCTCCCCGAGGCCATTTGTCACCTCAAGCGTATTGTGGTTGAGCTGCATTTTGCCCAAGGTGACCACGCGGGAAGCCGTAATCTGGTATCGCTTTAACAGCACCTTCACCCTTGCGACAAGCTCTAAGGGATCGAAGGGCTTGACGAGATAATCGTCTGTTCCCAGATCGAAGCCCTTTAATTTCTGCGTGGTCTCTCCCTTCGCGGTCAACATGAGGAGCGGTATATCGTAGTGTCTCCGCAGTTCGCGGCACAACTCCCAGCCATCCATCTTCGGCATCATAATATCGAGAATCATCATATCGACTTTCGTGCGTTCAATCAGGTCAAGCGCTTCAAGGCCATTCGTTGCTTCACAGGTCTGAAATCCCTCCTGCCGCAAGAACAGGCAGACTAGCTCACGAATATGTGCATCGTCATCGACGATCATAATGTTAGTCATGCATACAACCTCCTACCCAACTATATAAGCAGTATACACGATCTATTTAAACAACATTTAAACGAAATGGTTAATAAATAGATCGAACTTATTTCGAACGCATCATCCAGCGCTGCAATCCAGTTCGGTTGGTTGAATAACCTTTCGATCTTCCGTTTGACTGTTCTTCGCTTCGCTCCTTATGGGGTTCCGCCAATATTTTAACGAAAATATACGCTAAAAGGCAAAGCGTCTTCAAATGGATGGCCCTACAAATCACAATTGATATTGTGCTAACGGAGAGAGTCGGTGAAGCATTACTGAAGCAGGCAATGAAATAAGGCAGACCGCAAGAAACTACGATCTGCCAATTATTTATCCTTTTAGACCCCTAAACCCCACAAATCGTTTGCTGCTCTCATCCCATAGTCGGTGTTGAAGCGCCCGCATTACGGGTCGGTTGTAAAGATTCATTTCTTTGATATACGATCCTTTTCCTTGCTTGTGTGGTTATTTAAATTGCTCAGATCGTCTGCTTTTCTCAGTAAACCCTGTTTGGAATAAAAATTAATAATGTCATCAATGGTGGAAAATACGACACTTACGTCCGAATCATGTGTACTTGTTTTGATAAAAAACCGCTTTTCTGATGTGGTCACATCTTTATTTTATATTAGCATTTGGTGGCATTAAGCTTAATTTAAAGCTTCTTTCAGAGTGATTCCTGCCGTGAATACAGGGACTTTACCCGCCGGAATTTGCACCTCTTCACCGGTTTTTCGGCTTCTTCCCATGCGTGCTTCACGACTACGGACATCAAATTTTCCGAAGCCAACTAATTGAACTTCTTTGCCTTGCTTTAAAGCTTCAAAAATCGAGTCCAGTACATGCGTTACTGCTTTTTCAGCATTCTTTTTTGAAAATCCACTAGATTTAGCCACTTCTACTACTAATTGTTCTTTATTCATTTGCGATACCTCACTTTTATTATTTAAATTACGAAAATGACAGCCCTCGTGGTATGGATGCAAGCGAGAATAAACAAAAAGCTACCCCACGTTTAGGGCAGCTTGAAAGATTTTAATAAAGTATAGAAACGTTTTCAGCCTGAGGTCCACGATTACCTTGGGCCACATTGAACTGGACGCGTTGACCTTCATCCAACGATTTGTAACCATCTCCCTCAATCGCGCTGAAATGAACGAATACATCGTTTCCGTCTTCGATTTCGATAAAACCGAAGCCTTTTTCAGCATTAAACCATTTAACTGTACCTGTTTGCATAGAATTCCTCCTAATATGAATTTATTAACACGATCATTTCAATGACCGCTAATGAAGATTAGCCGTCGTTAGACATTTTCAGAAAGCATAATTGATGTCCGCTAATGTTTTGGTTAAAATAAGAATACCATGTCCGCTAATGTAAGTCAATATTTGGAGGTTTTGCTAATGAGAGAGATAATCGGGATTTCGCAACAGGGTGAGCAGACTATACAAGATTTCATTCACGCTCTCACTACCCACGAAGATTTGAATCCCAAGACGCTAAAAGAATACGCAAGTGACATGAAACATTTTATCAGTTGGTTTGAGACAACCGGACACCAAGAGGAAGAAGTTGTATTTCGAATTACAGATGTGACTACTCCAACATTAACGCGGTATCGGGAAGCTTCACAAAAAGTGATGGAATTGAAACCAGCCACCATTAACCGGCGACTTATAACACTGAAACGTTTTTTTGACTGGGCCGTGTCGGAATCTACAATTCGCCGTGATCCTTCAAAGCCGGTCAAATTGGTTCCAGAAGAAAAGGTAAGCCCTCGGCACATGACAGACAAGGAAGAAGCTGCATTAATCGCTGCGGCCGAGCATGGCGGTTCTCTTCGGGATCAGACGATTCTTATTGTGATGTTTCACACCGGCTTACGAACAATGGAAGTGTGCGACCTGACTCCCGAAGATATCCAAATCGGAAAACGCAGCGGCCAGCTTACGGTCCGATCCGGAAAACGGAATAAACAGCGGGAAGTACCTTTGAACGCTACGTGCAGAGTTGCTTTAGAAAAATATCTGGCAGAACTCCCTCCGGACAGTCCTTATCTCTTTCCATCGGAGAAAACTGGTAATCGATTAACAGAACGTGCTTTACGTCATTTGATTCGAAAATATATGAAAGCAGCGCGGCTTGAAGGCTTGAGCGCCCACGATCTTCGGCACCGGTTCGGGTACGTGATGGCAGAAAACACGCCGTTGCACCGCTTGGCGCAAATTATGGGACACTATAATTTGGACACAACGATGATTTACGTCAAGGTAACTCGTGCAGATTTGCAATCTGAAGTCGAAAAAATAGCATGTCAATGAGGGGATGCAGGGCAGCTTGCAGAATTGACGGGTCTTACCACAGGGGCAGTAACGAGTATCATCGACCGATTGGAGAAGGCGGGATTTGCAAGGAGAGAGAAGGATCCGAACGATCGCCGCAAAGTCATTGTGCGGGCCGTCCCGGAGCAGGTTGCACGGATTGGCGAACGCTTCCGTTCCATACAGGACAACACATTGAAATTGTTGTCCCGCTATTCCGAGCAGGAGCTCCAAGTGATCCTCGATTTCTTGCAAGCTTCGAACCAGATGTCGATGGATGAAATAGAGCGTATTCATGGTAAGGATTAATTATATCTACGGATCTCTGTTCGGTGCTATAATAGGAGGAATGAAATCAAGAAGTAGGTGCATCGTAAGAGATGATTGCTGATATTCTATCCTATATATCTGACGGCAACTGGGTGGAGCTGCTGGAGAAGTATCGCTCGCTTGGGCCGTTTCCCGGAATCTTCTTAACCTTTATGAAGTCTTTCATACCGCCACTGCCGACGATTGTCCTGGTTGGGGGAAATGCGGCTGTCTATGGGTTCTGGCTCGGATTCTTATATTCGTGGATTGGACTGGTGAGCGGGTGCGCGGTTACTTATCTGATCGTGGCCAAAATATCCAGCTCCAGGTTCGCGAAGCGTTGGACTTCTAAACCGAAGGTTCAGCGAGGGATGCGTTGGGCACGGCAGAATGCATTTAGCTATGTGTTCCTGCTAGGCATTTTGCCTGTTGGACCGTTCGTCGCCGTCACCGTTGCCGCTGCAGCGGCACGTATGCCATTTCGCTCCTTCCTCTTGGCTTGCGGCATGGGTAAGGCGATTATGGTCTTCATGGTCTCTTATATTGGTTATGATTTGAAGAGATTTATGGAGCGTCCGATAGAGCTGTTGTATGTCGTTCTCTTCATTGTGGCATCCTTATGGGTAAGTAAGCGGATTGAGAAGCGATTCGCGCGTGCAGAAGAAGCGATCGATACGACAACGGTGCCGTTGGATTCGATGAAATGATTGTATAGAAGAGGTGTTTTAACGCAGCATGGGTTTTTACTTGTGGATTGTTCCAGTTCTTTCATTCGTTCTGTTCCTGTGGTTCTATCTTAGAGATCCGAGGAGAACGGTGAATGGTTTTTTGTTTAATATTTTCATCTGCTCGACGGGAATCGTGAGCATTATTGCAGCCTTTGCGTCCGATCAGACATTTCTCAAGATTCTCGCAATTATCCCGATCGTCCTGATCGTGATCATGCTGACTTTTGGCGTGTATGCTTTGATCATCGTGTTGTTTATCAATGCAAGAATCCTGATTCGCAGAGAAGGCCGGAAGTTTTCGAATTATCTCACGTTGCTCTTGGGCATTGGTATTTTACTGTTTATCATTCTAACGATAATCCAGCCGATCCGCTATTTACCGAAGGAGATTCAAATCTTGTATCCCGGGGTTATGTTCATTTTCCTCTACTTCCTGGTGAATTTATTCAGTTTCCTATCGGCCTACTTTCTGTATCAATTCAACAAACCGAGATATAATCAAGATTTTATTATCGTTCTAGGGAGCGGTCTGATTCATAATCAGGTTCCGCCATTGCTCGCGAATCGAATTAACAAGGCCATTGAATTTTATCGCAAGCAGGAAGCTGTCGGATCGCCGCCAACCATTATTTTATCGGGTGGCAAAGGGTCGGATGAGAATCTGTCGGAAGCTGAAGCGATGCAAGCTTACACGGTGGACAAGGGAATACCGATGGAGCATACGATTCAAGAGAATCAATCTAGGAATACGTATGAGAATATGTTGTTCTCCAAGAGAATCATGGATGAGCTGAAGGGAAGCAGCTATAACAGCATTTTCTCGACGAACAGTTTCCATCTGTTCCGGGCTGGCATGTATGCGCGTCTTGCAGGGTTGTCCAGTCAAGGTATCGGGGCGAAGACAGCGCTCTATTATTGGCCGAACGCGATGATTCGTGAATATATAGCTGTTGTTGTGATGAATCGCAAGCGCCATGGCATTGTCGTAGGGATTGTATTGGGATTATCCATGATAGGCGTAGGCCTTCAATATTACTTTGGTAAAGGTTAGACAAAGGATGGCCAAAGAGGATGAGTAGTCGTGCGACGAAAGCACACTGCTCGTCTTTTTTCTGTTGTGGCGAAGGTTAAGCGCTGCATGTCATTCTTGTTTTCGCTTACACAGTGCATTGTAAAAGCCTGATTTTTCGCTGTTTTTGCGATTGGTCAAAATTGCGAATGGCTTAATGGCGCGGTTTTTGAGCAAAAACAACATATTGTCACTATGTGGAAACGATCTTGTGAAAATGATGAAAACGTATACTGTAAGCGTTCGCAGGTACCGTCCAAAATGACATATTTACGGTCATTCCAATCCTCGGTATGTTGGTTGTAAGCGCTAGCAAGGTTCGATTCCAAGCATGGATGACGATGCTAACGACAACTATATTCATCAGGAAGGGGTGACACCTATGCAGAATACCAATGGGGCCTTAACGAGCAACACACTTCCAACATTAAAGTCGAAAGACAAGAAATTGTGGAAGCGGATTGTTCAGAACTGGGAACTCTATGTATTCATTGCACCAGCGTTTTTGTATTTCCTGATCTTCCATTATGGTCCGATGTACGGCATACAGATCGCATTTAAAAACTTCATTCCGACAAAAGGGATTCTCGGAAGCCCGTGGGTCGGATTCGATCACTTCACTCGATTCTTTCAATCCTACTATTTCTGGGACTTGTTATGGAACACACTTAGCATAAGCTTGTATGAGCTTGTGGTCGGCTTCCCGATCCCGATCATACTGGCACTTGCTTTCAATGAAGTGAAGAACGGTTTCTTCAAGAAAATGGCTCAGACCGTCACGTATGCGCCGCACTTTATCTCCGTCGTCGTCATGGCAGGGATGATCATTACGTTCTTGTCGCCTTCAACAGGGCTGATTACACACGTTATTACATGGTTAGGCTTCGATGCACCGCAATTCTTAACCGATCCCAAATGGTTTAAGACGATGTACGTGTTATCTGGTGTCTGGCAGAGTGCAGGCTGGGGAACGATCATTTATTTGGCAGCGCTCTCAGGCGTAGATCCACAGCAGCATGAAGCGGCGATTATCGATGGCGCATCGCGTTTCCAACGTGTGCTTCACATTAACATTCCGACTATTGTGCCGACAATCATGATTCTACTCATTCTGAATATCGGTAGTCTGCTCGGGGTCGGGTTCGAGAAAATCTTGTTGCTGCAAAATCCACTCAATATGGAAGCATCGAATGTCATCTCGACATTCGTCTACAAATCAGGTTTGGTAGATGCGCAGTAT
The DNA here is from genome assembly GCF_058791655.1 of Paenibacillus sp. EB106-05-06-XG162. NCBI lineage: Bacteria > Bacillati > Bacillota > Bacilli > Caryophanales > Paenibacillaceae > Paenibacillus > Paenibacillus sp. EB106-05-06-XG162. The sequence goes on from NZ_JBYTDT010000002.1 coordinate 69,699, forward strand.
AGTTTCTCGACAGCCGTCGGTTTGTTCAACTCCGTAATTAACGCTATTCTGTTAATTACCGTCAACCAAATCGTACGTCGCAGCAGTGATAACAGCTTGTGGTAGAAAAGAGGGGTGAGACAGATGGTTTCTGGTGTTAAAGAAACTGGGCGGGACAAAGTATTTCTAATTTGCAACTATATTTATGTATTCCTGGCGTTTATTATTGTGTTCTATCCTGTCGTCTATATGCTTAGTGCCTCGATTAGTGATCCGAAGTATGTCGGGTCCGGTGAGATGTGGCTGTTGCCGAAAGGCATAACCTTTGAAGGATATAAGCGAGTATTTGAGAATTCAGCGATTTGGACAGGTTATGGGAATACCATTCTGTATACGGCTATAGGGACATTGGTTAACTTAGCGGTCACCTTGCCAGCTGCATATGCACTCAGCCGCAAAGACTTCGTAGGACGCAACTTCTTCATGGGGATGTTTATGGTGACGATGTTCTTCGGCGGCGGCTTGGTACCAAGTTATTTGCTCATCAAAGAACTAGGGATGGTCAATTCGATGTGGGCGCTTATCATCCCATCGGCTGCATCCATCTGGAACATTATCGTATCGCGAACCTTCTTCCAATCTTCGATTCCGAAGGAACTGCAAGAAGCGGCTCAGATCGATGGATGTACGAATATGCGGATGTTCGTTAAGATTATTCTGCCATTATCGACACCGATTATCGCGGTTATGGCTTTATTCTATGGTGTAGGTCACTGGAACAGTTACTTCTCGGCGATGATTTATCTCAATGACGCGGCCAAATATCCACTTCAGCTCGTATTGCGTCAGATTCTAGTACTTCAACAGATGGCGGCACAAGGTGGCGGTGCGATCGACTTGGCATCAGCATCTGCGATGAATAATAAGGCAGAGGTTGCGGCATTGATGAAATACTCAGTCATTATTGTTGCTACGTTACCGATTATCGCCGTTTATCCATTCTTACAGCGTTACTTTGTTCAGGGTGTCATGATCGGTTCCGTTAAGGGCTGATTTTTTGATCCATATATGAAAAGGGGAGAGTATGAACATGATGAAATTACGTAAAGCATCTGCCGTATTACTATGCCTCACACTCGCAACATCTTTGTTAGCTGCATGTGGTTCCTCCAAAGAAGGAGAGAGCGCAGCAGGCGGGAACACGTCTGAAGCGGCAAAAGATGTGAAGAAAGAGGGGTTTCCGATCGTAAGCCAGCCGCTTACACTTAAGATGATGTCGCAAGATGCTGGGCTTGCGGATTGGAATAAAATGCCTGTCCTACAAGAGATGGAGAAATTGACAGGCATTAAGATGGAGTATCAGCTTTCGCCGCTTGATAGCTACGAGACGAAGAAGAACCTCGTATTCGCGAGTGGTAACTTACCAGATGTTTTCTTCGCGGCAGATTTGAAGCCGGCGGAGCAAGTAACGTATGGTACACAAGGCGTTCTTATCCCGCTCGATCCATATATTGACGGTGGATATGCACCGAACTTGAAGAAAATTTTCGACGAGCATCCAGAAATCCGCAAGTCTTTCACGACACCGGATGGTCATATCTATGCGCTCCCGAACATCGACTTGTCTGCTGTGTGGTACCGTGGACCGATGTGGTATAACGGCAAGTTCTTGAAAAAGCTTGGTGTAACAGAACTGCCGAAGACAACAGACGAGTTGTACACGTACTTGAAACGTGTTAAAGACGAAGATGCGAATGGTAATGGCAAACAAGACGAAGTGCCTCTTGCATCGGTGAAGCTTGACGATCTACGGATGTACTTCCTCGGATTCTGGGGTATTTACGGTGAAGCCTACTATGCAGATAAAGAAGGCAAAGTACACTACACACCACAAGAAGAAGGTTACAAAGGCTATCTAACATTCATGAACAAATTGTGGAAAGATAATCTCTTAGACCACGAGACATTCTCGCAAACAGATGAGCAGAAAAAAGCAAAAGGCAAAAACAATCAAGTGGCATTGTTCAGTGATTACTTCCCGTACTTCACCCTTGGCGGCGAGCCGAGCGAAGACAACCCAATGATGACGCCAGTGAAGAGTGAAATTGCCGACTCTCCTGTATACGGTAAGCATCCAGGACTTTCGACAAGAGGTACATTTGCGATTACGAGCAGCAACCCGAATCCAGAAGCAACCATGCGTTGGGTAGATTATATCTACAGCTATGAAGGTGCTACATTGTTCTCGCAAGGTCCTGAGAACCTCTTATGGAAATACAAGAACAAAGATACGCATGAGAAAGAGTGGCTTCCAGTACCAGGTGGCGGCGATCGTGAAGAATACAAAGGTACGATTACGCCGAACTATGCGATCTTGATTCCTGGTATGAATTCCAGCGAGCTTACAAAAGGTTTAAGAAGCTCATTCGATGAATGGATCGACAAAGAGAACAAAGAGAAGCTGGTTCCAATTGCGAAATCTCCATTCCCGAACGTGTACCTAACAGATGCGGAGCAGACAGAAGCAACGGCATTGTTATCGGATCTGAACACATACGTGATCCAGATGGAAGCGAAATTCGTTACAGGTCAAGAACCGCTCTCGAACTGGGATAAATATGTAGCACAATTGAAGAAAATGGGCAGCGACCGTATCGTTGAGCTGTATCAAGCGGCTCACGATCGTTAAGATCGAATCCCTATATAGCCTCAAACCAACAAATCCCGGTTATGCTAAGGCATACCGGGTGTTGGTCTATCAGCTATGTGAGTTCATCGGGAGGCAATTCATCGTCCACCTGGGCCGGATCGGCATAGAGCTTCCGGTACTGTCCGGGTGTATAACCGGTCTCCTTCTTGAACTTGCGAATGAAGTTTGGTGTGTCGAGGTATCCGACACGCATGATGATATCTTTTAACGGATCATTGGTTGTCTTCAATTGGTGCTGAACTTCCTCCATTCGTTTCTGCCAGATATATTGGATGAAGTTGATACCCACCTTCTCCTTGAAGGAACGACTTAGATGTGAAGGCGAAATCGTATATTCGTAGGATACCGATTCAAGGCTAAGCGAATGGTCCATATAATGTTCATCAATATAACCGACAATCTGATCCATGAGAGAATGTTCTTCCTTCTGATGGTTCTGCTCGACCTCTGAACATATTTTGGCAGCGAGCACATGGAAATGACGCTCTAGTTCATCCAAGGAGCTCGACATCATATTGGAGGCTACCTCCTGCATGACATTGTGAATGCCAAGCTCGGACGCTGTCTTCAGCATGGTATTCAGAATATCATAGCAAATGCAGCGGGTGAGCAGCGCTGAATGCTCTGATGTAAGAAGGTCACGGATCGCTGTGCTAATAATCTGTTCTGCGACATCATAGCTTCCCTGCTTCAGACTCTGCGAGAGCTTCAGCAGGACGGCATTCGGTATTAAGAACGTATGGTCAGGTGACCCGGATAATTTCTCGAAATACGTAACTACGCCTTGTCCGGTATGAAGTTCTACGGCTGAACAAGCTTCAATAAAGGATTGGTTCAGTTGGTCCGGGCTGGCATAACAGGTTCCGACGCCAAGAGCAGGAATTTCTTCGAACATCTCGAGCATATGGCTGCGTACGGCTTCGACAATATAGCGGACATGCTGTTCGCTGGCAAGAAGCTTATCGTGGTCGAAGCTGACCATAAGTGCAATCTGATTCAGCTGGGGCAGCTCTACGCCATAAGCATGAGCAAGCAGCTGCGGGAATTCGATGCGAGTAAGCAGCTCGACCATGGCTTGTCGATCTTGAATTTCGCTCAGTTCCTCTTCGGGTACTTCCCAACCGAAGACCATCACGAAGTGGTTCGGCTGATCAAGCCGCAAGTCAAAGGCTTCCAGAATATCAGGTGTTAAGCTTCGAGCACTCCCATATTTCAATATGGTTGATAAGACATGGTTGCGTGCATAGGGCTCTTGCAAGTCAACGCGTGAGCTGTAGTCTTGCAATGTACTGCGAATATGCTCCAGTTCATTACCCGTCGAACGAACCGATCCTGATTTGGCACTTGCTAGGTTGACGAGTTCAGAGATTGGGTGATATTGTCTTCTCGCAAGGACATAGGCCATCGCAGCGCCAATGCTCAGGGTAATGAAGAATAACAAGATAATGAAGCTGCGAACATGGATAATGCTGCTGAAAAATTGATCGCTGGCCATGAGTGTTACGTAAGTCCAGCCGTTCTTATCGGATTTGACCGACACAATCGAATGCGACTGGCCGTTAATCTTCTGATCATGAATGCCGGGCTTCAGCTTGAACAAGGATTGGGTATCTTGGACGGAGAGCTTCTCGCCCGTTCCATAATGCGTCAGAACCTGACCATTGTTGTCATAGATGTAAGTCAATCCTTGATAATTGCCGAGTACGGAACTGATTAGACTGGCGAACTCCGATTCGCGAATCAAGTAGAGCACGCTTCCATGCGGATTCGTACTATTCGGTGTAATCGGCACAGTATAGGCTAGCATGGACTCCTGCAAGTAGGTATTCCGGTTCACCGTATCCGCGGGATGCATCAATGGGAATCTCGCTGTATTCAGCTCTTCCATAAGATCCTTGTGCGACCAGTTCGTGAAGCCATAACGGGCTGCGAACACATCGAGCGTGGACATCCCTTGCGAAGAGTAGATTCGATCATCGTTATGATAATATAAGAAAACTTCCGAGATAATCGAACTGGTAGCTTTATAGTTATTCAGTGCCGATATCGCTTCCATGCTGTCATAAGGGTCATGGACACGATAAGGTGTCAGTCGTTGATCATAAGAGATTCGTGAAGAAATTTCGCTAAGCTCCTTGATTCTCCCGTCAATGACCGTCTTGGTCTGGGTTAATTGGTTGAGGTGTGATTGCTCAATCTCCGATTGAAGATTATTTACGGCATTGCGATATATGAATACGGTTGCAAAAAGTAGAGGAATGAGGAGAATAAGTAGATAGGATCCAATAAACTTCAAGAATAACTTCGATTTAAAATAATTCCGTTGCATGCCTTGGTGGCCTCCTCTAGTTGCGTCCTACGAAGCTGATTGGTAGCCATCGAAGTACAGGGATGAAAGGTGAACCAATCTTCATTCTATTCTATGATACCAAAAATTTTAGGTTTTGAGATAGGGTGAGGAATAAATTCTGAAATTCATTAGAAAATGAAGCGGCGAGGGTCATCGCCAACACGGAGGGTTCGTATCGTATGAGTGATCAGCAGGTAGAAAATCAGGAACAGGAACAAATTGTTGAGCAAGGGGTTCACAACTACAGCAGCGAAGAGGAGTGGGTGAAGCCTACCGATCCACTGCTGCTGGAGCGTCTGGAGTGGTTCAAAGATCAGAAGCTCGGACTCATGATGCACTGGGGTCCATATTCGCAGCTAGGTGTCGTTGAATCCTGGGCGTTGATCGACAAGGACAAAGAATGGTCCCGTAACGAGATTGACTGGGATGTGACAGACGAGGAGCTCAAGGAGCAGTATTTTGCGCTCAACAAGACGTTTAACCCCGTTCGTTTCCAACCCGAGCTCTGGGCTGAACTCGCTGCAGACAACGGCTTCAAGTACTTGAACTTCACGACCAAGCATCATGACGGCTTCTGCATGTGGGATACAGAGACGACGGATTACAGCATTACCGATCCGAGCTGTCCGTTCAATACACACAAATATGCAGACATTTGCCAGCATCTGTTCGATGCGTTCCGTGCCAAAGGGCTTGCGATTTCCGCTTATTTCTCGAAGGCCGATTGGAACACGCCGACATACTGGGCACCTGGCATGGAGCGAAGCGATTTTACGACGCGTGGTCCTTCCTATGATCCGAAGGATTATCCGGAACTCTGGGAAGCATTTGTTCAATTCACGCATGAACAGATTATGGAGCTCATGACGCGTTACGGCCGAATTGATATGCTCTGGTTGGATGCGGGTTGGGTCTGTGAACGGAGCGGACAAGACATTCGCTTGGGTGAAGTGGTCGAACGTGCGCGTGAAATACAGCCATGGCTGCTCTCGGCCGATCGCACGGTGGGCGGGCCATATGAGAATTTGATTACGCCGGAGCAGACCTTGCCAGAACGTCCGCTGAATGTACCGTGGGAGAGCTGTATTACGATGGGAAGTGCCTTCTCCTTCCGCTATGAAGATACGTACAAGCCTGTACGTCAATTGATCCATCTGCTCGTGGAAATTGTTGCGAAGGGCGGCAACTTGGCGCTTAACGTGGCACCGCAGCCGGATGGCAGATTGTCGAAGACAGCGATCTCACGCATCAAGGGTATGGGAGATTGGCTCAAGGTGCATGGTGAAGCAATATACGGCACACGCACGTGCGCGCCATATTCGGTAGGCAGCTACCAGTTCACGCAAAAGGGCGACACGACATACGCGTTCTATTTATACAAAGATGAGCAAGAGAAAGTTACTGAAGAGATGCATCTGCCGATTCAGCTCGAATCGGATAAGCGGATTGATCTGATTGGCGTTCAGGACAACTTAACCTATCGCCGTACCGAGAAGGGCATTGCCGTTCGTATGCCGAAGGCGGAGCAGCAAGATAAGGCACCGATTGCACATGTATTCCGAATTCAATAATTGAGAGGGGTTAGGAGAAATGCAGAAGTGGTTTGAGGATGCAAAGCTTGGGATTTTTATTCATTATGGAATTTATGCGGTAGATGGTGTGTCAGAATCCTGGTCGTTCTATAACGGACGGATTACGCACGAACAATATATGAAGCAACTAGACGGGTTCACGGCGTCGAAATTCGATGCGGAGAAGTGGGCGGATCTGTTCGAGAAGGCAGGCGCGAAATACGCGGTGCTAACGACGAAGCACCATGATGGTGTTGCATTGTGGGATACAGAGTACAGCGACTTGAACGTGGTGAAAAAGACCCCTGCGAAGCGCGACCTGATTAAGGAGTACGCGGATGCGATTACGAAAAAGGGTATTCGTCTCGGGATGTACTATTCCTTGATCGACTGGTCCCACCCAGACTATCCGAGTGTCTTCGAAAGCGGTAAGGTGCCGGAAGATTTGAGCAAAGTGAACAAACATTCCGGTCCGGTTGACGGCATTCAGGATGAGGAGAAATGGCAGAAGTTCTTGGAATTCAACAATAACCAGTTGCGTGAAATTCTCACGAACTATGGTAAAGTCGATTTGCTCTGGTTCGATGGAGACTGGGAGCGCAGCGCGGAGCAATGGAATTTGCCAGCATTCAAAGATTACCTGCTATCCTTCAACCAGGATCTTATTATTAACTCGCGTCTCCAAGGACACGGCGATTACAAGACGCCGGAGCAAGGCATTCCGATTACGCGTCCTGAAGGTCCGTGGGAGTTCTGTACGACGATTAACAGCTCATGGGGCTACCAGCATGCAGATGATAATTACAAATCGCTGAACCAGATCATTCGGATGTTCTGTGATTGTATTTCGATGGGCGGCAATATGCTGCTCGATATTGGACCGCTGGAGGACGGAACGGTCGATCCGCGTCAAGAAGCGATTCTGCTTGGCCTTGGCGATTGGATTCGTGCGCACGAAGAGGCGGTATTCGGTACCGACGAGGGCATTATGACGCGTTACTATTTGGGCGGAAGTACGATTTCGAAGGACAGAAAGACGCTCTACCTCTTCGTCTACGACGATCCAAAAGAGAATATCTGCCTAAAAGGCCTTTGCAATAAAATCCGTAAGGCTACGGTATTGCACTCGGGCAAAGAGCTGACGCATGAGATCCAAGGCGGCGTGCCATGGTTCAACATTCCGGGCACGACTTGGATTCACATGACACCGGAAGATACGCACGAGCAGGTGACGGTCGTGAAGCTCGAATTCGACGAGGAAATCGAGATGTATGGCGGATCCGGCGCGGTTGTAACACACAATTAAACCTAGCTTCATGCCCATACGCGAGCCATGGGAGCTAGATTCATAGAGGAGTGTTAGATATGGAACAATTCAGATTACCGAAAATTCCGATGCCGGAGCTGCAGCTGCCGAAATCGATTCAAGCGGTGCTTGAGGAAGCGGAAGAGAAGCTTGCGCATCGTCCGAAGCTCTTGCAATTATTCAAGAACTGCTTCCCGAATACACTAGAGACGACAACGAAATTGATGGATGACGGTACGACGTTCATCATTACGGGCGACATTCCGGCTTCATGGTTGCGTGACTCCGTGGAGCAAGTGATCCACTATGTACCGTTCGCGAAGGAAGACAAGAATTTACAGCGCATCTTGAGCGGCTTGATCAAGCGCCATATCAACTACATTCACATCGATCCGTATGCAAATGCATTCAATGAGTCAGCGAATGACTGGCACTGGAACAAAGCAGATATCACGGAAATGTCCCCTTGGGTGTGGGAGCGCAAGTTCGAGATCGACTCACTCTGCTTCTCGATGAGACTTGCTTATATGTACTGGAAAGAGACCGAATTGACAGACATCTTCGATGCAGGCTTCAAGTCGGCGATGCGTAAAATCTATGATTTGTTCAAGACGGAACAACGTCACTTCGAATTATCGCCTTATCGCTTCACGCGGGATAACGGGATTCCTGAGGATTCCCTGCGTAATAACGGACTAGGTATGCCCGTGAACTATACAGGTATGGTGTGGTCCGGCTTCCGTTCGAGTGATGATGCATGTGATTTCCACTACAACATTCCGGGCAACATGTTCGCGGTTGTTGCGCTACGCCACATGCAAGAATTCGCAGAATGGGTATTCCGCGATATGGACTTCTTGAAAGAACTGAAAGACCTAGAAAAGGATATCGATCACGGGATTCAGTTGTACGGTATCTATCGTCATCCCGAGTTCGGGCCGATCTACGCGTACGAGACAGACGGCTTCGGCAACTATTGCCTCATGGACGACGCAGGCACACCAGGCTTGATGTCGATTCCTTACCTGGGGTATGTTGGTGCGGATGATCCAATCTATCAGAATACAAGAAGATTTGCATTATCCAAAGAGAACCCGTTTTACTTCGAAGGCAAAGCGGCCAAAGGGATCGGCAGCCCGCATACACCAGACGGCTATATCTGGCATATGGCGCTCTCCATGCAGGGTATTACGGCAAGTGCGAAGGAAGAGAAGCTCGAGATGATCGCGATGCTTGAAGCGACCGATGCAGATACAGGCTACATGCATGAAGGTTTCCATTCGGATGATCCGACGATTTTCACACGTAAGTGGTTCGCATGGTCGAACAGCTTGTTCTCGCAGCTCGTGTATCAGGCGATGCAAGAAGGCCTTCTGGATGGGAGGGAATAACCAATGAATTATAGCGGAGTACCGGAGCCGAATATTACCTACGATCCAAAACATTATATGTGCAGACGTGCGGCGGGGCCGCTCGTCTTGGACGGTCGCGTCGACAAGCCATTCTGGGCGGCAGCAGACTGGACCGATGATTTCGTCGATATCGAAGGCGATCTTCGTCCAAGACCGTGGAAGCAGACGCGCGTGAAGATGCTGTGGGATGATGAATATTTCTATTTTGCAGCGGATATGGTAGAAGATCAGATTTGGGCGACATTGACGGAGCGGGATTCGGTCATTTTCTACGATAATGACTTCGAGATCTTCATTGATCCAGACGGCGATACGCATCAGTATTACGAATTCGAGATCAACGCGCTGAATACGGTGTGGGATCTCCTGCTCGTCAAGCCATATCGCGATGGCGGCCCGCCGGTGAACGGTTGGGATATTAACGGACTGAAGACCGCGGTATACATTGACGGCGAATTGAACAATCCAGCTGCGGAGAACCGGAGATGGAGCGTTGAAGTTGCAATTCCATGGAAGAGCTTGCGCGAATGTGCGCCTGAAGGCCGCGGACCGCTCACGGGTGAATTCTGGCGCGTGAACTTCTCTCGCGTGGAATGGCGTACCGAGGTGGTGGACGGCGAATATCGTAAAGTGATCAACTCGGAGACGGGCAAATCCTATCCGGAAGACAACTGGGTGTGGTCACCGATGGGGCTTATCAATATGCACTATCCGGAGCTGTGGGGATATGTCGTTTTCACGGACGAAAATGGTCCAACCACGTTCGAGATTCCGCAGGATGAGCACATCAAGTGGGAACTGCGGAGATTGTATTACCGGGAGCGCAATTATTACGAGAGCCATGGCGCCTTTACAGCCGATGTGAAGCTGCTCATGGGTGAGGATGCATGGCGTATTCAACCGACGATTGAGCTTACGAGCCGAATGTTCCAGATTTCTACGCCTTCATCGGATGGAAGCGCAACGTTCTACATCCGTGAGGATGGGAAGCTCTGGAGAGAGAATGGGGGAAAATAAACGTATGGAACAGCAATACATTGTAGCGGGCTATGCCGTAGATGCAAAGCTTCCGGAGATGACGAAGGAAGATTTGAATAAATTGACGCACCTGAATGTCGCATTTGGACATGTGCGGAATGATGCCATTACGATCGAACAATTGAAAAATGCGGATGTACTGCGGAAGATCAAGCAGGAGCATCCATCGCTGAACATTATTCTATCTGTAGGCGGATGGAGTGCCGGCGGCTTCTCGGAAGCCGCTTCGACGGAAGCGGGCAGACAAAAGATGGCGGCGTCGGCGGTTCAGCTCTTAACGGATTTACCGCTCGACGGCATTGACCTGGACTGGGAATACCCTTGCTACGGCGAGGCGGAGATTCATTCCAGTCCAGAAGACAAGACGAATTTCACGCTATTGCTGAAGGAAATGCGTGAAGCGATTGACCGCAAGGGTGCGCAAGATGGACGCCATTACTTGTTATCCATTGCTGCAGGAGCAGATCAGTATTATATCGATGGTACGGAGATGGATCAGGTGCAGCAGTATCTCGATTTCGTGCAATTGATGACTTACGATATGCGCGGCGGGTTCCAAGTCTTGACGGGCCACCATACAAATCTGTATACACCAACAGGCGATCTGTTCCGGATCAGTACGGAAGCTTCGGTGAACATGTTCATTAAGGCAGGCGTTCCGCGTGAGAAAATCGTTGTCGGCGCGGCGTTCTATTCCCGTCTATGGAAACAGGTTCCGGCTCGGAATAACGGTCTGCATCAAATGGCTGGTACGACAGGCGGTTATGGACCAGACTTCACGGTGCTGGATGCAGAATATATCGACAAGAATGGATTCAAGCGTTACTGGGATGAAGAAGCATGTGCGCCGTACTTGTTCAATGGCAACACGTTCATCTCCTATGAAGACGAGGAGTCCATTGCACACAAGTGCAAGTATGTGAAGAACAACAACTTGGGCGGCATGATGTTCTGGGAGTACGGTTGCGATGGAACGCATCGTCTGCTGCATGCCATCCATGAGGGTATGAAGTAAGTAGAATTGGAAAAGTAGCTAGTGAGTGATATAACCTTGTCATGTTCGCGTATAGGGGGCTGGATAGCCTGCTTCGCGCGAACGTGGCAAGGTTTTTGTATGTTGATACACTTTTACTCCCGACCCCCCCCTTAGCCAACCCTGAGGCCTATCAGTAGGGTTATGATGGATATTTGCATTAACTTTGGCTCGGAATGACGAATTACATGCGCTATGTTGGATTCCATCCACTTTTTTGATGTGCAATGGGCCCTAATGCATCGATTCTGGTGATTTATGCTGCGAAATTCCAACATAGGTAGGCTATATAGCCGATATTGGATTTCTATCCTGTATAGAATCCAACATAGGGCAAAGTGGGAGTTCGTTGGCGCGCGTCCGATTTTATACACTATGGAACATGCTTGGGTTAAGGTAGAATAGTTAGTATAGTTTGCGCCTAACCTTATGCCGCTTAGGCTGACAGAAGAGAGTAGGCCTGCAATGTGGAGGAATTATCATGAGTGAATTATCAATTATTGAATCTACACCGTCCCCCGTGACGGTTGCATCATTATTACAAGATTTGATTCGCCTCGGCGTACAGGAAGGAGATGTCTTACTGGTTCATTCCTCATTGTCCCGCATGGGTTGGGTTTGTGGGGGCGCACATGCCGTTATTCTTGCGCTGCAGGAGGTTCTCGGGCCGTCAGGAACGCTAATCATGCCTGCGCATAGCGGTCAAATCTCGGATCCTGCGGCGTGGGAGAATCCTCCTGTGCCAAAGGGATGGATGGAGGAGATCTACGCTCATATGCCAGCCTTTGATCCGGGAATCACGCCGACTCTCGGGATGGGGGCCATTGCCGAACTATTCCGGACGATACCGGGCACACTGCGCTCGAGTCATCCGCAAGTTTCTTTCTCAGCGCGAGGGCTGCTAGCTAAGGAAATCACCGAGGATCATCCATTGACGCCGCAGTTCGGAACGGCTTCACCGCTCGGTAAGCTCGTGGCGTATAACGCTAAAATTCTTCTTCTTGGCGTCGGCTTCGACTCCTGCACGACACTTCACTTGGCGGAGGCGCTGCATCCAGCCATGCCAAGGAAGAAGATGGGCGCAGCGATCATGGAGGAAGGTCAGCGCGTATGGAAGTGGTTCGAAGACTATGACTATGATTCGGATGACTTTGCACAGCTTGGCGCCGATTATGAGGCTGCAGGCGGAGAAGTCGCGAATGGGAAGGTTGCGAATGCGGATTGCAAGCTGTTGTCGGCAAATCCGGCTGTGGCGTTCGCATTCGAGTGGCTCTCGAAGCATCGGTTCTCGGAAAGTTAGATTTGACATTGAAATCCCCTATGATTTTGCCCGCCAGCATCATAGGGGATTTGTCTGCATGATCTCTTCGTGTTAAGGGTTTGTCCCTGTAATCAAATTCTCGCTATTGTGTAATTAGATCGTAACTTCAATCCCTACACCCATCTCCAGCGCTTTGCGATAAATCATCTGTGCGGTTACTACATCTAGCACTGCAGTGCCTACGGTTTTGAAGAGCGTGATATCTTCCTCGCGTTCACGGCCCTTTATCTGACCAAGCAGTACTTGTCCTAATTCACCCGCGATATCCTGCCGGCTTATGATTCCTTTCTCCAACGGGATGATTATATCTCCTGCCTCAGCCAGAACCCCTTCAATCGTATCGGAAATGATCGTATCCGCGCGCTTAACAATTTCCTCCGGCAGCTCCTGCATTTGTGGTGTATAGGCGCCAACGCCGTTAATGTGAGCGCCTGCCTTTATACGTGTGCCGTCAAATACCGGACGTGGCGACGTCGTTACCGCCGTAACAATGTCTGCGTTCGAAAGCGCTGCGTTCAGATCCTCAGCAACTACGATCCGGGTATGGAAAGTGTCTGCAAATTGATTTCGCATCTGATCTGTAAAAGCGCGTGCCCGGTCGATATTTACGTCATATACGCGAACCTCCTCCAGTTCCCGTACATTCAGCATGGCCTCCAATTGCGTGCCGGCTTGTCCGCCTGTACCAATGAGCACCGCGGTTTTTGCATCCTTACGGGCGAGAAGGTCGGTTGCCGCACCTTGCACGGCGCCCGTTCTCAGCTGTGTTAAATATGTTCCGTCTATGATGGAGCAGACTTCGCCAGTCTTACCGTCGAGCACAATCATTTGAGCCGGAACCGAAGATTTACCGAGTTCAATATTGTTCGGAAACACCGACACGATTTTAATCCCTGCAGCCTCCAGCGGTTCCACGAAGGCCGGCATGAAGAGGCTCTGTCCTTGCTGTTTCGGCATATCAATATTGACGCGGAGCGGTACATTGCAGCTACCTGCAGAATACATGTTCAGCGCCAGTTTAGCAGCTTCAATCGCTTCCTTCATCGTAAATATCTGTTTAATATGTTCTTTGGATATCATCAGCATGGTAAGCACCTCGTAGTAAGTATTTTAAAATTTGACAGTAAGCCGCTTTTTAAGCCGTCGCTTCCCGCAAATGTTCCTCTTTTTTTCTGAACTCGGCAATAAGCATGCTTGCACCGCTGTAAAGAAGTATTGCGGCAACGATCCATTGGAGCATCGATACGTCTAGGCCTTTGACAAGGTATACAGCAACCAGCACCCCAATCACACCAAAGGTTGAAGTGAACAGCGTAATTTTGCGACCGTATTCACCATATTTAATGAACTGCATGCTGCCGATCGGCACCGAGAAGGTAGCCGCACCCATCATGATTGGAAATGCAATAGCCGGATTCAGACCCAAGGCGTACACGGTTACCATCGTTAGAGCATATGAGCCGATGCCAATATTGTTAAGCGCTCCATAGATGAATAGACAGACCGCCGCGATAACGAGCTTCGAACCGGTTAAGCCGGTCGCTGTTCCGCCCGAAGGGATGAGGCCGAATTTACCTGCTAGGATGAAGAAGGTAGCGATGACCAGCCCAGCTCCGATAAATCTGCGGATCACAGTCGGCGACAATTTCACGACAAACCGTGGTCCAATATATGCCCCGATAATTTGAGCGATGATACACACAGCCAATGTGAATATATCTACATTAATTACTGTAATGAAGGCCAGCGCCATGACAGCGACGGGAATCACGCACTGCGTATTTAACGTTCCCGGGAGCTTCTTGTCGGTTACCAGCTTTGTTTTTCGATAGAAAATCGACGAAATCGCAAAGTCTGAGACACCGAATGTTGAGAAGAAGAAAATAACAGTCGATGAGATTGCCAGCATAAAGCCATTTCCAGGCTCTTTCCGGATTTCTTCTTTATGCTTGATGACGTCAATGACGAAGCGAAAAGCAAAAATCACATTAATGATGACGATTAGCGTTATGATGATAGCTGTTGCTGACATAAGGTTCAGCCTTCTTTCTTATCGTTATGGTCATGGGGTTTGAATATACTTCGTATTCCTTGTAACTCCTTGCCGAACTGCTTTCTCGCATCTTCATCGAGGGCATCAATTAGCTTGAGGCAGTAAGCATCGTGGCTAATGTTTTCCTTGGTCAGGAATACCATCGGGAGACTTTGAGTCCAGATCACTTCGGCATTTTTATCATTCTGAATGTGTCCAAAGAGTACTTCTTTGGAATCAATTACAAGGTTGATCCATCTGCCGCCGCTCTCTTCGAGCTTCGCCTCTTCAAATCCATGTCTGTAGTAATAATGAAGCGGTACATCATAATCATGGTCTGTGCTGTACAGAATGATGACAGTTTGCGCAAGTCTTTTCTCCACAGCCTGCAGCTCTTCGAGAATATAAGGTAAATCTTCTCTCCACACTTGGATGTAAACGTCTGATTTCGCTTCCTCCAGCAAATGCCGGCATTTATTGAAAATATTGCTATACCCGCGTATGTACCATAATGTCTCCAGATCCATCGTCTGGTTATAGCTTGTCAGCTCTTTCTGAACTTCGGCCAGATCCTCTTCGACGTTAGTTCTGATGTTGTTGATCAACTCCTCGATGGGAACGGCACTGTAATTTACCGGATTGGTCTGCTTGGATACGACAGCGCAACCCTTCTCCATAAGTATTTCTAACGTGTTGTACACCTTGGAGCGGGGGACGGAGGACCATTTGCTAATCTCGTATCCCGTGCCTGCGCCATTTTTCAATAGGGCTATATACACCTTCGTTTCGGATTCAGTGAAGTGGAACAATTTTAGCAACTGAATGACTCTCTCCAAGCGAGCCCCCTCCTTTTCAAAATACAACATTAATTGTGATTTAATTCACATGATTATTGATGACTTGCATTCGATAGTAGCTACCCTCGAGAACTACTATACAGCATTCAGATGACTTTGTACATATTTTCACAAACAAATTCACGAGTTAGACATAAAATAGAAGTTGTGTTCACTTACGTAGGTAGGGGTAACGTGTAACCTACGCAAGTTGGATTTACTGCTAATCATGCCTGCGCATAGCGGCCAAATCTCGGAACCTGCGGCGTGGGAGAATCCCCTTGTGCCAAAGGCATGGACAGAGGAGATCTACTCTCATATGCCAGCCTTTGATCCGGGGATCTACCCGTGGTATCTATACGCTTAATTGCTATCATTCCATCGACAATCCACCGGTCACAGGGGTATAGGTCCCTGTCAAGAAACGAGCGTCATCACTTGCTAAGAATGCGATAACGCCCGCGACATCTTCCGGGTCGGCTACGCGCCCTAGCGGCGTAAATCCGCTGATCACGTTCTTCTCTTGTGCTGACAAAAACGCCGTAGCCTCTGTGTTTACAAGGCCGGGTGCAACGACATTGGCTGAGATACCATAGGGTCCGAATTCTTGTGCAATGTAGGTAGAGAACGTATCGAGAGCGCCTTTGGCCGTTCCGTGCGAAATCATGCAGGGGGAGGGGTCTTTTCCCAGTGTGCTGGATATATAAATGATCCGTCCGAACTTCTGCTCCATCATATAAGGAATGACGGCTTGGGTCGTCACGAATGCAGCCTGTAATTCACTATGGAATTTAGCAGCGAATGACTCCCAGGATAGCTCGGCAAACGCTTTGGCTTCAAAAGCCATACTCGCGTTGCTGACCAGAATATCAATACGGCCAAAGGATTGCTTCGCGGCGTCGGCAAGCTTCAAGACTTGATCTGCCTCGCGAACATCCGCTTGAATAGCAATGGCTTCCCCGCCGACGGTTCGAATTGCGGCTACCACTTCTTCAGCAGCCGCGACGTTTGATACATAATTGACGACGACCTTCGCCCCCCGTTCAGCGAGCAGCAAGGATGCTGCGCGTCCAATACCTCGCGAACCTCCGGTTACGATGGCTACTTTCCCTTGAAGCATCATGTTGATTCCCTTCCTTCCGTCATTTGAATGATGAATACATCGCCGCGATTTCGAGCGCGGCTGTCTTCACTTCCACAGCCAAATCAGCAGGTTCGCGCACAATGACATCCGTCTTGAAGTGGAGCAAGAAGCCGATCAGCCATTTCTGACGCGGAACAGTGGTGCGCACAAGCAGTGATCCTGAGGGAAGGCGTTCAATGTCCTGCTCATCAAAATGATCCACAGCCGCTACCTTGGCGTCGCCTAAGAATTCCAGGACAAGGCGACAAGTCTGTTCATGGCGATCCGCCCGCAGCTGCGCATCCATCCGTTCATTAAGCTTCGCAAGCGCTACATCTCTTCGGTCATACGTGTCGGGACGGATTTGAAGATGATGAATGCGAGAGAGCCGGAATGTCCGGTAATCCTCCCGGGTCAGGCAATAGCCATGAAGATACCAGGTGTACCGCTTGAGAACGAGACCAATCGGTTCAACGCAACGCTGCGTTTCTTCTCCTTGACTATCGGTATAGCCGAACTGAATCAGTTTGGTCTCACGGATAGCCTGCTGCAATGCTTCGTATTTGGCACGTTCCACCTCACTCTTCCGCCAAGGCGTGAAATCGACGATGAGTTGTTCCCGCTCAGATAGGCGCCCTTGTTCCGCTTGCGAGACCAGTGCGCCGACTTTATCGAGCAGGCGGTCCATATGGGAATGGTGAACCGCCTGTGTCGATTGAAGGCCGCGGAGCGCGGTAGACAGAGCAATGAGGTCATCCAAGGACAGCATCTGCCGATCCAAGCGGAAGCTATCCATGATCTCATAACCGCCTTCTGCGCCTGTATACGATATGATAGGGATTCCTGCGAGATTGAGCGATTCCAAATCGCGGTAAATCGTACGCAGCGATACCTCCATCCGATCAGCCAACTCTTGGGCTTGAACCCGTTTTCGATTGAGCAGCAGAATCGTAATGGCCATCAGTCGCTCGAGCTTCATGTCTTTTCCTCCATTTGTACAGAATTAATGCGTAGTCGCGTATCCGTCTTCCTGCGGGGATGGATCCAGCTTCTCTCTACTCATGAAGAAGGCTGCGATCAGCGCAAGGACGGCGGGAACGAGGCTCCACGCAAAGGTTGAGATGATTGAATCCGTTAATCCCAACTTGATGGTACTTAGCGTATTCCCATCGATGGACTTGCTGAGTGCAGGATTTAGCAGGACATAAGGGTCATTGTAGTCAAAATCTGCAGGCATCTGTGTTGCTCCCTTGCTCGCAAACGTCTGGGTCAGCTTGCTCGTGAGCAGATGATTCTGGATGATACCGAATATTGTAATCCCAAGTGTCATACCAAGTGAGCGGTTGAAGTTCAGTGTTGAACTCGCCGCGCCGCGTTGTGTGGCTGGGAACGAGTGGATGGCTGAACTGCTTAGTACCGAGAAGGATGTCCCGACGCCAAGGCCGACGAGAACCATATAGGTCGTAATGAGAATGCGTGGTGAATCCATCGTCAGCCCTGTTAGTAGAGCTAACCCCGCAATGAGGATGAATAGCGGCGGAATTAAGATGGTCCGATAAGGTAATTTCGCCATTAGGAATCCACCGATGGTCGCCGTAACGACTGAACCGATCATCATCGGGAGCAGCACGAGTCCGGAGTTGGATGCTGTTCCTCCAAGTACACCTTGAATGTATATGGGAATGAACATGGCTGCAGACATGTACGCAGCACCGCTGAATATCGCGATCATATTGCTGGTTGTATAGAGACGATTCTGGAACATGCGAAAAGAGATGATGGGTTCAACAGCTCTTTTCTCGACGAATACAAGCAATACGGTAAAAACAACGAACCCTGCGAATAAGCCAAGGATTTGTGGGGAGCCCCATGCGTACTCTTTGCCGCCGAGCTCTAACCCAAGCATGAGGCAGATGACAGCCCCAATTAAGAGTAACGCCCCGAGAAAATCGATGCTTTGCTTGGCATGTACTGAGGATTCTTTGTAGAAGATCAAGACCAAGAGGAACGCAACGAGACCAAGCGGCAGATTAATGTAGAAAATCCATTCCCATTGTAAGTGATCAGTAATAAATCCGCCCAGCATCGGAGCGACGACACTAGATAAGCCGAATAGAGCGCCGAACATGCCTGTCATTTTGCCTCGATTCTCTGGTGGAACAATATCGAACATGATCGTGAATGCGATGGATACCATCGCGCCTGCGCCAATCCCTTGGACAGCGCGGTATAGGCTTAGCTGCGTAATCGATTCAGCGGTTCCGCATAAGGCGGAACCGACCATAAAGACGATAATCCCGAAGATGAAGAATCGTTTGCGTCCATACATATCGGAGAGCTTACCGAAGATGGGCATGCCTGCCATCTCAGCGACCATATAAGCGGTTGTGACCCAGACGAATTTGTCGAGTCCGCCCATCTCGCCGACAATCGTTCCCATGGCGGTGGCGACGATGGTGTTATCCATCGAGGCCATCAGGATCGCGAGCAGCAGCCCTGCTATAATAACCCCTACTTTGTTGTGTTTCGTATTCATACAATTTCAATCCTTTCGGTTATGGTAACGGGTGAACCGTATTTGAACCCATCATACCCAACTATTGTTGACATCTGTCTGTCAGGGTTTCTAAACAAATTTTTTAATTCTTTTTGGATCTACGCAAGTTATTTCTCTAATTCCACATTTTAGGTAGTCATATCCTAATTTTCCAAGTACAATGTTAAGCAATCCAGAATAGGAAAGGTGGAGGTTGTAGTATGATGACGAGTGGATCTGCTGCGGGTGGTGTTATTTTCGGGATCATTCCCATCTTGATGTTTCTTGTTAATGTGGGGTTGCTCGGGCTAGGGATTTATTTGCTCATTCTACTCATTCGATTGGCCAAGCGGGGGATTGAATTGCTTGATTTGCAGATTGCGGAGAAGAGACGCACCAGACGCGATGATCTCAATCGTGGAGATCAAGGCGGTAATGAGTTTCTGTAAGAGATCACATCATATATTGGGGGTCGATTGAAGATGTACGAAACATTGGGTCCACAGGATGAGGTGCACATCATAACCTATCGAATATCGAAGAAATATTGAATATCGTATAATTCCTACCGATCCAACACAAAGAACCTTCGTCCCTCTTCACATCGGGGCGGAGGTTCTTCACTTCCCATTGTAATTTTATTCGTCCAACGCTACTTACTCATCGGTACATTCGAAGAATTGCGAATGATCAGCTCGGAATCGAGCACAAATACGCGCTTCTCTGGATAAGTATCCTCATTCATCTGGTCAATCAATTTCTCAACGAGCAGTGCACCCATCGTATATTTCGGCTGATTTACCGTACTGAGCGTCGGAGTGATATATTTGCTAATCCGGTTATTATCGACGCCGACAACGGCGAGCTGCGTTGGAATGGTGAGACCGACTTCGGCGCAAGCTCGATAGACACCCAGTGCCATTTCATCGTTGGCAGAGTACACGGCCGTGAACTGCAATTTCTTCTCGAATAAGCGCATCATCGCTTCATAGCCGCCGACTTCGTTGAAGTTCCCGTTCTCGACGAGCTCTGGGCGGAATGGAATATGGTGATCTCGAAGGGCTTTCAAGTAACCTTCGAGTCGTTCGTAGCTATCGATCGCCGTCGGATAGCCGCTGAGGAACACGATATCCTGATGGCCTCCCTCGAGCAGATGTTCGACCACTGTACGAGAGAACTTCACATTATCTGTATAAATGCAAGGGATACGGTCATGCTCCACATGCCGACCGATGACTGCGATGAAGTAACCCTTGTCCGCGATTTGGAACAGCTGCTCGTCCGCTATGGATGGCGCCACCATAATGAGACCGTCAACCGTACGGTTCATGATCAGATTCAGATACTCCATTTCCTTCTCCGCCTGGTTCTCGGCATCACAGATGATGACGTTGTAATTACTGGCATAAGCCATATTCTCGATTCCTTTAATGATTTCCGTAAAATAGGACGTATTAATATCCGGTACGATGACCCCGATCATCCGTGTTTTCTGAGAGCGCAAATTTTTGGCTGCAGCATTCGGGTGGTAACCCAGCTCATCGATCGCGGTCATCACTTTGTTCTTCGTTTTTTCTGATACGGTGCTAGTTTGATTTAGAACTCTAGAGACCGTAGCGGGTGATACACCAGCCTTTTTAGCGACATCAATGATCTTTGCATCCATAAACGCACTTCCTCACAATTCCGATTTATTTTATGTTTGACAAACAAGTCATACTGTTATTATAATACAAAATGAAATCGATTTCAATATAGCCCTCAATCAGACATATACTTCGAGGAATAAGGGGCATTTATATGAGTTTAACTTCATTTTTACGACAAAATGAAATCGATTTCACATATTACTTATTGAATGATAACAGATGAGAAGGGGAGGAAAGATGGATGTCCGGATTTATTGCGGAGCTGCGTAAGAACAAAATATTATTTTTAATGATTGCCCCCGTACTGGTCTTTTTCGTCGTATTCAGCTATTTCCCGATGGTCGGAGTCTACTATGCTTTTACCAATTACAATTTTGATGGCGGTCTATTCGGCAGTCCTTTTGTCGGCATGCAGAACTTCAAGTTTCTGTATGAATCCGGGGCACTGTTCTCACTGACCAAGAATACGGTTTTGTATAATTTAGCGTTTATTTTCATCGGGAATTTGCTTCAGATCGTCTGTGCGATCTTCCTTAGCGAGCTGACAGGGAAATGGTTCAAAAAGACGACGCAATCGATTATGTTTCTGCCATTCTTCATCTCATTTGTGCTCGTGGGGGCTTTTGTCTTCAATTTGTTCAACACCGAGACGGGCGTCATCAATACGCTGTTGAAACAGCTCGGGATGCATACCTATGACTTCTATATGAGTACAGAACCTTGGAAATATATTATTGTGTTCTTCAACGTCTGGAAAGGGCTAGGCTACGGTACGGTCATTTACTTGGCTGCGATTATGAGCATCAGTGATGAATACCATGAAGCTGCGAAAATTGATGGCGCGAATATTTTCCACCGGATTCGATATATCACGATCCCCATGCTCGTACCGACCTTTATCCTGCTAATCTTGCTTAGCTTAGGCGGCATTCTCAAAGGCCAATTCGACCTTTTCTATCAGATCATTGGCAGTAACGGCATGCTCTATGAGACGACGGATATTATCGATACCTATGTGTATCGCTCACTCGCCGTCAACTTTGATATTGGCATGGGTACAGCGGCGGGGTTATACCAATCCTTCTTCGGATTCGTGCTGATTATGAGTGTGAACTGGATTATCAAAAAAACACGCGAAGACTACGCGTTATTCTAGGAGGTGCACGATGAAAATTCGTACAGAGCGATCGACCTTGCTCTTCAATATCGTTGGATATGTCGTAATTAGTATCTTGAGCCTTCTATGTCTGCTTCCGTTCTGGCTTATTATATCCGGATCCTTCTCGTCTGAGGCGGAGATTGTGCGGGATGGATTTAAGATTTTCCCATCGGAATTCACGTTCAGCGCATATCAATCGGTCTTCAGCAACCCACAGCAAATTTTCAAAGCATACCTTGTCTCCATCAGTCTTACCGCAGTGGGTACGCTACTGGGATTATTTTTCATCTCCATGGCGGGTTACGTGCTCTCTCGCAAAGATTTCAAATACCGCAACTCGTTGGCCTTCTTTATCTACTTCACCACCTTGTTCAGCGGCGGCTTGATCCCATGGTATATCTTGATTGTGAAATATTTGGACTGGAAAGACAGTTATCTCGCTTTATTGGTCCCCATGATGATTGGCGCTTGGAATATCATTTTAATGAAGAATTTCATGAAATCGATTCCAGAATCCATTGTTGAGTCGGCCAAAATTGACGGCGCAGGCGAGTTTACGATCTATTCGAAGCTCGTTCTTCCGCTATCCACACCAGGGCTTGCGACGATCGGCTTGTTCTTGGGGCTTGCTTACTGGAATGACTGGTTCTCTGCGAACATTTTCATTACGACGGAAGCCAAATATCCACTGCAATTTCTGCTCTACAAAATTCTAGCAAGTGCAGCGGTCTTGAAGACGAGTGTAGCTGCGAACTTATCGGCTGATTTCAAGCCTCCTACCGAATCGCTCAAGATGGCGGTCGCAATTGTCGTAACAGGTCCGATTATTTTCTTGTATCCGTTCCTGCAGCGTTATTTTGTCAAAGGCTTAACGATTGGCGCAGTAAAAGGTTAATCCCGGGCATCCGGCTAACATATTAAATCTATATCTATTGGGGGCGTTCGAAATGAAGCAAAGACTGACGAAGATGTTGTCTGTGTTCTTAATGGTTTCTTTAATGACAGGGATTCTAGCAGCATGCGGAGGCGGTAGCGGTGATGATGCATCAACGAAAGCTGCAGCGCCGAAGACGGAATCGGGCAAGCCGGATATTTCGAAGAAAGTTGAACTGAACTGGTATCTCGTTGGGGATGCGGACAAAGACAGCCCGCAGGTTATTGAGAAGTGGAACCAGATGCTCGCAAAAGATCTGAATACAACCGTTAAATTGAATTTCATGACGTGGAATGATTGGCAGACCAAATACAATCTGTTGTTCGCATCGGGTGAAAAAATCGATATGGTCTTTGCCTCTTCGTGGGCGGATTTCTTCAAATTATCGAAGCAGGGCGCTTTCCTAGATCTGAAGGATCTGCTGCCTACATACGCGCCGGAGACATGGAAGACCGTACCTGAACAGGATTGGAAGGATGTAACCGTCCAAGGCAAAATTCTAGCGGTGCCAAGCACATACCCCGAGTACACACCAGACGGGATCGTCTATCGCGATGACTGGAGACAAGAGCTCAATCTCCCAGAAATCAAAGATTTGGATACGATGGAGCAGTATTATGAAGGCGTGAAGAACGGGAAAAAGATTACGCCGATCAACGGTAAAGCGTGGAATGAGGTCAATACCTTGTTCCATTACTACAATGACTTTAAAAATATTGGCGGGGACAGCGGTATCATCGTAGCAAAATCGTATGATACGCCGCGTGATGTCGTTGCTTATCCATTCACAGATGAATTCGTCACCTTTGTGAAGCGCATGAAGACATGGGCCGATAAAGGCTTCTGGACTTCCAGTACACTCGCGTCCCAACAAGAAGCAGGTGATTTCATCAAGGCAGGTACAGGAGCAGCTTATTGGAGGAATGCACCGGGAGCATCCGGCTTTATTATGGATGTGAAGAAAAATAATCCGAATATCAAGCTAGCGTACTTCCTATTCACACACTTCCACAATTATGCTGTCCCGAACCTTGGCATCAATAACGGAATGGCGATTCCGAAGAGTGCAGCGAACCCAGAGCGCTCACTGATGGTGCTCGAGAAGCTTCGTAACGATCCAGAGTATTACAACCTGATGACGTATGGTATTAAAGGCCGTAACTACGATTTCACCAAAGACGGTTCGATTGTATCGCCAGCACCGGGTCAAGATCCAGCGAAAGTGAAAGGTTATGGTATCGCGAGCTGGGGTTGGAGAAATATCAAAAATGAACATCCAGCTAAAGACAGATGGGAAGGCGAAGCTAAGCTTATTGAGGAATTTAAGGCGATTAGCAAGCCGGATATTTTCGCGCCCATCTTGATGGATTATCAGCCGGTGAAATCCCAGCTTGCTGCAGTGAACCAGGTGTTCCAGCAATACGGTCAGCCGCTTATGATGGGATTGGTTCCCGACGTGGATGCAGCGATTGAGACCTATCGCAATAAGCTGAAGACGGCAGGCGTAGATGCGGTGCTAGATTATGTAACGAAACAAGTTACGACTTACGCGGATGAAAAAGGATTGAAATAGTCTTCTGAAGGAGAATCACGCTCATGAAACGGGTAGATGTATGGGAGACAACGATTGACCAGCAGTATCTTCTGGCGGTACAGCCCCAAATCCAGATGTTAGACATATCTGGATTTGGTGGGGCTGTTGAAGCGCCGATCACGATTCATGTGAATGCACAGGAGAAGTATCAGATTATGGACGGGTTCGGAGCATCCTTCACGGATGCTTCCGCATACCTGGTGTATAACAAGATGGAGCAAGGCGCACGTGAACGTCTGATGCAGCAATTGTTCAATGCGGAAGAAGGAATCGGCATAAGTTTGCTGCGGCAGCCAATGGGGGCGAGCGATTTCGCTTCGGTACTGTACAGCTATAATGATCTGCCAGCAGGCAGGCAGGATATGACGCTTCAGCATTTCTCAATCGAACATGATCGGGCGTATATTATTCCGCTCCTTCAAGAAGCGCTGCGAATCAATCCGCTGCTCAAAATTATGGCTTCCCCGTGGAGTCCGCCGGGTTGGATGAAGACGTCCGGACAGATGATCGGCGGGACACTGAAGCCGGAATGCTACGACACGTATGCAGCATATTTCGTTCAATTCATTCAAGCGTACGAGCGCGAAGGCATTCCCATCTATGCTGTCACGATCCAGAATGAACCGGGCTATGAACCAAAGGAATACTCGGGGATGATCCTGAAACCTGAGGAAGAGCGAGACTTCATCGCACAGCATCTCGGTCCCGCTTTCGAGCGTGAAGGGATATCGGCATTAATTCTATGCTATGACCATAATTGGGATGTGCCGGAGCATCCGCTTACAGTGCTTCATGATCCTGTGGCAAGACGTTACATTGCAGGCTCTGCATGGCATTGCTATGGCGGGGCACATGAGGCGATGTCTATGGTAAGGGATGCTTACCCGGACAAAGGCATCTGGTTCACCGAAGCGTCCGGCGGGGCATGGGTTCCTCCGTTCCGGGAGGCATTCTTGGATCAGATGAAACATGTGATCCGCAGCACGCGGAACTGGTCCAAGTCGGTCGTATGGTGGAACATTGCGCTCGATGAGCATAATGGTCCAACCGTGTTATCGAACAGTACCTGCCGAGGACTTGTGGGCATTCATCAACAAACCGGAGAAATTACGGTTCATTTAGACTACTGTACGTTGGGTCATATTAGTAAGTTCGTCGTTCCAGGGGCGGTACGTATCGGCTCGGACACGGTCGTCGATATCGTGGAGACGGTAGCATTCTGTAATCCAGATGGTTCGACGGTGCTGATCGTATCGAATCGAACAGCTGAGGAACAGACCTTCCAGATCAAGGTGGATGGTGCCTCATTCATTTATTCGCTTTCCGGCGAAGGTGTCGTCACGTTCAAATGGTAGATGGAATCGACGAGAGTTAGAATTCGCAGACAGACGATACCTACAACAAAGGAGATGTATGCCAATGACGGTTATAAAAACTTATCTCACATCCAAAGATTCAGATGCGCGCCTCCAAGAGCAGAATACGGCGGTGGTATCACAGCGCCAAGCAGGCCAATCCGCAGATTTGGAGTTAGATCCTACGGTCAGATATCAAGAAATCCTGGGGTTCGGAGGTGCATTCACCGAAGCTGCAGCTTACACACTGTCCCGTATGAGCGAGGAGAAAAGAGCGGAAGCTCTTCGCAGCTATTATGATCAGGAGAATGGACTGGGCTACACGATTGGGCGTGTGCACATTCATAGCTGTGATTTTGCATTAGAGAACTACACGTATGTCGAGGATCATGACACGGAATTGAAGACCTTCGATATTTCGCGTGATCACAAGTGGGTTCTTCCGCTCGTAAAAGATGCGGCGAATGTCAAAGGCAGTCCATTCACGATGCTCGCCTCCCCTTGGAGTCCACCTGGTTGGATGAAGACAAACGGGGAGATGAATCACGGCGGTCAACTGAAGCCAGAGTATGCTGAGGTGTGGGCGCGGTACTACACAAAATTCATTCGTGCATATGAAGCCGAAGGGGTGCCCATCTGGGGGATAACCGTTCAGAATGAGCCGGATGCGGTTCAAATTTGGGATTCCTGCATCTATTCCGCAGAACAGGAGCGTGATTTCATTAAGAATCACCTCGGTCCTGTGATGCATGCGGAAGGATTGCAGGACGTGAACATCCTCTTCTGGGATCACAATCGTGATATTATCGTGGAACGTGCATCGGTGGTGCTCTCAGACTCGGAAGCAGCGAAATATATATGGGGTACTGGGCTCCACTGGTATGTTAGTGAGGCATTCGAGCATGTCGGCAAGGTCCATGAGCTGTTCCCTGACAAACATTTGTTGTTCACGGAAGGCTGCCAAGAGGGCGGCGTGAAGCTTGGTGAATGGTTCACAGGTGAACGTTATGGGCGTAACATGATCGGAGATCTGAACAATTGGACAGAGGGCTATCTCGATTGGAATATCGTGCTTGATGAGACAGGTGGACCGAATCATGTCAACAACTTATGCGATGCGCCGATTATCGCGGACACGGTGACAGACACCCTTCACTATAATAGCTCGTTCTATTATATCGGACATTTCAGCAAATTTATTCGACCGGGAGCTGTACGGATCGGATTGCAGGCAGATCAGAACCCAGAGGGTGTATACGCGACGGCGTTCCTGAACCCGGATGGCCGTATCGCAGTCGTCGTTATGAATGAATCGGATCACGACCATCCATTCACACTAGGCCATGGTGAACACATCGCTTCGCATACATTGCCAGCGCATTCCATCGCGACGTATGTCATGAAGTCCTAATTTATTTTTTGAAGGATGAACAGTGTATTAGGATGCACTGTTCATCCTTTTCTTTTGTGATAGGATGGATTTGGAATTCGTGGATCAATCAATGGTGTTCGTATGGGGGTAGTAATTCCGTTATTTTCCAAGTACAATATTAATCAATTCGTCGGTTTGTTTGGCCTAGGCGTTTATTTGCTTATTCTACTGATTCGACTCGCCAAGCGAGGGATTCAGCTCCTAGATCTGCAGATTTCGGAGAGACAAAGAGTCTGACGCGCGGATCTCAATAAGGGAGAAAAGGATGACGTCGTATAAGGAAAGATGTCGGGGGTGGATCAGTTATGTTCAAGATTTTTGGACCGCAAGATGAGGTATTGCAATCGGTACCTTTTATACAGGATGAAGTGCAGTATACCTTGATACATACCATTGTCAGCGGGGAAGATGCGATCTGCTATAAGTCGCAGGATGGGCAAGTCATGTATGCGCAGACGCCAGGCTATCGAGGATGGATCTGGATGAGTGCGCAGGTTCAAGTCGGGGATCGGGAAGAGCGACTGCGGGAACTGTGTGATCGATTAGGGGAACAGCGAGTTCCGGGCTTTGCGGGAGATCAGGATGTCGTCCATTTGTTTGCAGAGCTGTATGCTGCCGAGCATGCGATAACTTATCAGCCCCGGATGGAGCTGCAAGCCTATCAATGCGAGGTTCCCATCCTGCCTGAGGGAGTAGCAGGAGTGATTCAAGAGGCAACTGTACGGGATTTAATGGATGTTGCACGTTTTCTCGTAGAGTTCGCTTACGATGCCTACGGGGAGACGGTTGAACTTGCTTCTCGCATGCAAGAAGCGGATCATCTCATTCGTTCGGGCAATCTGTATGTCTGGAAGGTAGACGGTATTCCTGTTTCTATGGCCAATATTGCGAGTCGTACACCGCGGCATGCGCGAATTAATGCAGTCTGCACGCCATTGGCGCACCGAAAGAAAGGGTATGCGAGTGCGCTCGTCGCACAGGTGTGCCGCATTATTTTGGAGGAAGGACGTACCCCGATTTTGTACGCGGACGGGGCGAATCCGGATTCAAACAGAGTCTATCAGCATATTGGATTCCGAGTGAGCGGGATGATTCGGGAGATCGATTTTATAAGGGAATAGAAAGAGTGAACTTGTCTTGGCTAAACGCCTTTCTTCCATCCGATGATGGACGGGGGGCGTTTCTTTTCATTGTCAAATGTTTAAATCTGTGCTAATTTTGAACATAGAACCAATCATCCTATGTTTGGAGGTATTCGATTGAAATTACAGAAAGCCACTCGTGTCACATTAACCGAACAGATCGCAGCGCAGTTGGATCAATTGATTCAATCTGGAGCGTGGCCTGTAGGGCAGCGAATTCCTGCCGAACCGGAACTGGTAGAACAGCTCGGTGTTAGTCGCAATACGGTACGTGAAGCGGTCAAAGCGTTGATTCACGCGGGATTGCTGGAAGCACGGCAAGGAGACGGAACCTATGTATGCTCGAAGAGCGATCTAGGTGCAGCGCTGAATCGACGGTTCAAGAAAGCCGATTTAATCGAAATTATTGAGGTTCGGTATGCCCTTGAACAAGAAGCTGCACGACTGGCAGCAGAACGACGGACGGAGGAAGACGTCGTCTATCTGAAGCAATGTCTCGCGAATTACTTGGATTCGAGAGGGAAGTCGCACTATATTGATGTCGATATGGAACTGCATAAAGCCATCGTTCTTGCGACGCATAACACCATTCTCATTGATCTCTACGAACATATGACGGACGCTGTGATGGCGACGATTCATCAGTCAACACAGGAGGAAATTGAAGAGCAGCATGTACAGGTCCACACCCAGTTGATTCACCACATTATTAACCAGGATGCCGAAGCGGCTGTTACGACCCTTCGTCATTTACTTCGAATTTCGGAAAGTGTCATTTAGACCGTTCGATATATAGATAGGAGTATTCATATGAGTTCACGCACAAGAAATTTGACCTTATTATTTGTATGTATTCTATTGGTTGCTGCAAATCTGCGAGCACCGATTACAGGGCTCGGTCCTGTTGTAGGATTGATTCGAGAGGATACGGGACTATCTGGCACGGTTATCGGATTGCTCACGACGCTGACCTTGATTGCCTTTGCCGTTCTATCCCCACTCGTCCCAGCAATTGCAAGACGGTTAGGGATGGAATTGACATTAGTCGTCAGTCTGTTCGTATTGTTGATTGGCGTTATCGTTCGTTCTTTGCCATCGGCTTTCTCCTTATTCCTCGGAACGGCCTTATTGGGTCTTGCGATTGCCGTCGGGAATGTGCTCGTCCCTACGATGATTAAGCGAGACTTTCCTAAGAAGGTAGGGCTTATGACGGGAATTTACTCTTCCTTTATGAATTTATGGGCAGCGATCGCTTCAGGTCTTGCAATTCCGCTCGCGGAAGGCGTTAACCTCGGATGGCGAGGAGCGCTAGCCATATGGGGTGTTCTAACGGTCATAGCGTTGATCGCCTGGTTGCCGCAGCTTCGTCATCGGCAGGTTCCGCAGCAAGGCAGCCACAATGCCAAGGGTCCCCGTATTAATCTGTGGCGCTCAGGACTTGCGTGGTACGTGACCTTGTTCATGGGGGTCCAATCGTTCTTCTTCTACGTGAATATTACGTGGCTCCCTGAAATTCTACATGCCCAAGGGATGAGTACGGAATCTGCGGGTTGGATGATGTTCTTACTGCAGCTCGTGAGCCTCCCGGCGTCCTTCTTGACGCCAATCATTGCAGCACGATTGAAGAGCCAACGGATCATTGCATTTCTCGTGGCTGCGGGATTTGGTATCGGATACGTATTACTGCTTATGGGGGGCTTGATCCTCAGTGTCGTTGGTACGAGTCTGATCGGGATTGCCGGCGGAGCTGGCTTCAGCCTAGCGGTCATGTTCTTCGCACTGCGTACACGTACTGTACAGGAATCGGCCGAAATGTCGGGCATGGCCCAGTCCGTAGGGTATTTTATTGCTGCGATTGGTCCGATGCTGTTCGGCTTGCTCCATGATCTTACCCAGAGCTGGACAGTCACGTATATCACGCTATTCGTCATGGTGGCGATATTCGCGGTGCTTGGCTTCGGAGCGGGCAAGAACGCCTATGTTGTGGCAGCGCCGCAATCCAGCACGGCAGATACAGCTGTTCGTCCGCAGAAGACATCGTGATATCATAATAGGGTATGAAAAACCTCCGTCTCTAGACCGAGGTTTTTTCCTTTTACAGTCTGATTCTAATCCCAAGAAAAGATTGTACAATAGTAATACTGAAGACGGATTATGAGATAGAATAGGTGGGATGAGTAGATGATGCAATGGATGCATCCTTTGATGGCGTTTATGACGAGGCGGTTCGGGGGCCTTCAAGAGATAGATTACCAATGGCCTTCGCCACAATTTCCAGTGATTAGTATCCGAAGTAATGCGAATCAGCACCGGAGTGGGTTTGCTCCGCGTCCTAAGGTTGCGATCGGCCTGATTGCGATTGGCGACATTGCCGTGGGTCTAGTCGCGTGCGGTGCAATTAGCTTCGGCATTCTGTCCTTCGGTGCCGTTGCACTCGGGATTTGGTTGGCACTAGGAGCCGTTGCGATGAGTGGTTCGCTTGCGGCTGGCGCCGTGGCGATTGCTTCCGGTATATCCGTTGGCGCCGTCGCGATCGGAGAATGGGCGTTAGGCGCGGTTGCGATTGCCGAGAAAGCACTAGGGGTCGTCAGTATCGGTGAATGGGCTTTTGGAATCGTGGCGATTGGTGCGCATGGGTTCGGTCTGATTCCGATTATCGGGGATTTGTTCGAGTGGTTCTTTAATTTGTTCTAAGGCTAGATCATTCGCTATAATGGAATGGATAGGGAAATCCTGGTTCAAGGACCTATCGGGCCAGCCGATAAGCTCTAATCATTCATAGCGGAGGCGAGAGAGATGTTAGTTGTAACGAATACGATTCGGATCAAAGAAGGATTCGGCAGTAAAATCGCAGAGCGATTCGCACAAGCGAAAGGTGTACAGGCGATGCCTGGTTTTGTACGGATGGAAGCGTGGCTCGGTGCCGGACAAGAAGGCGAAGAAGAACTGAAGGTCTGCACCGTGTGGGAGAATGAAGAGGCATTCAAGAACTGGACATCCAGCGAGGCATTCCGTGAATCTCACCGCGGTACTGGGGATAGTAAGGAATACATGCTCGGTGCTTCGCTGAATAAATACCAGATGGTTGTTAGTCACAATGCATAGCAGAGGAGGGGACCGATTGAGGTCTCCTTTTTTTCAAAATATAAGAATTTATAAGTTTCACAAATAAACTGTTCTTATATTTCTCGCTTAAACGCTTCCCGTCCTTACAGGGACGACGAAGTCGTTTATGCTTGTCGATGGCGGTATGACGCTGCAACGCCTTAATCCACCTTGGCGCCGTAGGCACGTAGAAATTGAGCCGCCTGGGTAAAGTCCATGCGCGCCCCCTGGACCTCCATGGACTTGAAATCAACGCCGTCCATGACCGCACCGCGAAGATCGGTTCCCTGCAGATTGGTTTTGGCCAAATGTGCTCGGGTTAGGTCGCAGCCGCGAAGATTCGCTTTCTCCAGGTTCGCGCCGTAGAAGTCCGTCTCGACAAATCGAATGTCACGCAAGTCTTGCTTGGCGAGTCGGGTGTATCGAAGATTGGTATAGGACCAGTCACCTTTCTCCAGCGTGATGCCGTCCATCTGGGTCTTGGAGAAGTCGGACCCGACCAGCTTGCAGTTCGTAAATTTGGCCACGAAGAGGTTCGCCTCATTGAAATTACAGTTCTCAAAAGCTGTATCGGTGTGGATCGAGCCATTGAGCTGCGCGCCGTGAAAGTTGCATTCGATGAATCGGCAACCGGTCGTCGTGAATTCCTCCAAGGAGGTGCCCTGGAACTTACAGCGTTCGAATGTGCAGCGAATCAGTTCACCGAACCGTAAATCCCGACCGCTAAAGATGACTTCTTGAAAATGTTCGTCGACATACTGATACATGGAATCCCTCCTTATGTTGCTTATTTAATGACAAGTCCTAAGAGTCCGGCAAAAGAGGATGCATGCTTCGGTGCGATGATACATCCTCTCAAATCCTCAATTTCCACGGCCAAACTGCTGAATTCACAACTACTTAGATCAACCCCCTCCAGCTTGGTGCCGGAAAATACGGCTTGGTCGATGTGGCATTCGTCGAATGCAGTTTTGATCATGGTGGACTGCCAATAGTCAGCCTGCTTGAAGGAACTCTCCTCGAACACAACCTGCTTGAACTTCGCTTGCCGGAAATTCGCATAATCGCCAATGCAGCGCTGGAACCTCACATTCTGGAAGCGGGTTCCGGTGAAGTCCGTCCCCATCAGCTTGCAATTCACGAACAAGGTCCGATGAATGAAGGCATCTGTCAGGTTGACGTTGGAGAGGTCGCAGGATTCGAAAATCACGTCCGTCATCTCCATCATGGTCAGTGTTGACGTTGTGATCGTAACGTTCTTGAAGTGAACTTTCTCGAACGAAACCTTGCTCGCATCCTGCTCCTCTATGGTGAGGTCGGATAGTGCCCCAAGATGATATTCGTCCTTCGAACACAAGGTGAATATCGGGGGCAGTTCTGGGAGTTCTGCTGGGATTTTCGGTGCATCGATCTTCATCTCTCTTACGTACCTCCGCTCTTTAGTGAATACCGTAACGTTCGCTCAGAGTCTTCGCCATCGCATGCACGACATCCGGGGAAGGAAGGGATAACGTAGAAGAAGCCATCTGCATGCCTTCCTTCGTCTGAAGGCTGCGAATGACTTGCTTCACCGCATCGGTGAACATGCGTGACGCATCTGCTCCAATGGTGGTCAGCTCCTGAAGACTAGCTGTACTCGATGCTTCCACGAGCGGGAAATCGAGCTGTGCAGGGTCGCCGAAGGCCGTGGCACGATCGTAGAATCCGCGTGTCAGCTGTGTACGCGCTTGTCCACTTCCTTCCGCAATGACGAATGCCTGTACGATGTAAGCATGCGACTGTCGGCGCTGCGCAATGCCGCAGAACTTACGCCCATCGATACTAAGGTCGAAATCGCCTGGGCAGAAGGCACCTTGGATTTCCCCTTTTTCTACAAGTGCGCCAGTTGCTTGAAGAGCTTCACGGATCAGAGCATACATTTGTTCGAAATCGTTATGGAAGTGGCGTTCCGTCTCTACGGTCTTTGGCAAGATCAGCGAAATATTGATGACACCAAGATCGAGCGGCACGGCTGCACCGCCGGTATTGCGTACCGCAGTCGAACGGCCTTGATCTTCAAGCCAAGCCCAAGCGTCCGCCACCTGCGGCAATCGGCTGTCTCGCAGACCTAGCACGAAGGCGTTCGGATGGCGCCACAGATGGCAGATGGCAGGGCCGCCGCGTCCGGTCTGTCGGCATAAGATCTCATCCAGCGCGAAAGGATACAGCACGTTCGGTTCATTCAAGTCATTCGTTCGATCCAGCAGCAGCATGTTGCGTAGTCCGTCTAGCGGGTTGATCGTCATGGCAGAGGGAGCTCCTTTTGAACATCGAATCATACGTTCGGTTAGTTAGTTCTATTATGGAACAAATGTACGACATTCTGCAACGATTGTGCGATTCGTAACCACCAAGATTTCCTTGTGGAAGCCAAGTTCGCTTGGTGTCTGAGAATTCCACGTCGATCCTTCTGTGCTAATTCGTATCTCATAAATTCATCCAGCTGTTCTTTGACATATATATCTGACAGTGTCATATCCAAATTCCCCCTTTACTTGAGTTCATTATGCTCTCGCCAACAGGGGAGAAAAAGAGTATAGTTTTATCAAAATATTTCCTCTTTTAACATCATATTTTCCAAATAGGGGAAAGGAGGTACCTATGCTGCCCTTAGAGAGATACGCGGTATTATACGATAAATATGCGATGCCGATCGGGAAGGGCGCGGGGGTGGAGGTCTCGCTCGATCAGTTGGCTGAAGTGCTCCACTGCACGGTTCGTAATGTGAAGTTGATTATCCGAAGGCTTGAAGATGAGGGCTGGATTACTTGGCAAGCGGGAAGAGGACGCGGGAACTTGTCACGGCTAACCTTCCAAGTAGAGAAAGACAGTCTACTACTACAATTGTCGCAAGAGCGTGCGGAGTTGGGCGAATATAAACAAGCTTTTGATATGCTCCATACGTATAGTGATGGGACACAAGTGCTCAGTAAATTTGTCGATTGGCTCGACAGCCAATTTGGATATAAGACGGAATCATGGGCGGGCAAGCCACAAGCGGACATTTTGCGAATACCGAGTTATTATCAGATCCAGACGCTCGACCCGGCTGAACTCGTCTACGCTTTCGATAGTCATATGATTCGTCAGCTGTTCGACCAGCTCGTCTATTACAGCGAGGAATATAAGCGATACATGCCCTCCATCGCACACGCTTGGGAGCATAATGAGGATGCAAGTATTTGGACGTTTTATTTGCGCAAAGGGATTCTATTCCACAACGGGCGCGAGTTAACGGCCGAAGATGTGATCTTCTCGATGACGAGGCTGTCGCAGCGTAATAAAATCCAGAGCTGGATGCTGCGTACACTAGACCGAGCTGAAGCGCTGGGGCCTTATGTGGTGCGGATTCATCTCACTAGGCCGCATTGGTTGTTCCTGCGCATCCTCTGCTCAGCTTCCTTGTCCATTGTACCGCACGACTTCGGAGGGTTGGCGGAAGAGGGATTCTGGACTTTACCCATCGGGACGGGGCCGTTTCGGTTGAAGGAATGGAGCGAGAACCAATTTGTCTTAGAAGCGCATACGAGCTATTTCCAAGGCCGTCCGCATTTGGACGGCGTGATGTTGGCCTATGTGCCGAAGGAAGCTGCCCCACGTACGAAGTCGAACAAGTGGCAGAAACTGCTCTACGGTCAGGATTCGCTCCATCAAGAACCTAACGATGCATGGACGAAGGTTGAGTTGCTGCCTCGTGGTTGCAGTCTGGTGGTATGGAACATGCGCAAGCAAGGGCCGCAGCGGTCCATTGCGTTCCGTCGAGCGATGAATGCCATTATCGACAGGCAGCGGATGCTCGAGGAGCTGGGAGATAACTGGGTGTATCCTGCCTATGGGTTCTACCCGAATGAGCAGACACCGCATGAGGGGGATCCATACGACCCCGATTATGCTCAGGTATTGTTGGCTGAGGCGGGATATGATGGTACGCCGATCACACTCATGACGCATGAGGGTCATGAGAAGGAAGTGCATTGGATCCAGCAGCATTGCGCGGCATACGGGATCGAGGTGCGTATTGAAATTGCCACGTGGCAGTCCATACGTGAACCGGAGGTGATGCATATGGCTGACGGCATCTTGAGCTGTATCGTGCTTGCGGAGGATGAAGTCTGCCTTCTTGAGATGTATGAGCAAGACGGGGGCTCTATCAAAGAATTTATGCTGCCTGAAGTCCATCCTTGGGTACGGGAACGCATTGAGCAAGTATTGTCTACGCCGGATGAGACGGAGCGACGTGCTCGTCTATCTGCTATAGAGCGGCGTGCAAGGGATGATGGCTTTATTCTGTTCTTATTGCATAATAAAATGGGTACCCATTCCCATCCAAGTGTGCGTGGCGTTGGATTAAATTCGCTAGGGTGGGTGAATTTTAAGGATGTCTGGGTCGCGTCGACATAGGGAGCAGCAGCAACAATTCGCATCCTAACCAAAAGAGACTATCACATCAGTGATAGCCTCTTTTGTCTTTCCGTATGTATTGATCTACAGCTTTTTTATTTTGCCTACCGTGAACTTATCTCTGCCGTTCCAATCAGGCCGTTTGGCGACATTACGGACTTGGTTCGTCTGTTCATCATATTCATAGCCGTCCTCGAGGAATAGATGCTTGACTTCCAGCTTGAATTGAAGAGCACATTCTTTGCATAGATATCCGCGGTGGATTTGATGCTCGCAGAAGTAGCAGTTATATCTCAAGTTCGGATGATCGAGCGAAAACAGCTTGCCTTCATTAATATATTTAATCAGCTTGCTAATCGGCACTTCGACGGCTTCACTAAGCTCATGGAGGCTGACGTTCCGATTGTCCTTCAGGTAGGTATTGCTTCGCTCAAGCTCGGATCGAATAAATGCATAACATTCCGGGCAAAATTCTGAAAAATATTTCTGAAAAATATTCCCGCAACGTTTGCAATTATCTACGTTCAATGACATTCCCTCACCTCAATTGCTTCATGAATTACTACTAGTATACCTGTAGAGATAAGTAAAAGGATATAATGGGGAGGATTCCACGCATTTTGCACGATACAATTCCAGAATCATCAAGGAGGAGAGACATGCAACCTTTTACTATATCTGTTATCGGCATCCTGCGCTCAATTCCTGAGGGCAAAGTGATGACCTATGGACAAGTCGCCAGGGCAGCAGGGAGTCCGCGAGCCGCAAGACAAGTCGTGCGCGTGCTGCATACCTTAAGCGGGAAGTATGATCTGCCTTGGCATCGCGTTGTGAACAAGAGCGGAGAAATTGCGCTGCAAGACGATATTTCCCGTTCTGTGCAGCAGTCCTTATTAGAAGTAGAAGGGGTGCATTTCGACACGGCAGGCTGTGTAGACCTTGAACGATACCAATGGGATGAGACTTAAACTGGACAGAAGCCGGGATTGTCCGTGCAGAGTTGACGCGCGTAGAGCGGGTCTTCTTTGGTGAGGGCTTCAAAATAACTGCCGATAATGTGATTATTGCCCGGTGATCCGTTCTGGAACAGCATCGACACGGAATGACGGACATGCGTATAGAAAATCGTCTTTTTTCGTTTCGGGAGTTTATAGATAAACGGCGGGATATGGGTGACGGCATCGACCAGATTGTTGACGCGATAGCTGCTCTTCACTAGGCGGATAAAAGCTTTGGAGAAAGCGGGGTCCCCAACGCGCGGCGATCCGAACGTATAGACCCAAGGGGTCGTGAACGGCGTATTCGAGGCGACATCGATCGCGCAGAAGGTGGCGAGTGCGCCTCCCAGGCTATGCCCGGTAATGTACACGGTTTTGCCCGCAGGGAGCTTGCCCAAGAGCTCTAGGATTTGCGTGCGCGCAGAAGTGTAGATATCAGTGAATCCTTTGTGCGTAAGCCCGGCGTTATTGACGAATTTGAAAGGGGTTTGCACCGCGATGGCGTCGGAGATCCAATCCGAAGTCGAGACGGTTCCGCGAAAAGCGATAATGAGATCGGATTCGGATTCGAGCACAAAGCCGAAGCGCTCCCATTCGCCGCGGAAGGACTTGGCCGAGATTTCCGCCGTGGTTTGGTAGCCGTAGGGGACGACGAATTGGCCATTCGGGTCATTATACTGGTTGTAGGTCTGTTCACAGACAGCCGCTAGAAAAATAGCCATTCGCACCTGAAACCCGTTTGCACTCATCGTTATCCCCACCTCTCCCTACACTATATTAGATGTGGGCGTGTGAGGTGCCTATTTTCCCATGGATTTGTGCTTCATCCAAAAACGCCAAAAACCTTAGAAAGGTCTTTGGCGTTTACGTTAGCGATCTCTATTATTCCTTCACATATGCAATCGTGCTCCGAACCGTATTAATCGGACGAACCATCTTCTCAATCTGTTCACGTTTGGATTCGAGGAATGGTGGGAGTGACAGCTTCTCACCCAGCGTTTCATACGGCTCATCCCCCATAAAACCAGGTCCATCTGTAGCGAATTCGAATAAGATTTGCGGTGCAACTCTCGCATACAATGACTCGAAAAAGAAGCGGTCAACATAGCCGGAATTCGGGAATTTATAGCTGTCCAGACGACCAATCCACTCCTTCAATACCGAACGATCCTCGACGCGGAAGGCTGCATGATGAACGGTACCATACCCTTGCTGCGCCCTTGGAAGAATCACGTTATGCTCCACGACCACTTGCGCGCCGTTGCCGCCCTCGCCAACCTCGAACAAGTAGAGCGAATCTTCTTGTGCAATTTGTTTGAACATCAGTACTTTCGTAAGGACTTCCTTGAAAAACTCCACATCCGAGACGCGTACGAAGACGGGACCTAAGCCGGTAATAGCATATTCGAGCGGGATCGGACCTTTCTGCCACGGTGTACCGGATTCCACGCCGACATTGTGCTCATCAGAGATTAGTTGGTACTGTTGATCATCGAAGTCGACGAACGATAAGGTCTGCTTGCCGAAAAGCGGCTTGATGCCTGTATGCTGTACACCGAGGCGATCGAATCGACGTACCCAATAGTCTAATGCGGCATCGCTTGGCACGCGGAACGATGTTTTAGAAATTTCATCCGTACCATGCTGCCCTTTTGGAATGCCCGGGAAATCGAAGAAGGTCATATCGGTTCCTGCGCTGCCTTTGTCATCGGCGAAGAATAAATGATACGTCTGGATATCGTCTTGGTTAACGGTCTTCTTCACAAGGCGCATCCCTAATACATTGGTGAAGAAATCATAGTTCTTCTCTGCGCTGCTTGTAATGGCTGTTACGTGGTGTATTCCTTTTAATCCGTTCATCATGTCGTCCTCCAATATATGTTTAATTTTTTTGTGATTTATCTTTATATCAAATATCTTTACTTGAAGATAATATAACGCTGTGTGCTGTTCTTGTCAACTGAATCGTTGTAAAACATAAATTTCATGGAAAAGTATCACATTTCGTTGTTTGAGCACCTATAAGTGTAAGCGCTTAAACTTTACAATGGAAATACAGCATACGAGGACAGACAGACGTCAATGAGCTAGCTGTTTCGGAAATTGCAGCAGTAGAGCCGTCAAGTGGTTCGCATGAATGATCATCGAACGCACTGTCATATAAGAATTCAGACGAGGGAGGCCATGACATGGCGCAAGTTCAACCAGAGTTAGACACGGATGTAGAGGTCCGAACAACGCAGCGCAGTCCACTCCGCCGGTTTTTGCAGCAGATTGATCTGCAGATGATGGTCATACCGGGGATCCTGCTCATCATTATTTTTAGTTATATTCCAATGTACGGCGTATTGATGGCATTTCAGGATTACAGCATTTTCAAAGGGTTTGCTGCTAGCCCATGGGTAGGGTTAAAGCATTTCGAAATGTTCTTCAACTCACCGGAGTTCTTCAATGTCATGCGGAATACGCTCGTCATCAGTCTCCTGAAGCTGTGTATTGGATTCCCGGCACCGATCATCTTGGCGCTGATGCTCAATGAAGTCAGACACATGCTGTTCAAGCGTGTCGTGCAGACGATTACGTATCTGCCTCACTTTATGTCATGGGTTATTGTTGCTGGGATCGTCATGTCGCTCTTGTCGACGGATAACGGGAGTGTGAACATTCTGCTCGAGAATCTAAATCTGGTCGATGAACCGATTAATTTCCTCTCGATTCCGAAGCTGTTCTGGAGCATCTTGGTGACGACGAACGTCTGGAAAGAGATTGGGTTCGGTTCCATCGTGTACATGGCGGCAATCGCAGGTATTGATCCGCATATGTACGAAGCAGCTTCGATGGATGGCGCCAGCAAATTTAAGCAAATTTATCTGATTACGCTTCCTTCTATCATGCCTGTCGTGATTATCTTCATGATTCTAGCGATCGGGAACCTGCTGAATGCAGGCTTCGAGGATATCTTGCTGCTCGGTGTCAATCCGGTCTTGCGGGAAGTATCTGATGTCATCGAGACGTACGTGTATCGGATCGGGATTCAGAATTCACGGTACTCGTATGCCACAGCTGTCGGCTTGTTCAAGGCCATCATTAGTGTAGGAATGCTCACCATAGCGAACTACCTTGCGCGCCGATCAGGCAATAGCTTGTGGTAAGAATGAAGACATCATGGAGGTGTGTCAAGAATGAATAGACTTGGAATTTCTGATCGAATCATGTACATCTTTATATACACGTTTCTTATTTTGCTTACTTTTGTAACATTCTATCCGTTCTGGAACGCGCTGGTTATCTCTTTCAACAAAGGTATGGATACGGCGATGGGCGGCGTGACGTTCTGGCCAAGGAGCTTCTCGCTGGAGAACTATGAAGTCGTCTTCAAAGATAAACGGTTATTGAACGGCTTTGGGGTCTCGGTGTTGCGTACCATTATCGGAACCATATTGTCGATCCTGATAACGAGTATTTTCGCCTTCGGTCTATCGAAGAAAGAGTTAATGGGCCGCAAGTTTTATATGATTCTCTGTATCATTACCATGTATTTCAGCGGCGGTCTTATTCCTACTTTCTTATTGATCCGCAGCCTAGGTATGATGAACTCTTTCTGGGTATTTATTATCCCGGGACTTATCAGCGTATGGAATATGATCATCTTCAGGACCTTCTTCAATGGGCTTCCGGCAGGGTTGGAGGAATCTGCGAAGATTGACGGCTGCGGCAACTGGGGGACGTTCTTCCGCATTGTACTGCCACTCTCCGGTCCGGTTATCGCAACATTATCGTTGTTCACGGCGATCTACCATTGGAACGACTGGTTCACACCGAGTATCTACATAACCAATGAGAACCTGCTTCCGATTCAGACGATGCTGAAGCAAATTCTGAACTCGAACATTATGTCTGAGCAGATGTCCAACTTGGATGCAGCAGCGCAGAGCCAGATGTCGAAGATGCAGAGTGTAACGAGCAAATCGCTCTCGATGGCGACGATGATGGTGGCGACTTTGCCGATTATTATGGTGTACCCTTTCGTACAGAAGTTCTTCGTCAAAGGGGTATTGGTAGGATCCCTGAAAGAGTAGTAAGGGGATGTTTGTGAGACGTTTGAAGCATTTGCTTTGGACATAAAACCAATTTTGAAAGGGGAAACAGTCAGATGAAGAACAAGAAAAAAATGATTATGTGTGTGTTATCTGCCTTCCTAGTCGTATCTCTTCTGGCAGCGTGTGGCGGCAACGCCGATACGAAGAAACAGGCGGAAGGGTCAGGTACTACGACGAATGAGGGTACGAAGACAGAAGAGGTAACACCAGCAAGCGATAAATATGAGCTCGGCAAAGAGCCGCTCGAATTCACCTTCTACGGTCACTATGATTGGTACACGATGCCAACTTGGGGTCAGGATGAATCGACGAAATGGATCAAAGAGAATAAAAAGGTCGACATCAAAGCGATTCAATCCGGCGGTAGTGCAGCACAGAAATTGAATACCATGATTGCAACGAACGAACTTCCAGACGTGATTTGGATGGACCGTGGTCCAGATGTGGAGAAGCTGCGTCAAGCGGATATGCTCGTGCCGTTCGATGATTATCTAGATAAATATCCGAATTTGAAAACGTGGTTCGCGGAGAATGGTATGAATATGCTGCGTTCCGAGGACGGTAAATTGTATCAGTTCCCGAACTGGTATACGAGCCAACCAAATGGCAACGCAGGTTATGTTGTGAATAAGAAGATCTACACCGAGCTTGGTTCACCGAAGATCGAGACAACAGAAGATCTGTACAACTACTTGAAACAAGTGAAAGCGAAATATCCAGATGTCATTCCATTCGAGACAGGTCTTGCGAAAGATGGTCAAGGGCTTGATATTCTGTACTCTGCGTTCAAAGCGAACAACAAAGGTTACTCCGCGAAAGGTCTCATGGCCGTTCCGGTAGATGGCAAATTGTCTTCGATCTTCAAGGATGAGCCGTACCGTCAATCGATGGTCTATGCATCCAAGTTGTTCCGTGAGAAATTGATTACGCAAGATGCGATGACGCAGACCAAAGACCAAGAGAAAGAGAAAGTGATGACAGGCCGCGTCGCTGTCTATGCGACATCCAGCCCGACAGATATTGCACAGCTGGCACAACCAGACCTTGCGAAGAAAGACCCTAACGGTGGATACATTATGATCCCCCCTGTTCATGCCGAAGGCGTACCTGCGGATCAAGTATTCCCTGGTTCGTACAAACAATTAGGATGGAACGTATCCGTTATTACCAAAGCAGCCAAAGATCCGGAAGCAATCTTCGCATTCTTGGATTGGTATACAGGCCCAGCAGGACAATCGGTTCAAATGTGGGGACCCGAAGGTAAGTACTGGCAGGGTGTAGAGGAAGATGGCTTTACGCCGAAATTTACAGACGCTTATGTGACGGATGCAGATGGTCTTGCGAAGCTTCAAGGTGAGACGGTGAACTTGATGTGGAACGGTAACACCGTATTCCTAGATAAGACAAAAGCGAAATATGAAGCAACATTACCACTTGAGAAACGCAGCTGGGCAACACACTGGCAAAGTACAGTAACATGGAAATCGCAATCCGATGCGACAGAACTCGTGAACTTGTCTCCAATGCCTGAGAGTGAGGAAGGTATCGCACAGCAACGGATTAATGATATTTTCATAGAGTCCAGAGCGAAGGCATTGTTCGCGAAGAGCGATGCAGAAGTGCTTGCGATTCTAGACAAAGCGGCAGCGGATGCCGACACAGCAGGCTTCCCTAAACTGCTAGAGTTCGAGACGAACAAATGGCAAGAGAACTTGAAGAAAATGAGCGGCGGTAAATAAGCATCACAGTTGTGCGTTGAAACGAAAGGGTATACTAATCACATTAGTATACCCTCATTTTTTGTAA
Organism: Paenibacillus sp. EB106-05-06-XG162; assembly: GCF_058791655.1. Lineage (NCBI taxonomy): Bacteria > Bacillati > Bacillota > Bacilli > Caryophanales > Paenibacillaceae > Paenibacillus > Paenibacillus sp. EB106-05-06-XG162. The sequence continues at coordinate 112,660 of NZ_JBYTDT010000002.1, forward strand.
ATATAAGAATGTATAAGTTTCACAAATAAACTGTTCTTATATTTAAATTCAAGCGCTTTAACTTTAGGAAATGGTATACTTGGTAGAGTATTGAACATAGAACTCTAATGATCGAATGGATAATCAAAGGGGGCTGTATCCATGTACAAAGTATTGCTAGCGGACGATGAAATGCTTGATTTGGAAGGGATGAAACAGTTTATTCCTTGGTCAGAGCTGGGGATGGAAGTCGTCGGGGCCGTAAATAACGGATTCTCTGCATGCGAAGTCATGGAGAAGCAGCCCATTGATATATTAGTCACCGATATTAATATGCCGAACATGTCTGGACTTGAGTTGGCACGTCGTGCACTCGGATATAAAAGTAATTTGCGCATTTTATTCGTAAGCGGTTACCAGGATTTCCACTACGTGAAGCAGGCTTTATCTCTAAAGGCCGTGAGCTACGTATTGAAGCCGATGGATGATAGTGAATTGATTGCCTCACTGACTAGCGTGAAGCAAGCGCTGGATGAAGAGAAGCAGCGCCGCGATGCGGAGGAAACCTATCAGGATATGATCCCAATGGCGAAGAATGATCTGCTGATCCGCCTATTCGAAGGGGAGTTGTCTTGGGGACAATCGGAGAAGCTGCAGAAGCTCGCGGTTTCCTATCGATTAAATCTGCTGCTATGGCCGCTGCATATTGTTGTGCTGGAGCTCGATGATTTGGCATGGATGCCGGTAGAGCATGTGGATGCGGCTCAGCAAGAGATGATGAACTCGTTTCTCTATGAGATGAATGAAATTGCCAAACGCCATGGTATGGAGCATGGATGCAAGCTGTCCAGATATCGCCTAGCGATTCTGATGCCGGATAGCGGGATACACGAATGTCTAAGTGATATGTATCGTACCGCCAAGGCGTTGTTCGCGGGTTCGATGACCGTCGGGGTGGGTGAAGCCGTCTATGGTCTGGATCAATTGAATATTTCCTATCAGCAAGCGCTGGAGGCGATTGACGGGAAAATGTTCTTCGGCAAGGGACAACGCATCGACTATGTCGATGTTCGTCGTGCGCCTGCGCTGGACGATGCTCGGATTTTGGAATTCCGACTGGATGCCTTGTTCAACGCAATGTCGCACTATGAGTTGGTTCGTATTCACGATGAAATCGATAATTTGTTCTACTCGGTTAATGCGCTGCGCTCGAAGTTTACCGTCCATAACCTCGCCATGTACATGGTCTGGAAGCTGGATCAATACCTGCATACGCTAGGCGAAGATTTGTTCGAGATGTTAGGCATGCAGCTGCACAACCTGGATGTGCTCCTTCAGTTCGATACGACGCAGGAAATTCGCTCTTGGTTCGTGCGCAAAGTGTTCGAGATCTCCGAAATCCTGCACCAGAAGGCAAGTTCGAAGAACAGTAAGTTGATTCGTGAGATTCTGAAAATGGTGAAAGACCAATTGCATGAAAATCTGACGCTTAAAGATATTGCGTATCAATTCTCCTTCTCCCCGAATTATTTGGGACATTTGTTCAAGGAAGAGGTCGGAAAGACCTTCAGTGAGGTTCTCATTCAGATGCGGATGGACCGGGCGCGCGAGCTGCTGAAGGACCCGGTGCTCAAAATCTATCAGATTGCGGATCAAGTGGGTTATCGGTATCTGCCTTATTTCAGTAGACAATTCAAGGATACGTTCGGGATGACACCGATGGAATATCGTAAACGCGAAGGATAACGGGGGATAGTCGCATGCAAGCACAGAGACAGACGAAGAAATCGATGTACCTCCCGATCGGCTTCAAGCTCATGCTGACCTATATGTTGTTCATCGTGATTCCGGTCATCGTCATTGGATATGTATCGAATTCGATGTATCAGAATTCCATCCGCACGCAGACGGAGAACAATATTCAAGGCACATTGCTGCAGATTCGCGATAATATCGAATACAAGCTCGAAGATGTAAAGCGTGTCTCTTCGATGCTCTATTACGATTATTCCTTGGCAACGCAGCTACGAAGCTTCCGGGAAGGCTGGGAGAGCTATGAACGGACAACGAAGCTGGTCCTGCCGAAGTTCGATATTGCAGTCAATGCGACGGGGATGAATATCGCCATGTCCGTATTCCTTGGGAATGACTCGCTTCCGGAGGTCTATCACGGGTCCTATGAGCGAGAAAATCCCGATTTACTCGGGCGTACTTATAATTTATATCATTTGGATCGGATTACGGAGAAGTCTTGGTACAAGGAGTTCCCTGAAGAGAAGTATGGCGAGACAATGGAGTGGCGACAGATCGAACGTGACGCCGAGTTCAACCGCATATCGCTATTGCGCCGTATGGTAGACAGCTTGGACCCCGTACGACTCAAAGAGTTCGGCTTCATGCGATTGAGCGTTCAAATTCCGGAGATTTTTAGAAGCGTCGACTTTGAGAAAATCGGGGAGGGCACCGTACTCTCGATTCGGGATGAGCACGAACGGGTGATGTATCAATCTGGGGCCTTGCCCAATCAGGTGCTTGAAGCAGAGAATCCTGCAACGCATTATCTGATGATTGAAGAACAATTAGGCAGTATCCCTTGGAAATTGGTGGCCCAGATTCCGACGACAATTATCGAACGTGATGCACGTAAGATTCGGATATTTATTATCGGGGTATGCCTTGTCTGTCTGCTTGTGTTTACGTTTCTTGGCGTATTCGTCTCGAAGTACTTCTCCGTACGGATTCAGAAATTCGTATCGGTGTTGAACGCCTTCCGCGAAGGAGATCTGCATAAACGCATGTCCTATCGAGGGCGAGATGAGTTCTCACAGATTGCAACGGCCTTGAACGAGATGGGTGAGAATATTGATGGGCTGATCAAGAAGGTGTATCTAACGCAGCTGCAGAAGAAGGAAGCGGAGCTTGAGATGCTGCAGTCACAGATTAATCCGCATTTTCTCTATAATACGTTGTCATCGATTAACCGGCTGGCGAAGTTCGGTGAGACGGAGAAGGTGCAGCAGACCGTACTGGAGCTTGCGAAGTTCTACCGTCTGACCCTCAATGAAGGACGGACGATGATCCCTGTGGCATCCGAGATTGAGCAAGCCAATGCGTATCTGGAGATTCAGAAGATCAAATACGGTGACCGGATGGAGGTTATGTTCGATATCGATCCTGGTATTTGGCCGTACGAGACCATGAAGCTGATTTTGCAGCCATTCATCGAAAATGTTCTGAAGCATGCATGGTGCGGGGATCGCATCCATCTGCGGATTGTCGGACAAATGGACGGTGGAGATATTCTATTCCGTGTTATCGACGATGGGATCGGCATGAAGCAAGAGCGCATCGACCAGCTATTTGGTCCTGAAGGACATATGAATGCGGGATAGGGGGTTCGCAATGTCGATCAGCGGATCAAGCTGCAATATGGATCGCCTTACGGCGTATCGATCTATAGCCGCGTTGGGATCGGCACATCGGTGCAGATTCGAATCCCGGCGCAGCGCAGCAAATCATAATAATCGTTGCATTGCCAAAAAAGGATGATGCGCAGCGTGTTCCATACATTGCGTATCATCCTTTTTAGTATTCCGTTGGATTAGATCATTAGAATCTCGCGAATCTCTTGCTCGGTCAGCGCAGACAAGCCTTCATGACCAGGCTGGATCACCTCGTCGATCAGGTTCATCTTGCGCTGCTGCAGCTCATACATCTTGTCTTCGACGGTGCCTTGGGCGACGAGTCGGATGACTTGAACGACCTTGCGCTGTCCGATGCGGTGTGCGCGATCGGCAGCCTGCTGCTCCACCGCAGGATTCCACCAGAGGTCATAGAGAATGACGGTGTCGGCCCCCGTCAAATTCAGTCCGGTACCGCCTGCCTTCAGTGAAGCGAGGAAGAGGTCTCGCTCCCCGTCATTAAATCGGCGGCAGAGCTCTACGCGCTCCACGGCTGGCGTCTGGCCATCCAGATAGAAATACGGTATCTCTTGATGGGACAGCTTCCGTCCGATCATCCCGAGCATTTCAGTGAACTGGGAGAAGATGAGAAGTCGTCTCCCCGTACCCCTACATTCTTCGATCATCTCGAAGAGCTGCTCGAATTTGGCAGAGCTCCCTTCGTAGCCCTCCATGAACAGTGCAGGGTGGCAGCAGATTTGGCGCAATCTCGTTAGACCGGCCAGAATCCGAATGCGGGTCTTGTAGAAGTCCTTCTCAGCGAGATGCTTCAATGTTTCTTGCTGTAGCTCTGCGAGGAACGAAGCATACAGCTTCTTCTGTTCCGGGAGCAGTTCGGATGCTTGCGTCGATTCAATCTTCGCAGGCAGCTCTTTCAGCACATCGGATTTCAACCGTCGCAGCAAGAATGGGCGAACGCGCTTCGCAATGGTGTCTCGAGATAGATCCCCGAAGGCTTTGAGTCCTGGTAACAGATCCGGAAACACGGCGCTGAAGATGGACCATAACTCTTCCAGCGTATTCTCGATTGGCGTACCCGTGAGTGCGAAGCGATAGCGGGCATCCAGCTCACGCACGGCTTCCGCCGTCTGCGTCGTATAATTCTTGAATGCCTGAGCCTCATCCAAGATCAGGGTATGGTATGAGCGCTTCGTATAGAGCGAGACATCGCGCCGCAGCAGCGGATAGGAGGTGATGATCACATCGACCTCTGGATCGTCGGCACGAATGATGCCACTGCGCTCCGATTTGCTGCCATCGGCAATGACGGCTCGGATCTCTGGGGCGAACCGTTTGAGCTCATTCTGCCAGTTGTATACGAGTGACGCAGGACATATGATTAGCGCTTGCCGCTTCTCCTTTCGAATCTCGGATAAGACGGAGACGAGGAAGGTGATGCTCTGAATCGTCTTGCCCAGTCCCATATCGTCGGCTAGTATACCGCCGAAGCGGTAGTGGGCCAGTGTCTTCATCCACTGGAAGCCGTATGTCTGGTAATCACGCAGCACTGTTGCGAGAGATTCCGGTACTGGGAAGTCTAGATGGTCCGGGTTCCGCATGTGCTCGAGCAGCTTGCGGAAGGACTTGCCCAGCTTCACGGACGAACTATGCTGCGTGGCATCCAGCAGGTGAAGTCCGCGAACGATTGGAACGCGAAGCTGTGTCCCTGTAATCTCGCTCTTCCGAATGCCGACTTCATTGATGAGATAGATTATTTCCTGGAATGCTGCACCCTCTAGCGGCATGAATGCCCCGTTCGGCATTTTATAATATTTGCGTTTATCTTCAAGTGCTTGGATGACCTTGCGTATCTCGCTATCTGCAATCCCGTCCAGTTCGAATTGGAACTCCAGCCAGTCGGTCCGTTCATTGGCATTTACCGTTATTCGCGGTGGCACACTCGGCAGGTGGAGTCTCACCTTGACTGCGGAAGTTGCGTAGACCTGCACGAGCTTCTCAAGCTCAGGCACGATCCGATAGAGGAATTCATACTCATAATCCTCATTCTCCATATAATACCCTGCATCCGTCTTGGCGAAGGCACTCTGCTCCATCAGGGCTAAGATGCGCTGCTCCTTCTCGCCATCACGGATCAGAATCCGGTCATCCCCGTGCTGCTGACTTCGGTCTTCCAACGGATTGAAGATCATCTCTCCATAGTGGAATTCGAGGCCTGCGAGCAGCTTATCGTTCACTCGGTCAAGGAATAGCTTGGCCTTCAGCGGGGTATTGACGATTCGATCCGATATGGATTGTGCGATATGAACGGTGCCGAGCTTTCGAAGGCCGGGAACCACTTCCTCCATGAAGGATTCGATTTGCGCGCGTGGGATGTGAAGCCGCTCCTGACGAGCGGTATCGATGAGATGCCTTATTTCGGCGATGCGTCTGGCCTCAAGCGGCTGCATCTTCAATAGCTTCCCATCATACAAGAGTACATTGTAATCTTCCAAAACCGTAAGTTCGTCGAATCCTTGAATGTCGAGCTCGCAGCCTTCACCCGATCCTTCGCCAAAAGAGAATCGGAGCGGAACCGGTTCATTTGAAAGCTCGATTCCTTCGTAGATTCTGCCCTCATGCTCTAGCTTAACGGAAGCTGCCAATTGCAAGAGGGATTGCAGTCTGTCCCACGAGAAAGGAGGGATCAAGAGTGTTCGGCTATCGCTGGTTGGTCTGGTTGGAGTCGAAGAGATGAGTGTGCGCTCTTGATACAGCTTGTCTTGAGTGTGGATGCGAATCAGCTCATGGAGGACCGCGTCATCTTCTTTCGAGAAGCGATACTGGGTAGGGTCATAGGTAAAATGTTTGGTGAATTCGTAGGATGCCCCACGCTCAATGTGTTCGAGGAACTCACGAATGCGCTGTACCACATAGAGTCGTTGAGGCCCTACTTTTAACTCGATACCGAACATAAACTTGCGAGCACCATAAGGGATCAGTCGGCAATGGAATTCGACTTCCAGTAGTGTCCTCCCATCAAGGAATGTCCCTGTCGCACTTGATCGAACCGGCTTGTCGCGGAATAATCCCAACATGTTCTGCATGAACTGCTGATCGCGTGCTACGGGCTCAGGACCCCTTGGCATCAGAGTTCCAGCCGGCGCGGAGTCAATGCCGTGAAGAATATCATGAATATGAATCAGGACCGCGGCTGCATGTTTGCAATAGTGATCATAGGAGTAGAAAGCAAGACAGCTGCACTCCGCATCGATTTCCCCGCTTGGTTCGATCTCGACCGTCACCTGATACGCACTGTTGCCTTGGACGGTGGCCGAATAATAAGGGGTTAGCGGATATTTGTTAACGAACTGCACTTTACCAGCTAGGCTGTAGGCTTCACCCCGCTCATAAGCAGACTCGCCGCATAATGCTCGAATTCGCTTCAGGGTCAACGGTACTTGCATCACGAATAAATCCTTTCTCTATCTGAAATGATGGTGTATTTGAACATAATTAGATCCATCATAACAGAAAATACCGACTGCATGCTGCAGTCGGTATTTTCACTTCGAACGAGGTTGTTTATGCGGAGTGTCCTTGGCTCGAGGTGTGTGCCAGTTCCTTCATTTGTTCAGGGTAACCATACGCGCCGTGTTCACTAAGATCGAGACCGATCGTCTCTTCCTCTTCCGTCACGCGAATGCCAATGGTTACTTTCATCAAGTAGAGGACCAGATAAGATACGACGAACGTAAATGCTGCACATACAATGACGCCGAGCGCTTGAACTCCTAATTGCTCGAATCCGCCGCCATAGAACAATCCGGCTTTACCGACGCCGACCTTGGCAGCCAGTTCCGGTGTAGCGAAGAAACCGTTAGCGAGTGTGCCCCATACGCCGGCCATGCCGTGCGCTGACATCGCGTAGATCGGATCATCCATCCGAAGACGCTCGAACAGACGCATGCTAAGGAAGACGACAATCCCTGCGATCAAGCCGATCACAATAGCGGCCCAAGATTCGACGAACGCACAGGAAGCGGTTATTGCGACGAGACCAGCGAGTGCGCCGTTCAGCATAACGGATATATCTGCTTTTCCCGTAACCATCCAGGAGATTAAGAGTGCAGCTACAGCACCTGCCGCAGCACCGAGCTGTGTGTTGATGGCAATGAATCCGAAGAAGCTTCCATCGCCTGCTGCGATCGTACTGCCTGCATTAAAACCAAACCAGCCTACCCAGAGGAGCATCACGCCAAGTGTGGTGAACACTTGGTTATGTCCCATAATATTGTTCGGTTTGCCGTTCTTGTTGTATTTGCCAAGACGAGGCCCGAGCAGCATGGTCGCAGCCATCGCCGCGACAGCGCCTGTAAGATGCACGACGGTCGAACCAGCGAAGTCTTGATCGCCGTGCTTCGCGAGCCAGCCGCCGCCCCAGATCCAATGCGCAATGACCGGATAGATGATGGCTGAGAAGACAATCGCGAAGATCAGATAAGCGGATAGCTTGGCGCGTTCTGCGAATCCGCCGAATGCAACCGACATCGAGATGGTGGCAAAAGCGAGCTGGAACATGAAGTTCACGGTCGGAGCCACGAGACTGCCTTCCGGTACGGCCATGCTGCTAAATCCAAAGTAGTCTCCCCATCCGATGAAGGGATTGCCTTGAGAGCCAAAGATAAAGGCGTACCCGACGGCCCAGAATACCATGGAGACGATCCCGATGGTGAAGATGGTCTTCCCGGCAATGTGACCTGCATTCTTCATTCGTGTGGAGCCGGCTTCGAGCATAATAAATCCGCTCTGCATGAATAGCACTAAAATTGCACCCAACATCGTCCATACTGCATTAATCCCTAATTCCATGTCACATTACCTCTCTCCTATAATAATGTAGTCAACCCACGTTGTTCCCAAAGACGGACAATCATTCCGTATAAATGATTTTATGTTCGTATCTTATTGAATATGAATGGAAATGTCAATATAACTAACATCATAATATAAACTATTATCTCATTAGTGCAAATTGAACCTAATTTCAATGCATTTTAGTCCATTAATTGTAAAAGTACGATTGGATTCAAAAGAATTCATAATACACATGTTATGTTTTATTACATAGAAAGGTGAATAGAGATCAATACCTATAGAAAAACCGCCATCAATAGGATGGCGGCCTAGATCGTATATGGCATGACGCAATGTTATTTGTTGGTGCTGTGCTGTTTGCCTGGCAGTTTCTTCTCTTGGCTGCCTTGGCCATTATGCTGCTTGTTCTTGCGGTCCTTCTCTTGCGTATCATGCACTTTCTCTACAAAATCACGGGTACTGTCCACAGAAAATTCCTCCTTGTTCAATAGTTTGCCTTGTTAATGTAACCATTATTGGAGAAAATCATCGGGAGATCGGGTAAGCTATAGTAGATACATAATTAAAGGATGTGTTCGAATGGGAAGTTGGTTAGTTTATGCCCTTGGTTCGGCTGTGATGGCTGCGCTCGTATCCATCTTCGGGAAGATCGGATTGAAAGGGGTCGATTCGAATACTGCGACGACGATTCGTGCAGTCATTATGATGTTGTTCCTCTTAGGCGTGCTTCTGTTCCAAGGAAAGATCTCGCAGATCGGCGACGTTCTGGCGAATAAGAAGGCCATGCTCTTTATTGTGCTAAGTGGTGTGGCAGGTGCGCTCTCATGGATGTTCTACTTCATTGCGATTCAAAAAGGGGATGTCTCGGAGGTAGCGCCAATCGACAAGCTCAGCGTGGTGCTTGCCGTTGCGTTTGCCTTGTTATTTCTAGGGGAGAAGTTATCTCTATGGGGCGGTATTGGCATAGGTCTCATTGCTATCGGTGTATTAATCACAGCCTTTGCGCCATAAAGTCATTTTGCGTTTTTTTAACTTGAAGGGGATTTCTTTTATAATAAGTCAAGAAGTTTCATATAATCGGACAATGGGATAGGAGATTTAACAACATGTGTGGTCTAGTGAATCATGAAGAAGCAATGCAGTTCATACAAACCTGTTATTACGAATGGGGGAAATCTGAAGAGGAAGCGAAGGCGCGCTGGTTACAGATTGAGCTTGAGATCGTCGAGCGAGGGACGTATGAACATACCGAAGAAGAATTAATCTATGGAGCCAAATTAGCATGGCGGAACAGCAATCGCTGTATCGGGCGCCTGTTCTGGGATACGTTGACGGTGCTGGATGCCCGGCATGTAACCACGGAGGAAGCGGTCGCAGATGCGTTGATTCAGCATTTGCTGTTCGCGACGAATGAAGGGAAAATCAGGCCGACGATCACGGTGTTTAGACCTGCGGCGGAATCGAGGGAAGAGATCCGTATTCTGAATCATCAGTTGATTCGCTATGCGGGATATACCACCGATGAGGGGGTTGTCGGCGATCCACATTCGGTTCCCTTTACGGCCTTTTGTGAAAGTCTAGGCTGGCGGGGCCAAGGTGGAGCCTTCGATATCCTGCCTCTCGTTGTGAAGATTGGGTCACGGGAGCCCAAGTGGTTCGAGCTGCCGGAGTCGGCTGTGCTGGAAGTGCCCATCACACATCCGGATTGGCCTGCATTTTCAGAATTAGGACTGCGATGGTACGCCGTTCCGGCGGTGTCGGACATGCTGCTCGACATTGGAGGGATATCCTATCCAGCGGCGCCGTTCAATGGCTTCTATATGGGAACGGAGATTGGGGCGCGTAATTTCGCGGATACAGAACGGTACAATATGCTGCCGAAGGTCGCTGAGATTATGAGGCTCGACACGAGCAGTGAATCAACGTTATGGCGGGACAAGGCGCTCGTGGAGCTTAATGTTGCAGTGCTTCACTCTTTTCGCGAGCGAGGGGTGTCGATTGTCGATCATCATACAGCTGCGCAGCAATTTATGAGATTCGAAGCGAATGAAGCGAAGGCGGAACGCCCAGTGACAGGGAATTGGACGTGGCTCATCCCGCCGGTATCGCCAGCGACGACGCATATTTTCCACAAACCGTATCGCAATACGATTGTGAAGCCGAATTTCTTCTATCATCGGAAATAGTTACTACGACATCAAGGGGTTTAGCAATGGCATTAGGACGATTCTTACAGCTTGTGGAGATCAAGACGAAAGTGGCCAGCATGATTCCTTTTCTGATGGGGACGTTCTATGCGTTATATCGTTTTCATGCGTTCAATGGGATTCATTTCATGCTGATGCTTGTTTCTCTGCTTAGCTTTGATATGGCAACGACGGCTATTAATAACTATTATGATTATAAAAAAGCAATCAAGACGGAAGGGTACGGCTATGAGACGCATAATCCGATCGTAAAATACGGAATGCGGGAGCGAACAGTTGTCGGAATCATCGTGATACTGCTCATCTTGGCGGTAGGTGCGGGGATTCTGCTCGTTGCGGAGACAGGTTGGCTTATTTTCTTCATTGGCGGATTATCTTTTTGTGTGGGAATTCTCTATTCCTTCGGACCGATTCCGATCTCGCGGATGCCTCTTGGGGAGTTGTTCTCGGGTTTGTTCATGGGGTTCGTCATCCTCTTCTTATCTACTTATATCCATGTTCCTGGCAGTGAACTCGTAAAGCTTGCATTCGACCATGGCATCGCACATCTGAATATTCGGATTCTGGAGGTGCTCCTTCTGTTCGGAGTGTCAATCCCAGCGGTACTCGCGATTGCGAACATTATGCTGGCGAACAATATATGCGACATGGAAGATGATGTTGAGAATCGAAGGTATACTTTACCGGTTTATATCGGTAAAAGAAATGCATTGCGATTGTTCCGATGGATCTATTACTCCGCTTATTTGGATGTGTTTGTGTTGTTGTACCTCGGCATTCATCCAATCCTATTGCTGTTACTGTTAGGTACATTAATACCGGTGAATTACCATGTGAACCAGTTTGAGAAGCTTCAGACGAAGAAAGATACGTTCGTGCTCGCGGTGAAGAACTTCGTGATCATGAATGCAGCGAGGATTGTCGTGTATGGCATTGCGATATGGATGGCGTGGCTATAAAAAAGCACGATAGATGAGGAGGGGAATTATGGGGGATGTGGACAAGTCGCCTGTTATTCTCATTGTGGATGACGAACAGCTGATTCGCGAGTTGGTGGCGGATTATCTAAGTGATGAAGGTTATTCGGTGCTGCAGGCGAAGAATGGCCGCGATGCCCTGAATATAATGCGTGAACAAGCCGTGGATTTGGTCGTGCTGGATGTGATGATGCCGGGGATGAATGGGTTCGAGGTGTGTGAAGAGCTGCGGACGTTCTCTAGGGCAATCGTCATTATGCTAACGGCCAAATCGGAGGATGAGGACAAGATATCGGGGTATAAATGCGGTGTCGATGATTATGTGACGAAGCCGTTCAGTCCGAAGGTGTTGTCTGCCAAAATTAATGTGCTGCTGCAGCGGTTCAGAGCGGCAGACTCGGCGCTAGGGGCGGGGGAAGATGATTATTTCGTGCTGGATGAGGCGGCGATGGAGCTGCGAGTTGGCGGTAAGGTCGTAGTGCTGTCGAGTAAAGAGTTCGAGATCCTCGTCTATCTGGTAAAGCATCCGAATCAAGTGTTGACGCGGGATCGTCTGCTTGATGTGATATGGGGGTTTGATTATTACGGTGACGCAAGGGCGGTCGATACGAGTATCAAGCGACTGCGGCGCAAGCTTGGCGCGGAATCGGAGCGGATCGTCACCGTGAGGGGAAGCGGGTATAAATATCAAACATGAAAAAATGGAACTCGGGTCGATTAACGACAAAAGTATACTGGACGACGGCGATCGGATTTCTTGGGTTCGTCACGTTGTTCATGGTTCTTCAGCTTGTGTTCTTCCAACCGTATTCGTTGAAAGTGCGCAGTTCGGAACTAGAGAGTGATTTCCGCAGCATGTATGAAGAGCTTCAAGACCAGCCGCAGAATGAGCAATGGATGAATAAGCTAGCTGATTTTGATGTCGCACATTACTCACTTACAGGGGTTGTTCATAAGCAGGGGAAGCTTGTTACGGTGTACTTGGGATCACGGAAATTGCGTGCTTATCCGATGGAAAAGGCGCATGTTGGAGAGCCGGTGGAGGTACAGATCATTATGGCGGATCCATGGCAGAAGATAACTCCTGCCATCCCGGTTACACCAATAGATCCGATTGAAGCGAATCCGTCAAAGTCTGTGCCGATAGACGCGGTTTCGTGGTACGGTGCGGATGCGATGCGTCTTAATGACTTGCTGCAAGAGAAGCTGGGAGAAATGCTGCTCCGCCCAATGGATCAAGGGATTACAACGCAATTATTCAATCAAGGCGTTGGTATGTCTGCGAAAGAGCGGGTATGGGCGGCAATTGCTCCGATGCCTCCAGATAAAGGGCAGGAACGTTACTTGGTGACGATATCGACGTTAGAACCGGTCTCGGATGCGGCAGCGCTGCTCGGCGGATTTTATAGATATTTCTATATTGCAGCGGTCATTATGCTTCTGGGATTCGCATTCTTGTTCAGCCGGATGATCTCGAATCCACTCGTGAAGCTGAACCATGCAGCGAAGCGTCTTGCGAAATTGGATTTCTCCGTACGTACGGATATGAAGCGTGAGGACGAGATTGGCGAACTTGCACAGACCTTCGATTATCTCGCTACAGAATTGCACGACACAATGGGGGAGCTCCAGGAAGCGAATGACCAACTACAGCTGGATATTGAGAAAGAGAAGCAGCTTGAACGGATGCGTAAACGGTTCGTCGCGAATGTCTCGCATGAGCTTAAGACACCGATTAGCCTGATACAGGGTTACGCGGAAGCGCTGCGTGATAATGTAGGTCAAGGGGCTAAGCGTGATAAATATGCTGCCGTCATTATTCACGAGTCGGAACGGATGTCGAGGCTTGTGAATGATCTGCTCGATCTCTCACAGCTCGAGAGTGGCAAATTCCGTCTGCAGTGGTCAGCTGTACCGCTTCGGCAGCATATTCGGTTCGTGGTAGGGACCTTGGAGCAGATCGCAAATGACCGAATGATTCAACTGGAATGGTTGTGTACAGAAACTGAAGTGCTTGTCCGCTCAGATGCGCAGCGTCTACAGCAAATTCTAACCAATGTGTTAACGAATGCCATCCGTTATACGGATGCTGGAGATCGGATTCAGATTACGGTACGCCCTGTATCCAGCCCTGTTGAGGGGTGTGAGTTGCCTGGGTCTCTTGATGGGGTCTCGATAGCGTCGTGGGTTCAGGTCTCGATCTTTAATGCGGGACTCCCGATCGCAGAGGAACATCTGCCGTATATATGGGATGCCTTCTATCGACTAGATGAATCCGGCAGTCGTGGCGACACCGGGAATGGGATTGGATTATCGATTGTGAAGCATCTGCTCGAAATGCATGGCAGTATGTATTCGATTGGCAATGTAGAAGGAGGCGTCGAAGTCACGTTCATGCTGCCCGTCATGCCGCGATCGGAAGCATAGAGACGAGAGAGTCCCTCATAGGATGTTATAGAGTGCTTCAGTGTGAGCGGCTTGGCTGCACGCGCTGCAGCGGTCCTAGGAGGGAATCAGATGAATCAAGCAGAACGTCGGTTGGCCTTGATCGAGGTGTTGCAGCAGAGCGGCATGCAGCGCGCGAAAGACTTGGCCGCCACATTTAGGACGAGCGCGAGAACGATCTATCGGGACGTCGATGCACTAATTCATGCAGGCGTACCGATTTACGGGGCGCCGGGACGAGGGTATGCGCTTGCGAATCAAGAAACACTTCCGCCTGTGAGTATGACGGCTGAAGAAGCGTTGACGCTGTTGCTCGGCATCGATTGGATAGCAGGACAATTGGGGCGCGATTACCATGCTGCTGCTGAACAAGTCAGGAGTAAGGTGGAGGGAGTACTTCCAGGTGCGGTGAAGCGCAAGGCCGATCGCCAGCGTGCGGGGTTGTTGCGGGCTTCCATTCACCCACTGTATCAGGAGGAGAAGCTTGGAGTCATGGCGCTGCTAAGGCAAGCGATTGTGACGGAGACGACGGTAAAGTTTCGTTATGAGCGCCGGACACCCTACCCGGACGGTAGCTTGGAGACGGTTCGATCGATCGACTCTTATGGCTTGGTCTTTGCAGCAGGCGCATGGAGTGTGGTTGGCTATTGTCACCTGCGACAAGGGATTCGCCAATTTCATATTGATCGCATCTATGATTTGCAGCTTGAACCGAGAATATTTACTCGGCCTCTTGATGTGGAGTATCAACGTCCGGCAACGAAAGGTCGCTCGATTGCTGTTGAGGTACGCTTCGCTGCTGATATGGGCCATGCGATTGCAGAGAGACTCAGCTCAGATGTGACGCGTATGAAGAGCACGCCTGAAGGATTGCTTGTCACACTTCATGTCGGGAAAATCGAAGAAGCCTGCGCATGGATCTTAAGCTGGGGAATCCATGCAGAGGTGATTGAGCCAGATGACGTGAAAGTGATGTTAGGCGAGGTAGCGGGTGTGCTCGTGCGACGCTATGCCCCGTGAGGCCCCTATGGATTGATCGCTAGTTAAATGGCCCGAGCAGGCGCGATGAGGTCGAAATAACTGCCAAAAGGCAGTTGATTGGCCCTAATAGGCGCGAATTAGCAGATTTTATCCGAGTTCTAAATGTCGTGCAGGGATTAAAGTTTGCGTCACGAATATTTTAAGATGACCCCGAGAACACTGACAACCATCTGTCAGTGTTCTTGGTTTATAGTAGAGACAAGAAGAAGTTCCTTGAAGAAAATTATGGGAGGTAATGAAGCATGTATCAATCGTTACAAAGTTTTATGGAGGAGTATCGACTCGAATCAGCTTCCACACAGAAGTTACTCGATGCTTTAACGGATGCGTCTTTGAAGCAGGAAGTAGCTCCGGGGTATCGGTCATTAGGTCAACTGGCGTGGCACCTCGTCCATAATGATGAAGGGATGCTGCTCTCTATGGGTCTTAAGTTTGAAGCGCCTGCTGCGAACAGTGAGCTGCCAACATCGGCTTCTGCCATCGCAGATGCATATCGGAGCGTGTCGACTGGATTGCTTCATGCTTTGGAATCCCAATGGACCGATGCCAATCTGCAGGAGAAGAACAATATGTTCGGTCAAATCTGGCCAAATGGACTGACATTGAACATTTACTTGAAGCATGAAATTCATCACCGGGGTCAGTTGACGATCCTAATGCGTCAAGCAGGTCTACAAGTGCCTGGCGTATACGGTCCATCCAAAGAAGAATGGGTTAGTATGGGCGTAGAAGCACCGGTATAAGTTGAACAAATAGAAGCGCGTCCCCTTACGACGGTAAGGAGGCGCGCTTTTTTGTGTTCTGTCTCTTAAAGTGCTTGGATAAACCCTGTACCCTGGAAAAATTGACGTTCGTAATCGGTATTCTCCAAGTAGCCATTATACGAAATTTGCAATCGCTGATCCGTCTGTACGTTGCCCTTAACATAATTTGTGATCAGATTCTCACCCTGTACGGTCGTTGCAGTGAGCTGCTCGGAATGATCAATGACATTTATGAATTTTCTCCCCATCGATCCGCCGAACATTACCTCTTGCATTTGGACCTTGGCTGTTGCTTGGGCTGTTCTCCCTTCCCCAAGATCGATTATCGCAGTAACCTGAAGGTTTTTGTTGCTTGTCTCTGATTTGGACGTTAGGCCGAGGTCTGTAATCTCCCAACCTGAGATAGGGAAATAGTCCGCAGCAGGATCTGCTGCCTTAAGCTCGACATATTGCGTCATATTAGATGTTTCTTTGATAATGGGAGTCTCAGAAGGTCTTTTGCTTGAGAGCACGGTGATAAGCATAATGAATCCTATCACAACGCATAATAAAAGATAGTGTTTACGTCGTAATCCCAAAGATTCGCCCTCTTTCCATATGGGTATAATTTCCAATTATTGTATCATAAATCACGGGTGTTGACAAAATACCTAAATGTAACTACAATGGTTACAGGTTAATTGAAAACAATATTTAAGATTCCATAAGGAGGTTATTCATATGAAAATTGCAATTGTAGGTGCGTCAGGTAAAGCGGGAAGCCGGATTATGAAAGAAGCATTGGATCGGGGCCATGAGGTGACGGCGATCGTGCGCGATGCCTCGAAGGTAGCGGGAAATGCTGCAGTCATCGAGAAAGACGTATTCGATCTATCGGCGAGCGACCTTCAGGTGTTCGATGTTGTGGTGAATGCATACGGTGCGGCACCGGGACAAGAGCATTTGCACGTCGATGCTGGCAATGTGTTGATCGCAGCATTGAAAGGTACGAATACGCGTCTTATCGTTGTTGGCGGCGCGGGCAGCTTGTATGTGGATGAGGCGAAAACCTTGAAAGTGATGGATACGCCGGACTTCCCAGCGATTTATTTCCCAACAGCGTCTAATCAAGGCAAGAACCTGGATATTTTGAAAGAAACGACGAATCTGAAATGGACATTCATTAGTCCATCCGCATTGTTCGCATTAGGTCAACGCACAGGTTCTTATGTGAAAGGGCAAGATCATCTCCTCGTGAACAGCAAAGGCGAGAGTTATGTCAGCTATGAAGATTATGCGATCGCAGTGATCGACGAGATCGAGCATCCGCAGCATATTGGTGAGCGATTTACCGTTGTGTCGGAATCCTAAAATAGGTTACAATAGAAAAGATTACACCCCCGAAGGCCGAGGATATCGCAAGATATCTTCGGTCTTCCTCTGTTTTTTCAATATAATGGGGACACTCCTGCGAAAGTTGTACCTTATCTCCTTCTTTAGCCTGAGAAAAGCTTCTGTAAATATCCATCCATTAACGGAGGTTCAAGGAATTCCATACTGGTAAAATAAGGGTATCAACATCGAGGGAAGTGATACTCATGATTACACATTTCGCAGGACTGAGCTTAAATACAGTATCCATACAAGGCGTGAAGCAGTTCTACCATCATCAGTTAGGATTTCCGATCCAATCCTTATCGAAATATGCGATTACCTTTCAGCCTACACCGGACATGATGTTAACCTTTGAAGAGAGCCATGAACCGATATCGCCTGCGCATTTTGCCTTCGAGGTTCCTTATTCGCAATTCGACGTCCTCGTGGATCAATTGCACGCGAGGGGGATCACGCTGCTGACTTGGCCGGATGGTGAAGCTGTTAAGGCGTTTGAGACGGGGATCAATGTCTATTTTCGCGATGGGGATGGGAATCTATTGGAGTTGATTGCACATCACTATGTGCAAGGGGATGTCATTGTGCCGAGCGGGGATTGGCAGATCCTCTATATGCGTGAGATTGGAATGCCTGTGGATGATGTGCGAGAACTTACGCAGTGGATGCGAGAAACGCTGCAGATGCGCGTAAGGGATGAGTCAGATTGGTTCAATTTCGTCATTGGCGGGACGGCGCATGCGGTCGTCGTATCGACGCAGCGGCGCTGGATTCCGATTCAAATGGTTGCTTTACCACCCCGAATGACGGTAACCTTCGGCGTACAGGATTTCGATCGTCTCCTACAAATGAAGGAGCAACTGGACGATCAAGAAATCATCGAATGTTCGGAATCGGAGCTTATCATCAAGAGATGTAATTATATCTTCCGCTTCGTTCCTTCGACACTCGCCATGGATATCCCGGAACGCCTGCATTTGCCCCATTTCTGATCATGCTCTATGCTTAAGGGTATATTGTAAATCATCATGATCAGAGGTGGAACTATTTGTAATCCGTTATTAACCGTCCGTCGACACGACATTCCAAGAGCTGCCGAAGTGCTGGCACAAGGCTTCGCTAAGAGTGATCCCTTGTATCAACACATTTTGCCGAATGAGACGACGCGGCTGCAAGTGCTGAAGATTTTTTTTCATCGTTACCTGGAAATGCTGTACCCATATTCCGATGTGCTCACGACATCAGAGAATTATGAAGCGGTAGCGGTCGTATTTCGCTCCGAACGTGAGGCGGGAACCTGGTTCTCGAAGATAAAGTATAGGATGCAGATTGTGACGGCGATTCTGAAATCAATGCCAATTTGCAAGATCATTGGCGTTCGCGGATTTATCCGAGGGCTGTCCATATTGAACCGTATGAGTTCCGCTTGGATCTCCATGCTCGGGGATCAGGAATATTTGCACTTGGACATGCTGGTCGTGCAGGAGCTATACCGT
Organism: Paenibacillus sp. EB106-05-06-XG162; assembly: GCF_058791655.1. Taxonomy (NCBI): domain Bacteria; kingdom Bacillati; phylum Bacillota; class Bacilli; order Caryophanales; family Paenibacillaceae; genus Paenibacillus; species Paenibacillus sp. EB106-05-06-XG162. Next base: position 131,216 of record NZ_JBYTDT010000002.1, read on the forward strand.
GGACAAGGTTATGCATCATGGATCATGAAGCCGCTGCTTGCCGAATGCAATGCGAGGCAGATCCCGTGCACATTGGAGACGCAGACACCAAGCAATCTTCCGATTTATGAACGTTATCAGTTCCGTATGGTGCAGGTCATTCCACTGCAAGGCAGTACGCTAGAGCAATATTGCATGGTATATTCGCCGCCTGATGCGGTATCGACATAGAAATGAATGAAGAGACGTTTAGGGTCCTAGCCTGGATCTTAAACGTCTTTTTTTGTGCACAATTTTTGTGAATCATGGGGTTGCCACATAGGTGACACATACGGGTGATAGGATAGCTCTTGTACCAACGAAGTAATCACACTTCAATTCAAGGCGTATCGGAGGAGAAGTTATGCGTTATACACGTCGAGCACGTCAAGAGATTTATATCGCGCTGTTCTTTCTAGTCCCGAGTTTACTGGGCTTTGCAATCTTTTATTTGATCCCATTCGTGGAGAGTATCGGAGCGTCCTTTCAATCGTCATCGGGCGGATTCTCGCTGGAACAGTATGGCGCGGTGCTCGGGAGCAGTTCTTTCCGCAAGGCAGCGGGGAATACGATCTGGTTCACGGCCATCGCTGTTCCGCTCATCGTCGCATTATCCTTGCTCATTGCGATGTGGCTGAATCAGAAGGTGTACCTACGTAATGCCTTGCGAACCACTTATGTCCTTCCGCTCGTCGTTCCTGTCGCTTCGATTGTGCTCTTGTGGCAGATTACATTCGATTGGAATGGCGCACTGAATTCCGTATTATCGTACTTCGGCGTTGAACGCATCGATTGGATGAAGTCGAATTGGTCCGGGACGGTCGTGATTCTGATGTATATCTGGCAGAACCTTGGCTATAACGTCATTTTGTTCCTTGCGGGGCTTCAGAATATTCCCACTTCGTATTATGAGACGGCGGATTTGGAGGGTGCAGGGAAGGTGAAGCAGTTCTTCGGGATCACCCTGATATACCTGATCCCAACCACGTTTCTTGTCATCTTGATGTCCATTCTGAATTCCTTCAAGGTGTTCCGGGAGGCCTATCTGCTCGCAGGCAATTATCCGCATGAGCGGATCTATTTTCTGCAGCATTACATGAATAACATGTTCGTCTCCCTCGATATGGAGAAGTTATCCGCAGCGGCGGTGATGATGGCGATTGGGATTCTCGGCATCGTCGGCATTCTGTTCCAGGTTGAACGCAGATTCCGTTCCTTCATGGAATAAGAGAGGGGAGGTAGAAGACAACATGCGAAATCTTAGATTAACCAGTGTATTACCCATTTTGCGAACGTTGTTCCTAGCATCGCTTGCTCTGATTCTCGTGACGCCGATCTTGCTGACGGTGATTAATTCCTTCATGACAGAACATGAGATTACAGCCAATTATGCATCATTAGGTCAGACATCGATGAATACGTGGGTCACGCTGAAGCTTATTCCGGATTGGGTATCCTTTGACCAATATTTTACATTGTTATTGAAAACGCCGGAATTTCTACGGATGTTCTGGAATTCGGTCGGGCTGGTTGTTCCGATCATTGTGGGGCAGTTAATCTGTGCTTCTCTGGCAGCCTTTGCCTTTGCGAAGCTAAATTTTCCAGGCAGAGATCCACTATTCTTCATCTATTTAATTACTTTGATGCTGCCGTTTCAGGTAACGCTGGTGCCGAACTATATGATGGTGGATCGTCTCGGTCTGCTCAATCATATGGGGTCGATCATTCTCCCGGGAATATTCGCGCCGTTTGGCGTGTTCTTGCTCAGGCAGTTCATGCTGAATATACCGGCAGGTTATATGGAGGCGGCGAAAATGGATGGTGCGAGCACATTACGAATCTTCCTGCAGATCATCCTTCCGATGGTTCGACCTGGGATTGCGGCGCTCGTCGTCCTCTTGTTCGCGGATTACTGGAATATGGTCGAGCAGCCGTTGATCTTCTTGCAAGATGCAGCGCTTCAACCATTGTCACTGTTCCTCACCACGATTCAGGAGGGAGCCTTCGGTGTAAGCTTCGCAGCTTCTACGCTGTACATGATTCCGATGGTGCTGCTGTTCTTGTACGCAGAGCCGCATTTTGTGGAAGGAATCGAGATGTCAGGGATTAAAGGTTAAATCGATTTTGAAAAAAAAGTAGGAGGAATAACGTATGGGGGCACGGAGGAATAAGGTGATCCTTACCATTGCAGTCATCTTCTTAAGTGTTATGGCCATCTTGGCGTTTCTAAGCAATACGATATCAGCGGCTATGTTGCCTAAGGTGACGACGGAACACGCATCCGTGAAGGAGCTGGAAGTCTCCTTGTCTGGTAAGGGAACGTTGCAGCCGAAAGAAAGTGAAGATGTCATGTCAGACACGGGCTTTGAGATTATAGGTATTCGTGTGAAAGAAGGCGACCACGTTAAGCGGGGGCAGGTGCTGTTTACCTTGGATATGGAGGACATGAAAGGCGAAATTGCAGATGAGCGCATACGTCTTGAGCAGGCTGGGCTGGGTACCAAGGCACTGCAGCAGGCTTTCATCGATGCACAGATCGGTGGTGATCCGGTTGCTATCGATAGGGCGAAGCGAGATCTGGAGAATGATCGGCTGACTCGAACACTGTCGGAGCGGAAGGTAGCTCGGATGGAGAAAGATCTCAACGAAAAGAGTCAAGTGACAGCGCCTTTCGATGGGGTTGTGACAAGCGTAAATGTCCATATAAGCGATAAAGCGGCAGCGGGTAAGGGATTAGCTACCGTTATGAACACTTCCGCAGGGTATCAATTTTCGTTCACAGTGCCGGAATCGGAGGCTTCTATTCTGAGTCTAAATGAGTCGATCCCCGTGATTGTCAGACAATCGAATGGCAAAGAGCGGCGTGTTAAAGGGAAGGTCACGGACTTGCGTGCGGCATCTTCAGGCTCTGATGAAGGCGGCGTTGGGGGGATAACGAAGGAATCCCCGAAGGGGGATGATGAAAACTCCACAGCAGGAGGTCAGGCGGACAATGGTCCGAAGATGAAAGTCACCGTGGAGGTGAATGATCCGAAGCTGCATGGCGGAGAATCGGTCAGCGTGAGTAAATCGAAGTCCCTCGGAGAGAAAGGGATCGTGATCTCGAAAAATCGACTTAAACAGGATGCGGACGGTTCATATCTGCTACTCGTGAAGACGAAGAAAAGTCCGCTAGGCAACAGCTATGTTGTGGAGAAGGCGAGAGTACGGCTGGGTGCGGAATCCAAGGGTATGGTCATCATCGCCCAAGGATTAAATTCAGACGATGACATGATCGTCGAGACGAGTGAGCCGCTGCAAGAAGGCAATGAAGTCCGTGTGAAGTAGGATGGGTACATCGAAGCAATGGGAAATGCCACATACGTGACACATTGTCGTGATAGGATGAATTCTAGCGAAATCAGACGAAAGTGTTGAGGAAGATGGAGGAGAATGTAGAATGAAGATGAAGCAATGGGGATTCATAGGAGCAAGTCTTATCATGCTGGCAGGATGCAGCGGGGGCAAAGAAGCAGGTCCTAAATTGTCAGAGGACGGTAGGAAAATTGTGGTGGTCGGTACATCGGGTTCGACGCGGTTCTTGGAGGAGGCCGAGAAGAAATTCGAAGCCAGTCATTCGGACATTGATATTCAAATCAAGAAGTATGGACCGGAAGAGAAGAAGAATGACGGTGGTGGCATGGGGACAGGGCAAGTGATGACACGCGATGAATACGACCAATTTATTCAACGGATGAATACCGAGGTATTGTCGGGCAAAGGCCCTGATGTAATGGATACAACAGGTCTGTCACTAGGTGTCTATGCGAATAAAGGAGCAGTGGCCGATCTTCATGAGCTAATGAAGAAGGATAAATCGTTCAAGATATTGGATTATTACGAAGGCTTGTGGAAAGCAACAGAAATTAATGGTGGTCTGTACGCGCTGCCGACGAATTTTTTCGTGAATACGATGATGGTGGATACCAAGCGGCTTGCGCAAGCGAATGTGACGCTGGACGATACCGAGTGGACCTGGAATGATTTCTTCAAGATTGTAGATCAGATCAAGAAATCTTCGAGTGACGAAGTCTATGCGCTAGGAACCAACGGACCGAAGGGTGAGCTGCTCTACTCGATCGTCGAGTCAGAGTATGAACGGTATGTTCAGCATGATAAGAAAACAGCGAACTTTGATTCCGATGAATTTAGACAAATGATGCAGCATGTCAAAGGCCTATACGATAAGGGGTTCATCACGAATTATGATGGTGGTATAGGCAGTATGGACAAATTGATGTTCACACAGAATACGTATGTGACACCGGAGATGTTGGCGGCATTCTCGTACACGCAAGGCTGGAAGAGCATTCTTCCTCCGACAGCAGCAGGGACATCATCGGGGCTACCATTCCAACCGATGGGTACCTATTCGATCAATGCCAAATCGGGTGTGAAGGATGAGGCATGGCAGTTCCTGAAATTTATGGTCTCGCCTGAAATGCAGCAATCCCCAGAGCTAGGCGGAATTCCGATGCTCAAAGAAATTGTGAACAGCAAATTCGAAGAGATTAAGAAGCAGGTCGCAGATGGCACATCGAAAATGGCTATTCAAATCAATGACCCGAAAGATTTCGCGCGTCACGTGGATGACATGAAAGCCATGTTAGACAATACAGGCAAGCCATCGGGGATGGACCCTAAGATTCAATCGATTATCAGCGAAGAGTTCAAGACCTTCATGGATGGTTCGAAGTCAGCAGAGGATGTCAGTAAATTGATTCAAAGTCGTGTAACGACCTACTTGAACGAGTAGTCATGTTTGTTAGAGACGTCTCAAAAGTCATGCTTATGATTTGGGGGCGTCTCTTTGCATTGTCTAAATATCTTAAAAATCAGCCCTATTTTGCATAAAAAAGAGGAAGTTCTGGCTGTATAGAGGTTGTATAATTAAGAATATTAGAAAGCGTTATCATTCAGATGTTTATGAGATATATAAAGGAGATGGCGAACATGGTGAAGAACGAAGTGTATGAACAATGGGTCAAGTCCTTGCAGGAACGTACGGAAGTGGTAGAACGGAAAGGGTCGGAAGTCATCATTAAAAGGCTACCGGATACAGATGCGGTTGGCGAGCTTGATCCGCGTGTGTACGAAATCAATGCAGAGGCTGCAAAAGCGATGGCTGGTGCGGAATTTCCAGATCCAAGTCAAATGGATATGGTCAGCTTCGCGCTCAAGATGCGTGAGTTCATGGGTTGGAAGAACTTCGACGTCACGATGACGGAGATTCGTACGGAAGCCAGAATGATACCGGGCACCGATGTCGAGATTCCGGTTCGTATCTATACACCAGCTACTGCGTCAGGCAGACAAGTGCCTGCGATGATCTTCTTCCACGGCGGTGGATTTATGGGCGGTACGCTCGATGTGGTCGAGAATCCATGCAAAGTGATCGCGGAACGTGCTGAAGCAGTTGTTGTGAGTGTAGATTATCGCCTCGCGCCAGAGCATGCATACCCTGCGGGTCTGACAGATTGCTTCGATGTTGTAAAGTGGGTCTATGCGAACGCAGAGTCGATCGGCGTCAACCGGGAACAAATCGCGGTTAGCGGTGATAGTGCAGGGGGCAACTTGGCGACGGTCTGTGCGATGAAGGATCGGGATCAAGGGACGAACATGATCAAGTATCAAGCGTTGATTTATCCAACCACGAATATGGCAGGCTCGACAACAGATGACTTTGAATGGACGATCGATCAATATACCATCAATAATCATCAGGAATTGATCGTGGGCGGGCTCATGGGCATGGGCGGCTCGACCAAAATGCTGGAGCATGTCTATGTGCAAGGTAACGAGCATGTGGAGCACCCGTACTTATCCCCATTACTTGCAGAAGATCTTAGCGGGATGCCGGAAACCCTCGTCATCTCGGCGGAATTCGATTACCTGCGTTTAGAGAATGAGGCTTATGCTAGGAAGCTAGAGCGTGCAGGCGTGAAGACGAGTTGTATGCAATATAGCGGCATGGATCATGCGTTCATGGATAAAATGGGTCAATACCCGCAGGCAGAGGATTGTATGAATGAGATTGCTAAAGGAATGAAGCGAGTATTCGCATCCTAGGAACCAGGAACCTTCAAGATCACGTTAAGTTGTGGTTTTGAAGGTTTTTGTTTATTTGTCGTTCGAATAGCACGAATGACATAAATGTGACATCCGACTAATAAGGTATTATATTGGCGGAGTTCGAAATAGGAGGGTTGCCCTTTGCGATGGATATCTGCAGCACGGTCGAGTGCGGGTGGAAGGCCACAGAATGAGGACAGCTTGTTGGAATGGGTACGAGATTGCAAGGGGTGCTATGTCGTCGCGGACGGCATGGGCGGCCACCGTGGAGGGGAAGTAGCTGCTTCCATTGTGACGAGTGCATTTGCGACGGCTTTTGCGGCTGTGGAGCCGCTGAGTCATGCGAGTTTAACGAAGGTGCTCCTACACACGCATGATGAAGTGAGACGAGCACAGCACGATATTCATACACTGTCGGGGATGAACTCGACGGTTGTAGCGTTGTGTCGCCAGGATGAGACCGTGCTCTGGGGACATGTTGGTGATTCAAGATTATATCATCTGCGTGAAGGGCGGATTATCGAACATACAAGGGATCATAGTGTCTGCCAATCGCTTGTGGATCGCGGTGAGATTATGCTGCAGGATATTCGATTCCACGAGGATCGCAGTCAGCTTTTGTGTGGCATCGGCATGGCAGGTGAACTACGGGGGGAAGTCTTGCTAAAGCCTTGTTCGGTGCAATCGGGTGATGCTTTTCTGCTATGTACGGATGGATGGTGGGAGTACGTCATTGAACCGGAGATGGAGGTTGACTTTATGAAGTCTCAGAATCCAGCAGAGTGGCTGTCGCGCATGGAAGAGCGAATCGTCAAGCATGCACAGGTCGGCCATGATAATTATTCAGCCATTGCCGTATGGGTAGTCGAATCGGAGTCTGATCATAAATAAGAACATAAGCAAACCGCCTGACAATGCGTAGTATGCTGCGCTGTCAGGCGGTTTTTTGATGCTCAAAATGAATTATACTTTGAACTTACTGACCATTTCTTGGAGTTCGTTAGCTAAGGTACTGAGAGATTCGGAAGCCGACAGAATCTCCTCCATGGAATGGTGTTGATCATTCGCTGATTGTGAGATCCCACTTAGCTTATTCGCAGAATCCTTCAGAATGACGGACATCTCATGGGCAGAAGCAGATACCTCTTCGGTTCCTGCAGAGATTTGTTCTGTGACAGCGGATACCTCTTGAATCTGATCATTCACATGCTGGACAGAACGTTGAATGCGTTCGAAGGTCGTACCGGCCTTCTCGACTTGCACGACGCTCATATCCACTTCCGTCAGTCCGTCTTTCATCGAAGCTGCTGCTTGATTGATGGATCGTAGGATCTCATGAATATGACTGGAGATATGATTCGTCGCATGCCCAGTCTCTTCAGCTAGCTTGCGTACTTCACCGGCTACGACAGAGAATCCTCTGCCATTCTCTCCGGCTCTTGCAGCTTCAATGGAGGCATTCAGCGCTAATAAGTTGGTCTGGTTGGCAATTTCGGATATGAGCTGAACCGTCTGCTGAATGGCTTGGGATTTCGTCTCGAGTGACTCTATCATGGATGCCGTATTGGCGACGGTATGGCTCATTCTAGCCATTTGATCCTTGGCATGGTGAATCTCTTGATTGCCGGCCGTGACCTCCTGTACGACCGATAGTGCCGTATCCGCTACGGTAGATGCAGAGACCGTGATCGTCTGAATGCCGGTTGCCATTTCTTCCATTGCGAGGCTTGTCTGTTCCGACCCCTGAACCTGAATATCCGATCCCCGTACAATGTCATCTACCGACTTTACAATATGTTCAGAGGATTGGGTCGAATCGTTCGCAATGGCTGTCAGCTCCTCGGAAGACGCGGCGACGTGCTCCGTCGTCTGCGTAATTTTGCGAATCATCTCGGCGAAGGAGCTGAGCATGAGATTGATATTTTCCTTGGCCTTCTCCAGTTCGTCTCTGCCTTTCACTTGCAGCCTGATTGTCAGATCGCCTTGGGATACCTTGGCCATCATATTGGAGATATCTAGGATTGGTCGTGTCATGTACGATGCGACGTATACAGCGATGAAGGATATGATAATCGCAGAGATCAGGATAACGAGAAGTGCTCTGATCTGAATTTGCTGAACGCCCTGGTACACATCTTTCTCAGGAGCCGTTACGATCAGCTTCCATCCTGCAGCTTGTATTGTCGAATATGCAGCAGATCTAGAGCCTTCCTTCTCGGGGTAGGCCATATGTCCATGTTCATTTTGGAATACGGAATTCTCATAAATAGAGACTTTCTCCGGCAGTGCGAATGCTTTGAAGTCTTTGCCGACCTTCTTCTCGTCCGGATGGGCGATATACATCCCATCGGATGACAAGAGATATGCATAGCTGGATTCACCTAGCTTAATGCCCTTGATCCGCTCGAGCAGTGTGCCTGCATCGATTTCGGGTTGAATGGCGCCGATAAATTCACCCTGATCGCTCAGAATAGGAATTTCGAGGAATATGGTATATTTATTTGAAATTGCGTTTTTATAGACATTGGACACCATGACCTTCTTGTCCTTCATGACCTGCATGACATTGTCAAATTTCGTTCCATCCAGTTTATCGCCATTGGTGTCGGTGAGTTGGGCGTTGCGGTCGATAAAGGTGATAACACTTACATCAGGGTCGCTTTGCTCCACCAGCGTCAATTTCGAGAGGATGTTGTTCACATCGCCGTTCTTAAAATCAGGGTTTTTCTGAATCAGCTCTTCGATTGAACTGATCTTCTCGTTGAGCCATGCGTTAATGAAATCGGCACCAATCTGGGCTGCTTGCGACTGTTCATCGATGACCTTCTGTTTGAGCTCTGTGGTGGCTTGAGCGCTTAGAATAAATGTCAAGGTAAGCATCGGAACTAATGAAAGAAATAAGAAGATTGCAATGAATTTTACTTTCAGGATACTGAGTTTACGTGCCCAATTCTTAAAACCTTTTGTCATGGTGTTCTCTCCTTCATATCTTGGTGGTTCTGTCGACCCTGTGGTTGGAGGCTCTAATAGTAAATCATCGGAATATGTTTCCCATTTTTGTAGTTATTTTTGGATGGAATTTGGTAAGATGGGATCATGTTTTGTTGAACAGGAGATCGTAGCATATAAAGATTGATCATTTGGCAATCTGTAATTATAATAGTTACAGGAATCGTAGTAACTAATAATGGAGTGTTAGAAATGAAAAATGCAACAGACGAGACGATTATAGCGGATTCACCCAGACGTCTCGCTCGATTATGGATTATCCTGCTGCTCGGAGGGTTATCCGCCTTCGCGCCGCTTACAATCGATATGTATTTGCCTGCGCTGCCGGAGCTTGCGCAGGATTTTGGTACGAACGCGTCATTCGCACAGATGAGCTTGACCGCCTGCATGTTCGGCATTTCCTTCGGGCAATTGATTATAGGCCCGTTAAGTGACCTGTGGGGACGACGTAATCCGTTGATGGTGGGGTTGATCATCTATGCTGTGGCATCCATCATCTGTGTGCTCGCGCCTTCAATTGAGTCGTTCATTGTCCTTCGGTTCATTCAAGGGATAGGCGGTGCGGCGGGGATTGTCATCTCGCGTGCGGTTGTCCGAGATATGTACTCGGGCTCTGAAATGACAAGATTTTCTGCGATGCTGTCGCTCGTGAATGGCGTAGCGCCAATTATCGCACCGATCTCGGGTGGTCTATTGCTTAAGTTCACCTCTTGGCGTGGTGTATTTATTGTATTGTGTGTGATCGGTGTGCTCATGTTCTTGGGTGTCATCTTCGGTCTCCGTGAGACACTGCCGTCGAATCGCCGGTTGAAAGGCGGGATTACAGGCACATTTCGTTCCTTCGGTTCTTTGTTCCGGGACCGTGTGTTTATGGGTTATGCCTTGTCGCAGGGGCTTGTGCTGGGTGCCATGTTCGCGTATATCTCAGGCTCCCCGTTTGTCTTACAGGAGATTTACGGGGTGACACCGCAAATGTTCAGCTTGATCTTCGCGATCAACGGGATTGGTATTATCCTTGCGAGCCAAGTGACCGGACGCCTTGCGGGTCGCGTTAGTGAGACGAAGCTGCTTCACTATGGTTTAGGACAAGCGAGTATCGCAGGCATTCTGCTGTTCGTAATGATTCTGCTCGACATCGGAATCATGGGCTTGCTCATCCCGCTATTCTTCGTCGTATCCAGCGTGGGGATCGTATCGACGGCGACCTTCACCCTGGCAATGCAGAATCAAGGTAAGGCTGCTGGTAGCGCATCGGCATTGATTGGGCTGATGTCGACGATATTTGGCGGCATTATGGCGCCATTGGTTGGTATCGCAGGCAGTCATACGGCGGTGCCAATGGGCCTCATTATCGCATTACTTGGCGTGCTTGCGGTATTATGCTATGTCGTGATGGTACGCGGTGCGAAGCAATCGGTATCGATGAAATAACTCGTAACATCAAGAAGACCTCGCTTGGAGGATGGACGGTGGCGTTCAACCCAGGCGAGGTCTTTTTTGACATCTGCATTCCGACTTATCGATTCGACAATTGCATTCCCATCTGTACAAGCCGCTTGGTCATGCCTCCGCCAATCGTGCCGATATCTTTCGTAGACATTTTGCCGTAATAACCGTCCTCAGGCAGCGAAATGCCGAGTTCCTGTGCGATCTCCATTTTCATTTGGGCTAACGCAAGCTGCGCCTCGGGTACTAATTTTCTGTTTCTCGCCATGATGCATACACGCCTTTCTATTCAAATTTAGGGTTATTTTGTCAATAACGAATGCGTTCTATACAAATATTTGGAAAATGAATGTAATGAAAAATCCATTTGCAGTAGGAGGGGAAATTCCGTCTCGAGACCGAGGTGGATTCACATCGGCGCAGTACAATAGAGAAGCAGTGCCAACATGGAAGAATGTTAGGCAGATCGGCATTGTAAGAACAAGAGATAGAGGTGGAACGGTGAAAGAGAATAACAAGACTTTGATTATGATCGGACTGCTCATTGGCATCATTTTCTCAGCGCTCGATGAGACGATTGTCACGACGGCGATGCCTACGATCATTCGTGATCTACATGGGCTGCAGCTGTACGGTTGGGTTGCAGGGGTGTACATGCTTACGATGACGGCATTCATGCCGATTCTCGGCAAACTGGCTGATTTATTTGGGCGCAAGCGTATTTATATGATTTGTATGGGGTTATTTATCGGGGGATCGATTATTAGCGGACTCGCAACTTCGATGGACGTGCTGCTGATCGGCCGGGGGATTCAAGGGATTGGTGCTGGTGGCATGATGCCGCTCGCGATGATTATTCTCGGCGATACCTATCCGCTCGAACAACGGGCCAAAATTCAAAGTATGATCGGACCTATTATGTTCCTGCCACAGCTGTTAGGCCCGATGGTGGGCGGTGTTATCGTCGATCAATTAAGCTGGCATTTCGTCTTCTTGATCAATATCCCCATCGGGATTGTATCGGCGATATTCATGGCGAAAGGGCTGCGCGAGAACCGGAGGGAAGGCAAGCCGAAGATCGACTGGGCCGGGGCGGCTGTGCTCCTCGCGGCACTGGTATCACTGCTCCTGACGCCTGTTCTGAAGGATACACAAGGCTATGCTTGGAGCTCTCCAGTTATTGTCAGCTTACTCGTATTCGGCTGTTTAATGATTGGTCTTCTCATCTGGATTGAATCGAGAGTCGAGGAACCGATCATTCCATTACACTTGTTCAAGAATCGGAACGTTGTGGTGTTATCGACTCTTGTGTTTATCGTTGGTCTCGGCTTGATTGGCTGCTTCGCCTCCTTCCCGTTCTATGCGCAGAACATTATGGGGCTATCGCCGACAGGAGCGGGATACTTGACGATGGCGTTCATGCTCGGTGCTATACCAATGAGTATGTTGAACGGCTTCACGTTGACGAAATTGCGTTATCGGAATGTATTCATCGTTTCATTTATTCTGCCGATTATTGCTTTCTTCTTCTTGTCGCAAATCAGCGTGGATACATCCATCGCTGCCATTATCATCTACTTCGTCATTATGGGTGCAGGACTTGGCGTATTGTTCGCGGGTGATAATCTGATCGTACAAGAATCCGTGAATAAGAACGAGAGCGGGATTGCCCTCTCGACGGTGCAGCTGTTCCAAGCATTAGGTACAACGGTTGGAATGAGCTTGTTCGGCAGTCTGTTGGCTTCACATATCACCAATGGGGTAAGCGCGCTGAAGCTTCCAGCTGGTACAGCGGAGAAGATCGCGACTGGCGGCATTCCAAAGGATTTGGCGCCGGATATCGCGGCTCAGGCGAAGACGGTCTTCGCAGGGGCATTCCAGAATTTATATATGATCGCGTTAGTGATGTCTGTTGCTGCGTTTGTCGTTTGTTTCTTCCTCAAAAACGAGATTCTGTCGAAGAAAGTAGCGGAGGAGAAGCTGGTCGCGCAGGATATGTAGTTGTTTGTAGTGGGAGGCGTTCCTTTTTTGAAGGGGCGTCTTTTTTTATGAAAAAATAAAGTAAAATTGTCCACAAATAGTCTATAATTGGAAATGTAGCTAAATTGTTTCAAATATTTGATGGGAGCTGGTTCGATTGCGTAGATTTATGGTTCTTGGAAAAGTACTTCTTTTGCTCGTACTCTTTATGGGATTAGGCGGGATGGTGAGCAGCCTGATCTTGGGGGCGCAATCCAGCAGCCCGGAATGGAAGCTAATCATCATATCAGGGATAAGCATGATAATCCCTGCAATACTGATGTTCCTCCTGTTCGAGAGAGGTAAGGGGTGGTCGCTTGGATTACGTCAATCCCATTCGATTACATGTGCGCTACAAGGCATTGGACTCGGCATATTGCTCATCAGTATTGCGGCGATCGCGATTTGGATCTGTGGCGGCGTTGAGTTTCAATCGGTACATACGGATGCGGATACGTGGACTTCTGTCCTTGCAGGGGTAGGGTTGTTCGTCTTGGTCGCGATCAGCGAAGAGGTGTTCAATCGAGGGTACTTGCAAGGCCTTCTAGAGCATCAATATGGCGTTACTTGGGGTGTTGTGGTTTCTTCGATCATCTTTGCGCTTCTGCACGGGGTGAACCCGGGGATCTGGAGTACACCTTTTACAATGATTAATATTTTTCTGATCGGTGTTTTCTTCGCTTTGACGCGGGTTATGACAGGTGGATTATGGCTCCCGATTGGGCTCCATCTCGCGTGGAACTTCTTTCAGGGGAATGTGTATGGATTTGCGGTATCCGGTACGGACACCAAGCCTATCCTGTCCATCCTCGTAAACGGCAATTCGCTCGTATCGGGCGGTTCATTTGGTGTGGAGGGAAGTATCCTGACGACGATCCTCATGATCCTTGTCTGCGGGATTTGCGTGAAATTGTACGTACAACGGGAGCATAATATCCATCTTGCTTCTTGAGAGGAATCATTGTAGAAATAGGGATGATTATTGTACGCGAAAAAAGGAGGATTTACAGGGGCTGCGGCAAGCAGCTCCTTTTTGCGTGGAAAAGAGGTTGCTGGTGTATGCAGTACATGGGACAATGGGAAAAAGAGACATTCGAAGGTGTACCAAAGGGAGGAAACGCAATGACGACACCAAAAGGCACATGCTGCTCCGTTCGAAGAGATACTGCAGGTGTGGGGAATGATGAAATCGCTGTATCCCATGCGGCAACGGAAGGTTCGGACACGTGCAAGAAGCAAGCTAATACATCCAGGATGATTCTGCTTCAGGGTGGGGAGTTCCTGATGGGGACGAACGATGCAGAAGGCTTCGCGGCCGACGGCGAAGGGCCTGTGCATACAGTGAAGCTGGATCCGTTCTACATGGATGCTTGTACAGTAACCAATGCGGAATTCCACGACTTCGTGCAGGATACGGGCTACCAGACGGAGGCCGAACAGTTCGGCTGGTCATTCGTGTTCTATCAATTCGTCTCGGAGACAGTGAAGCAAGAGGTCGATAGTGCGGTACAGTCCGTGCCATGGTGGTTGAAGGTGGACGGCGCTTTCTGGGCGAAGCCGGAAGGCCGGGATTCCTCCATTGAAGATCGATGGGATCATCCAGTCGTCCATGTATCGTGGAATGATGCGCAGGCGTACTGCGCGTGGGCTGGCAAACGTCTCCCTACGGAAGCCGAGTGGGAGTTCGCAGCGCGTGGCGGGCTGGTGCAGCGGCGTTATCCATGGGGTGATTCACTGCTGGTGGATGGCGAGCACCAGTGCAACATTTGGCAGGGACCTTTCCCCAAAATCAACCGAGCTTCCGATGGGTATGCTGGGACGGCGCCGGTGCGCGCATTTAAGCCGAATGGATACGGAATCTACAATACCTCGGGCAATGTGTGGGAGTGGTGTGCGGATTGGTTCCGGCCAGATACCTACCAGCATAGCGAGTTGTTGAATCCGAAGGGACCAGATCGCGGGGAGGCTCGTGTCATCCGCGGCGGCTCGCATATGTGCCACAAATCGTATTGCAACCGCTATCGTGTTGCGGCGCGCTCTTCAAATACGCCGGATAGCTCGACGGGGCATATGGGCTTCCGCTGCGCGGCGGATGTGTAAGGGGATATAACGATGAAAATTGCGATCATAGGCTCCAGCGGCTCAGGGAAATCAACCAGCCGAAGAATTTGCTGCGCTCAATCGAAGATTGGTCGCGAATGATGCTTGGATCATAGATGGGTTATACGGGAAAACATTAGACATCCGACTGCAAGCAGCGGATGTTGTTTTTTTCTTCGATTTATCTCCGTGGATCACCACGTATCGCGTCATTAAGCGCAGAATTCAATATCACGGGAAGACAAGGGTGGACATGAACGAAGGATGCCCCGAGTCGATTGACTGGCCCTTTATCAAATTTGGATGGAACTTCCGCAAGGATAAGCGACCTGGTATCCTCGTCAAGCTTAAGAATCATCCCGAGCATACAAAGATCATCGTGATTCAGAGCCCTAAGGAAGCCCAACGGATATTAAATGAGGTGAAGGCTTCAGGCAAAGATTATTTTGGGCAAGTAGAGCCTTAACTTAGAGCTCTTGGAAAAAAGACATCAAGCGTTCTAAGCTCGATGTCTTTGGATCCATTCTTCTATATCTTCTTCACGATATGAGCCTTCTGCCGTCATAAGACCGAGTTCAATTAATTCATACTGGCTATAGGAGATCGCTATCCCATTCAATTTAAGTAATAATAGCATTACTGCTACGCCAACTCGTTTATTGCCATCGACAAAACCATGATTCTTGATTAACGCGTATGCAATTACAGAAATTTTTCTAATATTTCCTTTATACAAATCTCCCCATCAAAGGTGATAAAAGCTTTCTTGAGAGAACTCTCGATCAATCCAATATCTCGAATCCCCTCAGAACCACCTGGTTCTTTCACGATTTTTTGATGAAAAGAAATGATATGAGAAACTTCTATGCTTATCATCATTTGGCAAGCTCATCAAGAGCTATTCGGTTCTCACGAATGATATCATCCATCATATTTTCTAGAGTTACATTGTTTTTTGACTTTAGAAATTCAACAAAATCAATGACTTCAATTTTTTTATCCTCTGGCAAGGATAAAAAGTCGTGTAACAATTTCTCTTCAAGACTCATTATCATCACCTCCAATGGTTTATATCATAAGTATACACTAAATAACTGAGTGTATTAACACGATTAAAAGTCGTAATTTCCACGAAAATCGTTGAAAAGACTCTTTCATGCCCGTCACAGCTTCGCCAGCGTCTGCAGCATATGATCCAGCAAATTCGGAATATCCTCCATCTGGTCCTCGTTAATACGGCGGTTGAATCGCAGCTCGACGGTATTTCGATATAAAGGGCGGCTTTGCCCATATTCGAAGCTTAGTGTCTGCACGGTCGGCAGCTCAGGCTCCCAGATCTTCCGCACGACCTCAGCAATACGCTCACACTGGGAATCAGGATTCTCGATTTTCATATAGAATCGTATGCGAAGTGTACAAGCCGGCGTCTCGCCAGGCATTTCTAGAATTTCAGCAGCAAGATCTTTCAGCGAAGTGTCGAGCCGGATCTCGGCTGTAATATCCGGATGATCGATAAGTACGAATTGAAGTGCAAATTCTCGTGCCATGACGGACAGCTCCAGACGGTCGACCCGGTCTGTGACACGGATAATTTCGTCCAGATTATCTAGATCGTAGACTTGGTTTTCAATAGCGACTTTTAAATTTTCGAATACAGTAGGGTCGAACATCACAGGAATGGGCCTCATTTCGTCTTGTTTTTACATAGGAATGATTCATGGTGTTAGCATACCAAATTTGTTGCTCCGAATGACATATTGATTCCCTTTTCTGCGCATATTAGTGACGTGCTCCGATAACTTCATCACGCAATCACTTGGGCACACTTGTTGTGAATCGGTTTTTGCCGCTGGAGACATTCTTGAAGATCGATTAAGCAAGTTCATCTCGAAGGAGGAATTGTAATTATGACAACTTCCAAACATCGTCGTGAAAATGCCGACAAAATCCGTAAGCAAACTCCGCATGCGCACGGAAAAATCAAGTCTTTTAAGGAATTATCGGAGTTCTAGATGAACAAGGGCGCCCATGACGGGTGCCCTTGTTGTACAACGGGCAGTCGCAGTGTTAGCGTTGCACGGGCAAAAAGACGTGAAATTTTCAAGCGAATAGGGGAGAGTAGTAAGTGTACAAGTATAGATTCAGAATAGGGATGATCTTTCTCCTTCTTGTTTGTGTTTCTTTCTCCATGGAACCTAGGAAGATGGTAGCGAATTCCGACGAGGAACGTAACGTTACTTCTTTTCTAAATGAATTGTACGCTCTTCGGGCGAATTTACTCATACATAATCATCAGGTCCAAATCGAGCAGCACTATGTTCACGGACATAAAGCCAGCGATTATGCGATTCGTCAAGAACTCAAGCGAGCGGAATACCTTCATACTTGGGGGGAGAAAAGGGGGATGCGATTTATCGACGCTAAGTCCGATATCCGCATTACCCGGATTCAATTCGATGGAGATTTGGCCAGAATATCACTCGTTCAATCCTTGAAACTTAGTTATTTTTATTTACAATCGTATGCTCCTTCACAATCTTTTGGCATAGGGACAAGGCATGCGCTCACACTAAAGAAAAATAATCACGGATGGTTATTGTATAAGGAGTGGTATTTAGACCCTCTTGAAGAAAATCCCAATTTAATCCCCGTCACCTCAGATGGTTCCGCGCTCCCTTTTGTTCCTAATCACCAGGACATTCCAGCTGGTAGCAAATACAATCGCAAACGTGCAATTGCTTATGCCAACAAATATGCAGGAATCGCATGGGGGGCAGGAAACCGTCATCGATATAACCGAAGCTATAAAGATTACACCACGGTAGGTGGGGACTGTACGAATTTCGCTTCGCAAGTGATCGGCGATCCCAAGGAAGGCGGCGGGCTCCCAATGACAAACAAGTGGCGTTATTTTTATGGCAAAGAAGGGAGTGAATCTTGGATCCGAACGGATTCATTCCACCGTTTCTTGATTCAATCTGGGTATGGGAAAATGATTGCCAGCGGTTTATTTAGCGACATCGTGAAACCAACCGAAAAGTTCCCTCATGGAGCTGTGTCACAGCTGTTGCCTGGCGATTTAATCGGATTTGTCATGCATGGGGATGTAGATCATTTCTCCGTGGTGGTTGGCTATGATAATCAAGGATACCCGCTTGTTAATTCTCATACAGCAGATCGTTATCGCGTACCTTTCGATCTAGGCTGGGATAAGCATACCAAATACATTCTGATTCACATTCGGGATTGAAGCAATTCGCGGACTTGGGCCTCGACTGGACATACCTCTAACTTCATCGTCATAGGATAATGAGGACGAGTATGAAATAGAGGTGAAGTGAGACCATGCCGCTGCTGTTGAAACAACTGGTAATAAGGACCGGCTCTATATTTATTGTGAAAATAATGGGGCTCATCGGGCGGATCTCTTTAATAAGACTTGTTGGTGCAGAAGGTATCGGGCTTTACCAAATTGCATATTCTTATTATGGCCTAGCATTGATGGTGATCGTTGGCGGGTTCCCAACGGTGCTGGCCATGCTTACAGCGAAGGACCCTGCACAGGGATGGTTCTGGTTCAGAAGAATCTCCCTGCTATTGATTGGTCTGGGTGGGATCATTAGTTATGTTACGTTCTTGCTTTCTCCTCAAATTGCTGAGCTTCTTGGCAATCCAAATCTCCACTTCGCAATACGCTGCATTGCACCCGCACTATTTGTTGTCCCCTTGCTAAGCTTGTTAAGGGGTTATTTACAAGGATTAGAGCGCTATAGCGTCATTGCGTTCTCTGAACTCATCGAACAAGCAGTCCGAATGGGCGCCTTGGTGGTAATCGTTATTCTTTTGCTCCCTAAAGGATCCCCGATTGCCGTAGGAGGCGGTATCCTAGGTACTTTCTTGGCGGCATTAGTTTCATTCTTGCTATTAATATTTGCTTGCAGGTTTATCCAGCAAGACAGCCTAGATAAAGGATATCCGTACCAGCATCGTACAGATCGGAATTCCATGTTCTCCTGGATTCTCCATACTTCCGTTATCATTTCATTCACGAGGCTTCTAGTTCCACTGTCTGATTGTATTGATGCCATCATCATTCCGAATCGTCTGCAAGCAGCTGGTTTTACAGCATCGGAAGCAACATCGATCTTTGGGGTCATTACGGGGATGGCCATGATCGTTGTCTATATGCCGACGATCGTTACAGCAGCGCTATCCCATACCCTAACAATGAAGATTGTCAGCGACTGGAAAGAGGGGCAGGTAGCAAAATTTTATGAGCGAACCCGTTGTGCGCTTGAGCTTGGATGGGTGTGGGGTTGTACAGCGGGAATTCTCATCTTCACGTACAGTAAGTACATTTCATGGTATATCTTCGGTACATACGAAGCGTCGGAGCCTATACGATATCTGGCAGCCGTACCGCTTCTTGTCGGATTACGAGAATTAACGACGAGCATGTTATGGGCACAGGAACGCAAAAAGGTACCTCTTGTGGGCCTTATCGTAGGGATTTGCATAGCAATCCCCATTCAGTATTTTCTGGTAGCCGTACCTGGGTTCAGTTATGCTGGACCTTCAGTAGGCATTCTGTGCTTGGAGCTTGTTACCGTAAGCTGGAATATTGGTGCATTAAAGTTGAGTAGGGTAGGTATACGGTTAAAACCTTTGATCGTCGATATGATCCTTTTGTTCATACTCATGTTAGCAGTTACTTTAGGGATGAATTCGCTGATGACGTATCATGTATCCAATATATTTCAACTAGCACTTGGTATAACACTGTATAGTGGAGGGGCAGGACTCTATATCTTTTGGCGTTCTCGATCTATGAACGACGTTCTTTTTCAATCTAAATGAACAATGAAGTCTTTCCTAAACTTAAGAGTATTTTATGGATAGAAAATTCGTACATTTTTGTTTCTAAAGCATAAAATACTCGAAAGTATTACAGGAGGATTCCAATGGGCAGCAGAAATAGACTGAAATTATGGGTCATGACAAGTGAATATCACCCTCGCATTGTTGGCGGGCTCGGAATTGTTGCCACACAATTGACCCGAAAATTGAGCAAAACAGGTGTGGATGTGACGGTGTTATGTACGAGTGAGGATGGCGAGAATCAGCTTGATAGATCGAGAGCGAATGGCAAAATTGGTATCATTAGGATTCCGAAAGATAAGAAATATTACCGTAAGTCCTCTCGTTCGTTCAAACCCAAACCCCTATTAAGATTATCCACTTCGACAACCTCTGACCCGCCAGACCTCATTCATGTTCACAGTATGGAATATGCAGCTGCTGCAAGGGCGGCGGCAAGCAAGTTTGGTATTCCTCTCGTGTATACCTGCCATTCCCTTGCATCCAAAGGGATTCATTCCAGTCATGGGAAGAATCAGACCCAATTAATTCGCAGTGCAGCAAAGATTGTCGTCCCGAGCAAATGGCAGGCAGCTGAGATTAAGGATTTATATCCAAAAAGTAGTCGGGGGAAGATCAGTGTTATTCCTAATGGTGTGAAGAGCGTCAGGAGAAGGAGAAAACTAAAGGGTTCATCTCATGAATTGCTTTATGTTGGAAGACTAATTCCTGATAAAGGCATCAAATCCTTGATCAGAGCCATTGCTTTATTGTCACGTGCGCACAAGAATGTACATCTAACCATCGTCGGGAAAGGGAAATCGATGAAAAGTTCACGTGCCCTAACACGACGTCTAGGGATTTCGAAGAACATACACTGGATCCCTAACAGAAAGAACGAAGAAGTCCTTGCGATGTATTCTTCTTATGGTGCTGTTATTGTACCAAGCAAGAAAGAATCATTCTGTCTGGTTGCCCTGGAAGCTATGGCTAGCGGTGTCCCCCTCGTATCCACCTTATCTGGAGGGTTAAGTGAATTCGTAAATCCGAAGAATGCTCAAATTATACGATCCGTCGATAGCAAATCGATCGCAAAAGCGATCACATCGATGTGGAACAAGCCTGCCAAGACCAAGAAACGTATCAAAAACGCTCGACTCACTGCGAAGCGTTATCGTTGGCGTGCAATTGCCCGTCAGTACAAATCGCTATTTTTGAATATGACGAAGGTGATTTAATATGAATGAGCGGATGTTCAACATCGCAGATGGTTTTGGGCTTGAGGTCAGTCGTATGAAGAAAATCCGGAAAGGGATCTATCGCGTTAACACACGTGATCATCGGTCCTTTAGCCTCAAGCGTATGCCCAAACGACTTGCACGGCTGAAATGGACGGATCGGGTGCTGCAACGGATCAGGAAGCGTGGCGTGCTGATTTCTTGGCGTAATCCGCACACGCGAGCTGGAAGTAAGCTCTATGTTCTTTCCGCAAAGGGTACGCCCTTCGTACTAACGCCTTGGCTGTCGGGAAGAGAACCTTCTCCCACATCATTGAAAGATATGCGAGCTTGCGGTGCTGCATTGGCGCGAATGCATGAATCTGGAAAGGATGAAATCCTTGGTGGGATGAAATACAGCCGAATTGGGACCTGGAAATCTACGCTCCTGGCGCAGCACAAATTTCTGAAAAAAAAGATAAAAAAAGCGAAGCGGAATGAATTTCGACCTTCGATTAATTCATTTGTGCAGGAGCATGGTGCAGAAATTTTACGTTACTCGAATCAAGCGAGGACATTGCTGCGACTTAGCAATTATCGTAAGTACTGCAAAAAGCCTGTTCAATTCGGTGTTCTGTGTCACGGAGATGGAGGCCCGAGCAATTTTATCTGTAATGCCAAAGGAACACATCTCATTGATTTCGAGACATTGCACATCGATTTACGCGCCTTTGACTTGTATCGCGTCATCTATAATTCATGCAAGGACTATCATTGGGATTTCGCGATAGCCAAGGCGATTCTGAACGGTTACCGTCAGGTCGCAAAACTAAGTAAACACGATTACGAACTCATTCGAGTATGGTTGCGATTCCCACTCACAACATACCTCGTGCTATCACCTTTCCCAAGATTCCCTCTGAACATAAGATATTTACGATGGGCGATTCATTCCGAAAGACGAATTGGAACATTCCTGCAGAAGCTTGATAAATATGCAGTTAAGCATAGCTCCTCAGCATAGGTCTGAACGGGGTTATATCAACGTAAATGGATGGTTTCGGATTTCAATGGCCTTGCTGCGGTAAGGTCTTTTTTTGTGCGGCATGCCTGTGTGGGGGCGGTATAGTAAAACGTTAAAAGAGTCTTTATGGACGTTTTACTTTTCCAACATATAGGAGTATCGTGGAAGGGAAGGGTTTATTTAGATTGTGCTATGGATAGAAATCTACATTGGAGAGGAGAGACGTATGAAGTTTCTTAAGCCTTATATTCGAAAGTATTGGAAGCTGTTCGGGATTGCGGTGTTCTTCCTCATGATTGAGGCGTTATGCGATTTACTCCAACCGACGATTATGGCGAAAATTATTGATGACGGCGTAGCGAATAGTGAGATGAATGTTGTACTGCGTTTGGGCAGCCTCATGCTCATGATTACGTTGTTCGGCGCATTGACTGCGTCGCTGCGCAGCGTTATATCGTCCAGGGTATCGCAGCGGTTCGGAGCAGAGCTTCGAGCGGATTTATTCCGTAAAATTCAGGGTCTGTCCTTCGAGAATATGGATCAGTTCGATCGCGCTTCGCTCGTCACGAGACTGACCAACGACGTCACGCAAGTGCAGAACTTCGTCAACGGCTTGATGCGGATTTTCGTTAAAGCGCCGCTCGTCTGTATTGGCAGTCTGATCATGGCGGTGCGGCTCAATATGCAGCTGTCCGTGGTCTTAATCGTGGTAGTTCCACTCGTGGCTGTATTTATTTTTCTCAATATGAAAATTGGCTTTCCTTTCTTCGTGAAGGTACAGCAGGCGCTGGATAAGGTCAATGGCGTGATGCGCGAATACCTCTCCGGTGTGCGTGTTGTGAAAGCGTTTAACCGCTTCGATGTGGAAGTCGATAAATTTGAGCAAGCCAACCAAGGGCTTCAATCCCGGTCGACGACGGCGATGCGCGTCATGTCGGTGTTCAGTCCTCAGATTGTGCTTACGGTGAATCTCGGCATTATTGCGGTGCTCTGGATCGGAGGCCTGCGCGTGGATCAGGGGCAAATGCAGGTCGGCCATATTATCGCCTTCATTAACTATATGACACAAATTTTGTTCTCCCTCATGATGATCTCGATGATCTTCAATATGTTTGTACGTGCTAAGGCTTCCGCAGAGCGGATCGGCGAGGTGTTCTCCACATGGAATGCGATGACGTGGGACAGCAAGGTAGAAGGTCAAGCCGATCAGCGCGGTCGGATCGATTTCGACGAGGTGACGTTCGCGTATGCGGGGACATCGGGAGACCCGGTGTTGAAGCGGATTTCGTTCTCCTGTGCGCCGGGTCAGATGATCGGGATCATAGGCTCAACAGGTTCGGGGAAGAGCAGCATGGTTCATCTTATTCCGAGGTTCTATGACGCAACATCCGGTACAGTCAGCGTCAATGGCGTGGATGTTCGTCGAATGGATCCGCAGAAGCTGCGTGAGACGATTGCAATTGTACCGCAGAGAACCGTACTGTTCTCGGGGTCTGTAATCGAAAACATTCTCTACGGCAAGGAAAATGCGACGCAAGAAGAGATCGAAGCGGCTGCGCGGATCGCAGAAGCGCATGATTTTATTGCGGAATCTCCCGAAGGGTATCATTCCCGAATCGGGCAAGGGGGCGTCAATTTCTCGGGAGGTCAGAAGCAGCGATTGTCTATTGCAAGGGCACTTGTCCGTAAGCCGGACATTCTCATTCTCGATGATAGTACGAGTGCCGTCGATGTCGCGACGGAGTCCCGCATTAAGGCGGGGTTGAAGCAATACGCAGCAGGACTTACCTGTCTGTTGATCGCACAGCGCATTACATCGGTCATGGATGCGGATCGGATTATTGTTCTGGAGGACGGCGTCATCGTTGGGCAAGGGACGCATCATGAGTTGATGGCCGATTGTACGGTATATCAAGAAATATTCCAATCCCAATTGGGAAAGGAGATGAATCAATATGCCGCAAAATAGTGGCTCAGACCGCGCAGCAGGTACAGCGGCGGCAGCAGTAAGACCGGGGCCAGGCGGTCCGGGAGGCGGCTTCGGCCACCGCGGAGCGGGAAGAACTGTCGTGAAGCCGAAGAATTTCAAGGCGACGCTCTCAAGGTTATGGCAGTATGTCGGAACCGAACGCCGCTGGCTGATGACGATTTTCATGTTCCTGATTGTCGATGCATTGCTCATGCTGTTCGTCCCATATTTGATCGGCAAATCAATTGATACGATGACGGGCCTAGAGGGCCGTGTGGACTTTGATCTGCTCGAAGTAATTATTATTGTACTCGCTTCGGCCTATCTCATAGATGCCGTCCTGACGCTTCTCCAAGGTTGGTTCATGGCGGGGGTCTCCCAGCGGATCGTGATGAAGCTGCGCAGCGCGTTATTCGCGAAGCTGCAGAAGCTGCCTGTCGCCTATTTCGATCGGCAGTCCCATGGCGAGGTCATGAGCCGTCTCTCGAATGATATCGATAATGTGAGCAACACGATTTCCCAATCGACGACGCAGCTGATGTCCGGGGCGATTACGATTGTAGGCTCGCTCGTCATGATGATCGTGTTAAGTCCGATTCTGACCTTGGCGAGTCTCATCACGGTGCCGCTTGTCTATCTGCTGACCCGGACGATTGCACGGCGGACGAGTGTGTTGTTCAAGGAACAGCAGGTTCAGCTTGGCAAATTAAACGGACATATTGAGGAGACGATTTCGGGAATTGAAGTCGTGAAGGCGTTCAATCATGAGGAACGTGCCATTGCGGACTTTGATGCGGTGAATGACCAACTGTTCGAAGTTGGGCTGAAGGCGCAAATTTGGTCAGGATTCCTTATGCCGATCATGAATGTGATCAATAACCTCGGGTTCGCCGCAGTTGCGATGGTCGGTGGGGCACTCGCTGTGAAAGGGATGATTACAGTCGGCGTTATTGCGGGCTTTATCAGCTATTCTCGGCAATTCGTTCGCCCGCTCAACGACATGGCGAATATATTCAACGTGCTTCAATCGGGTGTAGCGGGTGCGGAACGTGTCTTCGAGGTGCTGGATGAGCAGGAGGAGCCCGAGGATGCACCGGGAGCCATTGAACTGCGGAATCCGAGTGGACATGTCGTCTTCGAAGATGTGCAATTCGGTTACCGCCCGGATGTGCCCATTCTAAGTCACGTCAGTTTCGAGGCGGAGCCAGGAAGTAGTACGGCGCTCGTTGGACCAACCGGTGCGGGCAAGACAACCATTGTGAACCTGATTACGCAGTTTTACGACGTGACGGGCGGGCGTATCCTGATTGATGGCAGAGATATTCGGGATTACACGCGAGATAGCTTGCGACGCGCTTTCGGCTTCGTGCTGCAGGATACGTACTTATTCTCGGGTACGATTAAGGACAATATTAAGTACGGCAAGCCAGATGCGACGGATGCAGAGATTCGGGCGGCTGCTGCCATGGCGAATGCGGATGTATTCATTCAGCGGCTGCCGAAGAAATATGACACGGTACTCTCGGAGAATGGCGGCAATCTAAGTCAAGGTCAGCGGCAGCTGCTGGCGATTGCACGAGTGATTCTGGCGAAGCCATCGATCTTGATTCTGGACGAGGCGACGAGCAGTATCGATACGCGTACGGAGCTGCATATCCAAGATGCGCTGCTGAACATTATGCAAGGGCGGACCAGCTTCATTATTGCGCATCGGCTGAATACGATTCGAGATGCCGATACGATCATGGTCATTGACCATGGCTCGATTGCAGAGAAGGGCGGACATGACCAATTGCTGCAAGAAGAGGGCGTCTACGCGAGAATGTTCAACAACCAGTTCCGCAACCTGGAAGAGAAGCTGTCGTAATCTTATAGGTAGGGAAGCAGCAGATGGAGGGCGAGAGCCCTCCTTTTCTCATTACTTGCCAACGCGCTGATGCACCATGTAATATTAGGCTGTACAGAACTTAGCACGTTGACAGAGGGAAGGAGGTACGACATGGCATTAGGACCGCGTGTATTAAAAACAGGAATTGCTGTCGCGATGGCACTATATATCAGTATGTTTCTTGGATTCCAGACGCCTGTCATTGCAGCCGTTGCCGCGATCTTTGCTATGCAGCCTTCTATTTATCGTTCTTGGCGTTATTTCTTGGACCAGCTTCAGACGAATACATTGGGTGCAGCTATTGCACTTCTCGTCGGCATGGCATTCGCGAATGATCCACTCATTATTGGTTTAACTTGTATTATTGTGATCATGATCTGTCTGAAAATGAAAATGGAAGAGACCATCGGTCTGACGCTCGTGACAGTCATTGCCGTGTTGGAAGCTTCCGGGCAATGGGATTTCGCATTAAGTCGGTTCTTACATACGCTCGTCGGGATTGGTTCGGCTTTTGTCATTAACATTCTGTTCTTCCCGCCGAAGCCGAATGTACAGTTCTTGAAGCAGATAGATGCTGTGTTCAATCGGATGTCGCTGCTCCTTAGGACCGCCATCTCCGATGAGATGAAAGAATCCTCTTTCCGCTCCGAATACCAAGCACTCGAGACGGAAATGTTGTCTTTGCATGATAAATTTAAATTGTTCGAAGAAGAGATCAAGAAGATCAAACGCGCCAAGTATCGCAGATCGCGGCAGATTGTTGTCTACAAACAGATGCTGAACACGCTCCAGAAAGGGCTTGAAGTGCTAGAGACGATCGATAATCATTACTTCCAATCCACACGAACGCCGGAAATCAATGAAGCCTTCGACAGACATTTGGAGCTGCTTGAGAAAGCGCATGAATTAGTCCTGTTGAAATTAGACGATAAAATGAAGCCAGAGCTGGAGAGCATCGAACAGATGGAGATCGAGAACGAGAAATTCCTCCAGACGGTGATGCAGGAAATTCATTTCGATGATGGCTCGCGGCGCTTATCAATCGTGGCTGCGGCTTGCTATGAATACGGATATCAGATTGCGCGACTGGACCGGCTGGCTGGTCATGCAGATATTGAGGAGAAAGTTACGTCGTAGTTCTATATCTTTTCCTAGAATAGCAACAAAACCCGCGTGCAAGGGATGCTCATCAGGCAAACCGGCACGCGGGTTTTGTTCTGTGTATAGAGAACGAACCGCTTACCGCGGTCGTTTCTCTTGTGAGGATTACGGCGTGAATTCGCTAATATTCATGGCGTTCGCTTCGACCGAAATCCAATACATCGCGCCTTCTGTTCTCAAATACAGATTCAACGCATCTTCTGTGTAAGGGCCGGACGTTATTTTGAAGTTGCCCTCACGGTCAATGGCCACTTGAACTTCTTCAATCGCCTTCGGCTTCTTCCCGCCAGTCTGAACCATCAATGTCGTCTGTTGCCCGGCGATGACGGTGAATTTCCCTTCGACGGTTAATGTGCGATCTGGATGATAGGTTGCAATAAGCGTGTAATCCTTGAGAACGGCAGGCTTCTTGTACGACTCTCGCTTCGGTAGAGGTGGCAAAAGTTCTGCTGGCGTAGGTTTGATTGGTCTTCCGCGTAGCGATTTCATTTTCGGCTTCAGATCGGCGAGCAGCTGTATGGCTTCCTGTTGTGTCATTGTGCCTTCGTTATTGAATCCGTAAATCGTTGAATCGGTATCCCCTTTGAGGTACCCCATGCCTAGCACGTACCAGATGGCGTTGTACTGTGTAAAATGAACCCCATCCACGGATGCGAGGACTTCGGCGATTTTCACGCGCGTAATCGGCTTGTCTCTAGCCGGAATGGATGTTAAGCCGAGTAACGGAATATTGCGGCTTGCGGCGATCTGGTAAGCGGCATCTGCCGCATGTTTCTTGCTCGCCGGGGCATATGCATCCACATCGATCTGATGCTGCTTCAGCAGCATTGTCCAGAATTCAGCTTCGGTCACCGCGGCGTCTGGTTTGCTCGCGGTTAGCGGTGGATAGGTCTTGGTTTTCAATTTCGGCAACACCTTAATCAGGACTCGCTCGGTGGCTAAGTTTCCGACATGCGCCGTGATGTAATAATTAGCAGCCTTGATTCCTTGGAAGCTGGAGGAGGATACGGGTTTTAACCCTGCCGGGTTATTGCTGACATAACGTACATGGCTTGTGATCGGTTCAGTAACGGAATCATCGTAGAAGCCCGTGACGCGTATAGACGTTTCTTCCCCTTCATTGATAACGAGTTCATCGGGAGAGCCGGCAATGCTCAATAATTTATGGCCCTCGCCCGTCTTGAAAGACCAGGATTGATGCTGGGTTTCGGACGAGCCCTCCGTTCGGTAAGCTAGCTGGACGCGATAGGTATGAAAGCCCTCCAAAATCGTTTTTGGATACAGGAAAAGCGTATTACCGCTATAGATTTCCTCATAGAATGGAATGGCTGCACCTTTCTCGTCAATTAAGCTTGCCTCGTGCCAATCGATGGCATCGATCGTTGTAGCCGAGATAATATAACCAGAATAATCCACACCGAACTGGCTCAGCGGATTGGGAACTTCGTTGCCGTAGAAGCCTACAGGGGCTTGGGTCATCCCTGGAAAAGGATAGACTGCGATGCCGTACTGAAGCGGTGTAGGCGCACGAGTGCCGCCTAGATTCACGACCGCGGTGCCGTCAACGAGTGCGATTCCGACTTCATTGTATTTGGGGCTAAGGATGATCGCGCGATGGTATGCGGTATCCAGCCACCCCTGCATGGCCTGTATGCTCGTCTTCTGCTTGAAATGCATGACTTCGCCTGAGCTGCGGTAGGTGACCGTAGGATTCCATCCCGCCGCCTTCATGCGATCCATTGCGCTCGTGCCGGTGAATCCTTCCATGCCTTGTTTCTCTTGATGGGCACTTAGAGAGACCTTCTTGTCTCGTTCGTGCCGGTTGTAATAGGCGGCGTGGCTTCTTGCAGCTTGTGTAATCTCCTTGCTGAGTACGAGGGCAGGCACGCCAACTTGGGCACGGATTTCATTCAGCATCGCTAGCGCGTCGAGTTGATCCTGTGCATCGCTGGACGAATCCGTGCTGGCTGCTGCTCGAGTCTGTTCTAGAAGAGCGGATTGCACGAAATACATGCCGAGCGTCAGCAGCAAGATGATGCTGAGGCGGGCGAACTTGCGGCGATGCTGTCCGTGCGCTTGGATGGTGTTACTTGGTGTGTCGGTAGACATTTGAATGATTTTCCCCCTGTCGAATGATGTCAGTTCTATATGAGACAGTTCGACGCCACCTAATTATTACCTTCTTTGGGTATGGATTTTTGGAGTTTCGCATTTTCGTGCTCCGCCTCTCCCGGCTACTCGTCTCTCGATGCAAGTGCATTTAATCGTCTTTTCCGTCTTTTTCAGGATATTGTGTGACGAAATCAGGAATGTTCGCTGGTAAAAACGGATTCACACCCTATAATGTGATAAAAATCACATTAGAAAAATCCTGCGCATGACAGAATACAGGAAGGAAGTGGGGCGGGGAGCCTTCGCCTCCAAATTATAATGTTATCGAAAGGTGGATATAAACGGATGGATGCTGTATTTCTGGCAAGATTACAATTCGCATCGACGACAATCTTTCACTTTATCTTCGTACCGATATCCATTGGTCTTGCGTTAACGATTGCAATTATGCAGACCATGTACGTCGTTAAAGGCAAGGAAGAATACAGAAGCATGGCGAAATTCTGGGGTAAATTATTTCTCATTAACTTTGCAGTTGGGGTTGTTACGGGGATTCTGCAAGAATTCCAGTTCGGGATGAACTGGTCAAACTACTCGAGGTTCGTCGGAGACGTCTTCGGGGCGCCGCTGGCGATCGAAGCTTTGCTCGCGTTTTTCTTAGAATCGACGTTTATTGGTCTATGGATTTTCGGATGGGATCGACTATCGAAAAAGGTGCATTTGGTCTGCATTTGGCTCGTTAGCATCGGTACGATTATCTCCGCATTCTGGATCTTGCTTGCGAACTCATTCATGCAGCGTCCAGTTGGATTTCAAATTCTGAATGGCCGCGCGGAGATGAATGATTTTTGGGCCCTGATCACGAATGGCCAGCTGCTCGTAGAGTTTCCGCATACGGTATTAGGTGCATTTGCAACAGGCGCATTCTTGATTACGGGGATTAGTGCTTACAAGCTGCTGAAGCGTCAAGATGTGCAATTTTTCAAGAAGTCTTTCCATATTGCGATTATTATTGGTCTGATTTCCTCTGTTGGCGTGGCGCTGTGGGGACATCAACAAGCACAATATTTGATTCATACGCAACCGATGAAAATGGCTGCCAGTGAAGCCTTGTGGGGCAAGAGTGGCGATCCCGCGGGTTGGACGGTCTTCGCGACCATCGATCCGAAGAAGCAAGAGAATGGGATGGAGATTCAGATTCCGTACTTGCTGAGCTTCTTGTCATATAGTAAATTTTCCGGTGAAGTTAAAGGGATGTTAGAACTGCAAGCCGAATATGAAGCGACATATGGTCCGGGGAATTATATTCCACCGGTACGCACAACCTTCTGGAGCTTCCGCATCATGGTTGGAGCGGGATCCCTGATGATTCTTATGGGTCTATATGGTACGTTCCTGGCGTGGCGCAAGAAGCTGGAGCAGCCGAACAAATGGTTCATGCGTTTGATGGTCTTAGGCATTTCGTTACCGTTCATCGGGAATACATTCGGTTGGATTATGACGGAGATTGGGCGCCAGCCTTGGACGGTCTTCGGATTAATGCGTACGGAAGACAGTATCTCACCGAGTGTGGGTGCGGGGCAGATTCTGTTCTCTGTCATTGCTTTTTCAACCATTTATCTGATTCTGGCGATTATTCTTGTCTATCTATTCATCAAAGTGATTCGCAAAGGGCCTTATGCGCCGGATGATCACCATGATGAACATTCCCATGATCCATTCGATCAAGTTGTGAAGGAGGAGAAGCAACATGCACTTACTTAATGATCTCTGGTTTGTTCTAGTGGCGGTGCTGTTCATTGGGTTCTTCTTCCTCGAAGGGTTTGACTTCGGTGTCGGGATGTCGACGAAATTGCTCGCGAGAACGGATGGAGAGCGACGCGTGTTGATCAATTCGATCGGTCCTTTCTGGGACGCGAATGAAGTCTGGTTGATTACTGCAGGGGGTGCGATGTTCGCAGCTTTCCCGAACTGGTATGCGACCTTGTTCAGTGGATATTACACACCGCTTGTGTTCCTATTGCTAGCTCTGATCGGGCGCGGGGTCGCGTTCGAATTCCGGGGTAAAGTCAAACATGAAAAGTGGAAAAAGACATGGGATTGGGTTATTTTCCTCGGCAGCTTATTGCCGCCGTTATTGCTTGGTGTCGTCTTCGCAGGCTTGATCAAAGGGCTTCCGATTGACGCACAGATGGAAATGAAGGCAGGCTTGTTCGATATGGTGAACGGGTACACGCTCGTTGGCGGTCTAACGGTCGTAATGTTGTGCCTCGTGCATGGTCTGATGTTTACAACATTGCGTACAGTGGGAGACTTGCAAGTAAGAGCGCGTAAGCTCGGACAGATGCTGCTCATTCCACTTGGAATATTGCTTGCAGCTTTCGGAATCATGACATATACAATGACGGATGTGTTCGAAGTTCGCGGCGGCATTCTTGCAGCGGTCGGCGTCGTTGGCCTCATTGCGTTCTTGTTGTCAGGTTACTTCATGAAGGTAAAAAAAGACGGCTGGGCGTTCGGGATGACAGGTGCGGTGATCGTGTTGTCGGTTGCATCGGTATTTATTGGTTTGTTCCCGCGTGTTATGATTAGTTCGATTGATCAAGCGTTCAACTTAACAATCGATAATGCAGCATCGGGAGCATACTCCCTTAAAGTTATGACGATTGTAGCGTTAACTCTGCTGCCATTCGTATTAGGTTATCAGATTTGGAGTTACTTCGTATTTCATAAACGGGTTCACGAGAAGGAGCACTTGGAATACTAATGGGAAAAGACATAATGGGATTGAAGGGGGCAAAGTCGGTGCTTGCGCTGACTGCCTTCCTGACCCTTGTTCAAAGTGTGTCTATTATATTGCTAGCGACATGGCTGGCGGAGGTCATCTCCGCCTTGTTCGCTGGCCAACCGCTGCAGGAACAGTACGGCAAAATGGCCATGTTCCTGTTTGCTTTTATATTGCGGCAGATCACGGGTCTTGCGATGCAGAAGTTAGCCTATCGGTTCGCGGAGACGACGGGCAGAGAATTGCAGCAGCAGCTGCTGCAGAAGCTGTTCGAGCTTGGCCCTCGGTTCGCGAAGAAGGAAGGAACGGGCAACCTCGTGACGCTCGTGCTCGACGGCATAACGCAGTTCCGCACCTATCTGGAGCTGATCGTTCCGCGGATGATGGGTGTGGCGATTACGCCAGCGCTTATTGTCCTCTTTATCTTCGTGAAGGACCCAACAGCGGCGCTTATCCTGATCGTAACCTTGCCGATTCTGATCGCCTTCATGATCTTGATTGGGCTTGCGACGAAGAAGCATACCGAGAAGCAATTAGAGAGCTATCGGAAGCTCTCTAATCATTTCGTCGATTCCTTACGTGGATTAGAGACGCTGAAGTTCCTCGGCCGCAGTCGATCCCATGGGGATACGATTGAACAGGTGAGTGACCGCTATCGCAGCGCGACAATGAAGACGCTGCGGATGGCATTTCTCTCTTCTTTTGCGTTGGATTTCTTCACAATGCTGTCGGTTGCTTCGGTGGCGGTCAGCTTAGGGCTGCGGCTCATTAATGGCGAGATGGGGCTTGAAGTTGCGCTGCTCGTGCTGATCCTTGCACCGGAATATTTCTTGCCTGTGCGAATGGTCGGAGCGGACTATCATGCGACGCTCAAAGGGAAAGAAGCCGGCAAGGCCATGCAAGCGATGATCGCGGAGGAAGGGCTGAAGGCTGGAGCGTCGGTACTTCCGGCAGGATTCACATGGACGAAGGATAGCGTTCTGTCGTTATCGCATGTGAATGTTCAGCATGAAGCAGAAGGGCCAAGTTCCTTGCAGGACGTATCGCTTGAGATTGCAGGCATGAAGCGCATCGGGATCATTGGGGAGAGCGGCGCAGGCAAATCGACGCTCATCGATGTACTTGGCGGCTTCTTGCAGCCGAACGTGGGAACCTTCCGATTGGATGGCGTGAACATCCCGGGGCTGCATGATGCAGCATGGCTCGGAGAGACGACGTATATTCCGCAGCACCCATATATTTTCGATATGTCGCTGGCTGATAATGTGCGATTCTATCGTCCAGAGGCTTCGGATGAAGAGGTGGCGGAGGCGATTGCGGCCGCAGGACTTCAAGAACTGGTGGCACAGCTTACACTTGGCATGAACGAGGTTATTGGAAATGGCGGTCGGCAGCTCAGCGGCGGGCAGGAACAGCGGGTTGCGCTGGCACGGGCTTTTCTAAGTGATCGATCGGTCATTCTGTTGGATGAACCGACAGCTCACCTAGACATTGAGACGGAGATGGAAATCAAAGAGACAATGCTTCCGCTGTTCGCCGATAAGCTCGTGTTCCTCGCGACGCATCGATTGCATTGGATGACGGATATGGATCTCATCCTGGTGATGGATCAGGGACGGCTGGCTGAGATGGGGACACATGAAGAGCTGCTCTTGCAGCGCGGCGTCTATTACGGACTGATGACAGCAGAAATGGAGGGAATATCGTGAGAGAAGAATCGTGGTTCCGTCCTTACGTTAGGCAACACGGATGGCGGTTCGCCATTGTTATTGCGTTGTCCCTCTTGACTGTGCTGGCAGCGAGCTCGCTCATGTTCACGTCAGGCTTCTTGATTTCTAAATCGGCGCTCCGTCCGGAGAATATTCTGCTCGTCTATGTCCCTGTCGTCTTAGTGCGTACGTTCGGGATCAGTCGAGCTGTCATTCATTATGTGGAGCGTCTGGCTTCGCATGACGCGATTCTGCGCATCTTATCGAAGATGCGGGTACGGTTGTATCGCATGCTCGAACCGCAAGCTTTGTTCATCCGTTCGCGGTACCGGACGGGGGATGTGCTTGGGGTACTCGCGGACGATATCGAATATTTGCAAAATGTCTATTTGCGCACCGTATTTCCGACGGTTGTCGCGCTTATCATGTATATTGCTGTAGTCGTCTTGCTAGGTTGGTTCGACATCGGCTTCGCGTTCTTGATGGGGTTGTATTTGTTCGTGCTTGTCTTTGTACTGCCTGGCGTATCATTAAGGATCACGTATGCGCGGCATGAGCAGATGAAGCAGCAGCGCAGCCGGTTATACCGTAAGCTGACGGACGCCGTGCTTGGCATGGGCGATTGGATGATTAGCGGGCGTGCTGCGCAATTTGCCGCGGCCTATGAGGCCGATGAACAGCGGGTAGCGGCGATTGAACGATCGCTTAGCCGCTGGGCGCGCGGACGGATGTTCATCGCCCAGTGTATCGTAGGGCTCGCGGTGGTATCGATGGCCTATTGGTCAGGACAACAGGCTGCCTCGGGTTCGTTCGCCGTGACGTTGATCGCGGCGTTCACGCTCGTCGTCTTCCCGCTGATGGATGCATTTCTACCGGTCTCTGAGGCGATTGAGAAGATTCCGCAGTATCGCGATTCGCTCGGGCGTCTGAATGAGATGAGAGGTGACGGCGGGGATCTTGGAGTTGATCCTTCGGCAGGTTTACCGCTTCTCGTGGGGCAGGATGCGCATATTCAGCTTACAGATGTATGTTATCGGTATCCTTCATCGGAGCAGCTGGCAAGAGACGTTGCCGATCCGCAGACTTCAAATTGGACGTTAGAGGATATCCAGCTTGATCTGCCGCAAGGGAAGCGCGTGGCGATCATCGGCCGCAGCGGCGCAGGGAAATCGACGCTGCTCAAGCTTGTACAAGGCGCACTGGTGCCGAATAATGGCGAAGTGCTGATCAATGGCGTTCCCGCGAATCATTATGGTGAGCAGATTGCCTCGGTTGTCTCGGTACTGAATCAGCGACCGCATCTGTTCGATACGACGGTGGCGAACAACATTCGCCTCGGACGGCGCGATGCCTCGGACGAAGAGATCGCGGTGGTTGCGCAACAGGTCAAGCTGGATCAGCTCATTGCATCGCTGCCGGAAGGGTATGCGACGCCGATGCTCGAGACCGGGCAGCGGTTCTCTGGCGGCGAGCGGCAGCGGATCGCCCTCGCGCGCGTGCTGCTGCAGAACACGCCCGTCGTTATCCTCGACGAGCCGACGGTTGGCCTCGATCCGCGCACGGAGCGCGATCTATTGCAGACGATCTTCCGTGCGCTGCAAGGCAAATCGCTGCTCTGGATCACGCACCATCTGGTGGGCGTGGAGCAGATGGACGAAGTCGTCTTCATCGAAGATGGGCGTATTGCGATGCGAGGCAAGCACGCGGAGCTCATGGCGCGGGAGCCGCGGTATGCGAAGCTGTACCGGTTGGATCGCCCGCAGATTCATATATAATGCAAAAGCGGTACCTGCGATGGAAGTCGTGGGTACCGCTTTTATTTGTTTCCGTTGGTTCTACGAATCTTTCTCCATCATCTGGACGAAGCTTGCAAGCGCAATCGATCTAACGTGGGTTCGCTTGACGATGAATTGAATCCCAACGTGGCGCAATTCCTCTGGCAGAGGAAGACAATGTACATCGGCAGGGATGAGATTTCTCGGCAATAAGGAGATGCCCATGCCTTCTTTGACACCTGTCAGAATGGCGTTCAGCGTATCGAATTCCATGAGAGACACAGGCTGGTGATCCTGTCGATCGAACCATTCAAGCAAGCGTCGGCGATATGGACAATCGGGAAAAGCATTTACAATAATAGGTTGTTCCAGCGGATGAGGATTACTCGATGACGATATGAGTACGAGCTCCTCCTCCCAGTGCATGACGGCTTCGACGTGCTCATCATGGAATTGGTCGCTAATGAACGCGCCATCGAGCTCGCCATGTGCGACATGTCGAAGCAACTCCATTTGATTACCAGTCTTCATGGATATCTGTACTTGCGGAAAGTCGCGGTTATATCGGCTAAGCAGGACGGGCAGGCGCTGAGCGGCAAAGGTCTGTGTAGCCCCAATCCGCAGGACGGCTTGGGCTGGCGTCGCTGCTACTTCTTTTTTACCTTCTTCCAGTAAGTTGATCACTTGGTTCGCATAGTGGAGCAGCTTCTCGCCTGCAGGCAGGAGAGTTACGCCTTTATTCGTTCGTTCGAATAGGGGGACGCCGAGCTCCTGCTCCAGCTTCTGAATGCGAAGTGTAATATTGGACTGCACGTACCCTAGTCGATCCGCCGCTCTAGAGAAGGACAATTCCTCGGCAACGCATTGGAAAATTCGAAGCTCAGGACTTTCCATGACAATCCCTCTTTTCCCGGTATCAGTAATATTAATAGTCAGTATGATATCTAACAATTATACAACGAGATCTAGGGGAAGTACGATGGTAATGGAAGGACAGCAACGAATGGAAAGGATCGGTGAGTCTCGATGGAATTGCAAAATAAAGTGGTGTTAGTAACGGGTGGAGGCACAGGCGTAGGCCGGGCAACGAGTATGCTGCTTGCGAGAAAAGGCGCCATCGTCGCAGTGAACTATTCCAGATCGGAAGCGGAGGCTCTTGCAACCATCCAAGCGATCCGGGACAACCAGGGTCAGGCCATCGCCGTCAAAGCGGATGTATCCAATGAGCAAGAGGTGCAGCAGATGATTGCGGACATTGCGCATAAGTACGGGACTGTGCATTACCTTGTGAACAATGCGAGCATTACGGCGCAGCTTCCGATGAGCGACCTGGATGCCGTGACGGATGAGATGTGGGATCGTCTGCTCGCCGTGAATATCAAAGGGATGTTCTATATGGCGAGAGCCGTGGCTCCGTATATGAAGAAGAATGGAGAGGGTGCGATCGTGAATCTCGGCAGCGTCGCGGGAACGACAGGGCTCGGCTCCTCGCTGCCTTACGCCGTATCCAAAGCAGCCGTGCACGGACTGACCAAGTCGCTCGCCCATGCGCTTGCGCCAGATATCCGCGTTAATGCGATTGCCCCGGGCGCAGTCGACACACGATGGTGGGCAGGCCATGAGGCGAAGATGCAGCAATTGGCGGGCAGCATCATGCTGCAGCGGATATCGACACCGGAGGATATTGCGGAGTCAATCGTCTCCATGCTGCTGCAGAAGTCACTGACGGGCCAGATCATCACCGTGGATAATGGTCAGACGATGTAGAACGAAGCCTTGCGAGCGGCACCATTGGATGAATACAGAGGGATGGGATACAAGCTAAAAAAAGCCCAGCACAGTGTATCGTGCATGGGCTGGTTTTGTTATTAGGGTAAGAACCCGATATCAGGTTTTACGCGTTGCGAATCGAATCAGCTGCCGTAAACTGCGAATTCATAAAGGGAATACCAGTAGCCGGTGCCTTGATTTGTCGCAAGCATCCTGACATACCTTGCATTTAGCGGTTCGAAGTAGATGTCGTCGATGCCGCCATCGCCCTCCGATGTCACATACACATCTGACCAGTTGAGTCCATCGTTCGACAACTGGATCCTGTAACCCTTCGCATAGGCAAACTCCCAGTTGAGCTTGACATTATTGACGCGGTACTGTTGTCCGAGGTCGACGTAGATCCATTGCGGGTTGGAATATAGACTGGACCATCGGGTCGTCAGGCTGCCATCTACCGCTTTATCGGCCGTGTATGCGGCTGTCTCGTTGGAAGAGGAGGTTGCCGTTTTGTTCAGCGCTAGATTCGGTTTGCCGTAAATCTGGAATTCGTACAAGGAATAGCCGTAGAAGGAGTAAGCTCGCTGCGTGCCGTACATCCGGACATACCTCGCGTTAACCGCAGCAAAGGAGATGTCGTCGATACCGCCGTCGCCCGTTGTCGTGGTGTATACGTCCGTCCAGTTGGCCGCGTCGTTGGAAACTTGGATCTTGTAGCCTTTGCCATAGGCCAGCTCCCAATTCAAGATGACGCGATTCAGGTTGTAAGCCTGCCCAAGGTCGACCGTAATCCATTGCGGGTCGGCGAATGTGCTGGACCATCTCGTCGTTCCGTTGCCGTCCACCACATTGTTCGCCGTCAAGGTGGCGTCCTGATAGGTTGATGACGTGGCCGTCTTGTTCAATGCTAGATTGGTCGTTAAGCCGGATCCTACGCTATCTCCGAATACTTGGAACTCATAAATGGAGTAGCCGTACATCGTCCCGCGTTCCGTCGCGCTCATTCTTACATACCTTCCCGTTGTAGGCGCGAAGCCGATATCGTCGACTCCGCCGTCGCCTGTCGTTGTCGCATAGACATCCGTCCAATTGGTGGCATCGCTGGATACTTGGATTTTGTAGCTCTTACCGTATGCGTACTCCCAGTTCAGCTTGACGCGGTTAACGTTATAGTCCTGCCCGAGATCGACGTAGATCCACTCATTGTTTGAATTCTGCTGGCTTGACCATCTCGTGCCGAACAAATTGTCGACGGCTTTGGCTGCGTTGAGGGAAGAGCTCTGGTTCGTAGAGGCGACGGCCGTTTTGCCGGATGCTAGGTTGGTTGGGATCGTGTACGTCCCTTTGGTGAATTTGTAGATGTCTTCATACATCTGTCTACCGTCATAAATGCCGTTTATGCCGCTGTTGTTCTTGTTTTTATAGAAGTTATATATCGCGAAGATATCTTGGTACCAGCCCTTGACCGCTCCCGTCATATATCCGTATTCCGCGCCGGCTTTCAAGTAATTATCGAACCGGTTTTTGAAATCGAGGTCGTGCATCGCCCTTTCGTCAAATTCCATCTCGATGCCTTCATTGTAGGTCTGGGCTTGGGTGGTTACGGCCGTCATTCTCGAATAGTCTGAACTTGGAACGAAATAGTGGTTGGGCTGCTGAATGCTGAAATCGAAGGTGTAGTTATGCCAGTTGTTGCTCTGCCCGGCGCCGAAGTACGGAATCCAGCAAAATTTCAGGCCAAGCGTATGGAGATAGTTGCCAGAGTTATTGATCGCATTCACTTCACCCTGATTGCCGGTATCGATATCTTCGTGGAACCAGTAGAAGCCCTTTAATTCAAGGTTGCTATAATTGGCTTGGTTCCATCTGCTTCGTACGGTATCGATATACCACTTGGTGACCTTGGTCAGATTGCTCGGGTTGGCATTCAGGTTCTCGCTGATGCCGTCGTTATCGACATCGCCGAAATTGGTGATTTCGCTGTTGGGGTAAGGAATCATAATATAGACTTTGGATTTATAACTTGGTTGGTTGAGTGTGGTCGCAACCTGTTGGGTGGCCTGATTCAGGGCATCGAGTTGTTGATTGGCGGTGAACAGGCGGTTCATGTACCACTCCCAATCCGTCTTATAGGTCCACTTGGCAGAGTCCGCTGTATCGCCGAAATCTCTATAATCGGGGGTATTGATTCCTAGGAACAGAAATGAGTCGAAAAAAGTGTCGTCCATCGTGTTACTGCTGTTGTAGTGCGCAACATAAGGCAATAATGTATTTTTGTCGTACGTGCCGAGTTCTTTTCCCTCGTATGTCGTTCGTCCGCCGTAATATCCGGTATACAACAAGGCCATATTCTTCACATTTCCAGATGCTGCGGTGTTGGGTGGAAAATATCCCGTCGCTGCGGCAAGGTCAAGCGGCTGCTCCAGGTCGGATGAAGGCTCTGGTTGTGGTTCGGGCTGACTAGGAATTTCGGGTAACGTCTGTTGATCCCCGGGCTGCGTAGCCGCTGGCGGGGTATCCCCTTCTGCCTTAGCTACCGATGGATGAGTTGAAAAAACAATCGAGAAGATTAGCGCAAATAGTAACAACAACGAAATTCGTCTTTGGTGCCCCTGACTACGTTTCATTTTTCATCCCCATTTCTTAGATTGAAATGATAGTTACGTTGTTACAAGTCGAGTACATGGGATTTGCCCGGGCGCCCATTCACTCCAAGAGGCCTCTTCACAGTTAATACTATGAGACAAATTCATGCGTGCTAAATAGATATTTTATTACTTTTGATATACACTTCTTTACTTTCATGACATTTTCTCACCTAAAAATAAAAAGCCTGCCATCAACCTGACAAAATATTGGTAAAATTTATCATTTTACTAGGTGTCATCTTAGATACTGTGCAAATACGTCGTCGTGGTCAAGCTTCGTTCGGAGCCTCCGCGTGCAGTCGCTTCATCTCAAGGTGGATTATATCCCTTCCAAGTCGACAGACCACGCGCATTGGATTTCATGATGCGTTGTGAGCGGCTTGGAGGGGGTTTTTTTTCGGGGCCCCGGGTTATTTAGCGCCCGGACAAGGCATTTTGAATTTTATGTAAATATGGCTGTAGGCAATTGACACTACCCTAGTGGTGTCTTATGATTTGATCATAAACACAGGTAAAAACAACTAAAAACAACCAAATAAAATTAATGAAGTAGGTATTAATTGTTTTACAGGCGAATCTAATCATATAAAAGGAGTGTGTGGCGATGGCAATACCGTATCAAGGGAAAATAAAAGGCGTTATATTTGACTGGGCAGGGACGATGGTGGACTATGGTTGTTTTGCTCCATTGCTTGTATTCGTCAATGTATTTAAGAAGTGGGAGATTGAGATTACAGCCGAAGAAGCGCGTGGACCGATGGGCATGCTGAAGCGTGATCATATTAAGGCGCTGCTCGAGATGGAACGTATTGCGGGATTGTGGCAGGAGCGCTACGGAAGAATGCCGGAGGAAGCCGATGTCGATGCGCTTTACGCTGATTTTGAGCCGATGTTGTTCACAGATTTAGCGCGTTATACCGATCCGGTACCGGGAGCATTGGAAGTCGTTGCGAACCTCAGAGAACGTGGCCTTAAAATTGGTTCAACGACGGGCTATACGGCAGAAATGATGGAGATCGTCGCGGCAGAAGCGAAACGCAAAGGTTATTTCCCAGATACACTCGTCACACCAAATGATGTGTTCGCAGGACGGCCTTACCCTTGGATGTGCTACCGCAACGCGGAACTGCTCGGCATTTATCCGATGGGAGCGATGGTCAAAGTCGGGGATACAATCAGCGATATATTGGAAGGCGTGAATGCCGGCATGTGGAGTGTAGGCGTCATCCAAGGCGGCAGCGAGTTAGGGCTGAGTGAGGCAGAAGTAGCAAATATGCAGGCAGAAGAACTGGAAGCTCGGATGCAAGTGGTTGAAGAGCGGTTCAAGGCCGCAGGCGCGCATTATGTAATTAAGCAAATCGGAGAATTTCCCGCCTTAATCGACCGTATTAGCGAACGTATTGCTCAAGCTGAGGTCGCTGAGGTGTTGGTTTAGTTACAGACCGATGCTATCCATCATTTCATAATCGAGGAGCGTAACAATATGAATACTGAACTGTTAGATGATAATCCGTATTTGCTGCTCACCCCAGGTCCGTTATCGACGAGCAAGAGGGTCAAAGCTGTGATGCTCAAGGACTGGTGTACATGGGATCGCGATTATAATGATCTGGTACAGAGCATTCGCCGCCGGCTTGTTGCGCTTGCAACGCAGCGTATTGAAGAATATTCTGCCGTGTTACTGCAAGGCAGCGGTTCGTATTGCGTAGAATCGGTGATCGGAAGCGCACTGGGCAGCACAGACAAATTGCTCGTCTTGACGAATGGGGCTTATGGCAAACGGATCGTTCAGATGGCTGAAGTGCTAGGGGTTCAAGTGGTGGTGCTCGACAGCGGCGAAGTCTCTCTTCCGGATTTGGATGATCTGGAATCGTTGCTTCAGCAGGATTCTTCGATTACCCACGTAGCGATGGTCCATTGTGAGACGACCACGGGGATTCTGAATCCTATTGCGGAGGCGGGCCAGATTGTGAAGTTGTACAATAAAGTGTTCATCGTGGATGCGATGAGCAGCTTTGGCGGCGTGCCGCTGGATGTGGCTGAGCTCGGTATCGACTTCTTGATCAGCAGCGCGAACAAGTGTATTCAAGGGGTTCCGGGCTTCGGATTCGTCATCGCACGCATCGATCGGCTCCAGGCTTGCCAAGGTCAGGCGCGTTCACTCTCGCTGGATTTGTATGATCAATGGTATCATATGGAGCAGAATGGCGGCAAATGGCGCTATACATCTCCGACGCACGTCGTGAGAGCATTTGATGAAGCGATGCTGGAGCTTGAAGAAGAAGGCGGCGTTGCAGCAAGATATGCGCGTTATCGTCAGAATCAACAGAACCTTGTGCGCGGCATGCGGGATCTGGGCTTTGAGACACTTTTGGCGGATGAAATGCATTCTCCGATCATTACATCATTCTATTATCCAGACGCATCGTTCAAGTTCGAAGACTTCTATAAGGAGCTCAAAGCTCAAGGATTCGTCATCTATCCGGGTAAAATCTCCAACGCGGACACGTTCCGCATCGGCAATATTGGCGAAGTATATCCCGACGATATGGAGCGACTTGTATCTGCTGTTGGTCGTGTGGAGTCAAAAAGCTTGTAGACGATTGGTAAGTCTGCCAAGGACGATGCGAGTGCAATACTTGCATCGCTCCTTCTTCATGCTCTGGATAGCGAAGCCGTTGTTCTAAAGTTATAATGTGTAGAGATAAGTTGTATGACGGAGGGGATTCGCAGTTGTCGTTGATTGGCGAAGAACGTAAAGGAATCATATTAGAACAGTTGAACGCAGAGGGACAGGTTAAGACATTTGACCTCGTGCAGAAGTTAGGGGTGTCCTCGGAGACCATTCGTCGGTATTTGGAGGAGTTGGAGCTCGAGAACCGGTTGAAGCGGGTATACGGGGGCGCGGTGAAGATTAACCTCCTCGGCGAAGAGCCTTCCTATCTCAAGCGCGAAGTGATTTATGCCGAGGAGAAACGCATGATTGGGAAGGCTGCGGCCGCACTGGTGGAGGATAATGACGTCATTTTTATTGATGACGGGACGACGCCGCTTGCGATGATTGATTTTCTGATGAATAAGAATAACCTGACGGTGCTAACGATATCGATTCCGGCGCTGCATCAGCTGATTGAATACAAGAATAAGGAACTGTTCAATGGCGATATCTATCTGATTGGGGGCAAAGTGAATTCGAGGCATTCTCGAATTACCGGCTCCATCGCCGAGAAAATTGTGGATCTGTTCCATGCGGATAAGGCGTTCATTTCCATCGATGGAATGGTGCTGGGCAAGGGGATTACCGCCTTTGATGCAGAACGTGGGCAGCTCGTCAGTAAGATGATGGGCAATTCCAGGCAATCCATTGTCATGACCGATGGCAGTAAAATAGGACTTACCCAGCTCTATCGTATTGCGGAATGGCGAGATATGAATACGGTGATTAGCGACGTTCATATGCCGAAGGATTGGGTCAAACCGCTTGAGAAGTTTGGCGTGGATTGGATCGTGGCGCAGTAATATGTGCTGTGTCGGCAGGATGTGCAGTGTGTAGAAGGTGGAAGAGCTCCTTCAGTGTAGGTTGTAGGTTGGCTGCTATCATGGATTTTAGCATCAACTATGACCTAAACTGCGCCTATATCAGAGTTATCATGGACCCGACAATGAAAAAACGAGCCGTTAGCTTCTCTTCTAAGGCTCGTTTTGTAAATTATATTTCTTTGAAATGAAGTACAAAGCCTGCTCTTCCAGCGTTTTCAACTTGGCATTGATAGACGACATGGTCGATCGTGACTATGGCAGGTCTATTGTATTCTATAAACGTATAGGTTACATTCTCTTTCTTACAATAACGTTCAATTTCATCTAGGAACTCTTGTTTGTTCTTGGGCGGATGATCCAATTCGACTGAGAATCCCTTCTTCATAGCCTTGTCCCATAGAGATTTCAACATCATAACACCTCTTCCATTATCGATGACATTTCATTTAAGAATCGAAGTATACCTCTATTATACCCCTTGTTTTTTAATATTCACATTGTTTTTCATCACTTCTTTACATAAGCTAGAGCGACTGCTTCTGAGCAAGCCGAAGTGAATACAATTGTATTGATGTTCGGATTGGCGGTCCACTGTGATCGCCAATCTTTTGTGGTATATTTAATTTACATGAAGTCGGAAGGTTTGATAGATAGGGGCGAATGTATTGGTCAGTATTAAAGATATCGCTAAAAAAGCAGGGGTTTCCGTCTCAACGGTATCTTACGCACTGAATGGGAATCCGAAGGTAACCGAGGAGACGCGTGCTCGAATCCTGGTGATCGCTAAAGAATTAAATTATGTTCCGAATGCGGCGGCCAGATCTCTGAAGAAGAAGGAGTCCCGAATTATCGGTGTGTTCTTAACTGAATTCAGCGGTGCTTTCTATGGCGGTCTGCTGCAAGGCATTAAGGAAGTTCTGAATGATAAGGAATATGATCTGGTCGTGTGCAGTGGAAAGGAATCTCATCGGATGCTGCCGGAGCGGATTATTGACGGTGCCATCATTCTGGATGAGCAGTTCAATAGTGAAGAGCTGCTGCAGTACGCAGATCGTGGACATAAAATCGTGGTGCTGGACCGTGAGTTGAGCCATCCG
Organism: Paenibacillus sp. EB106-05-06-XG162; assembly: GCF_058791655.1. Classification (NCBI taxonomy): domain Bacteria; kingdom Bacillati; phylum Bacillota; class Bacilli; order Caryophanales; family Paenibacillaceae; genus Paenibacillus; species Paenibacillus sp. EB106-05-06-XG162. The sequence goes on from NZ_JBYTDT010000002.1 coordinate 175,471, forward strand.
AACGTGAATCAAGTGCTGTTGGATAATAAGGCAGGCGCGATGCTAGCGACGGAATATTTGCTTGAACAGGGGCATCGGAGGATCTATATCGTGAACGGTCCGAAGGGATCTTATGATGCTAGACAGCGTCTCCAAGCGTCGAAGCAGACACTCGATCGCCACCCGAATGTGGAATATATCGAGATCGACGGCGATTTCAACAAATCCGCAGGGGAGCAAGCGGCGAAACTGATTATCGAAGCGTATACAGAACCTGTTGCGGTGTTCTGTCTGAATGATGAGATGGCGATTGGGTTCTACAACTATGTAGCTTCAACGGAATATCGCATTGGGGAGCACATTCATATCGTCGGGTTTGATAACATCGAACTATCGGAATATACGCAGCCGCGTCTTGCGACCATTAACTATTCGAAGAAAAAATGGGGCGCGCTCGCAGCAGAACAATTGATTAAGCTGCTGCAAGGCGAATCCGTGGAGAATGAACGGATTTATGTGACGCTCGTGACGGGGAATTCGGTTGGGCGTGTATAGAGGGATAGCGAAGAAGGCTTATCTTCAAGCGATTTATATCGCTTAGGATAAGCCTTCTTTTTCAATGGGAAGATTTGTGGTCTATGGCATCGATTAATCCAGAGGGGGTTGACCATAGGTGTAAAATAGGGAATAGATGGGAGGGTTTACCTGATGGAAATACGGAAAAGACAAGGATTGACCGAGCAAGAATTGCATGACATCCGTATATTGGCGGATATTTGTGATGCGCTGGATGGAATTAAGCTGAAATTGAACTGGGTATCCTTACAGACGCGGCCCACACAAGAGACGAATGATTTTCTCATTTATGAGAACGGCGATCTGGTCGGGTACTTAGGCATTTATAGCTTCCAAACTTCGGAGGCAGAAATTAGTGGAATGGTTCATCCACTCTACCGGAGACGGGGAATGTTCACACAGCTTGTGGATGCGGCAGTGGAGGAGTGCAGACAGCGGGGATTCGGCAATATTCTCTTCATTAATCATCATCGTTCTACTGCGGGGCAAGCATTCCTGATCGCGCGGGGCACGAAGTATAAGGTATCTGAGCACTGGATGCGTTGTGAGCGGACGGATGCGGATCTTAGTGGCTTTCATGTTCGTGGCATGAGCGAGAACAATGTCCAACTTCGAGTCGCGCGAGATGCGGATAAAGAGCTGTTGGTTCAGCTTAATGTTGACGGATTCGATATGGAGGAAGCGGATTCGCGGGATTATGTAGAACGTACCTTCAATAGCCCACTGGAATATACGTACATCGCAGAAGCTGAGGGTCAACCGATCGGCAAGCTGGGTCTTACCTTCGAGGATGGCAGTGCCTTTATTTATGGGTTCTGTGTGAGTCCGCTCCAACGGGGGAAAGGGAATGGTCGATGTATTCTTGTCGAGCTCATGAACATGTTACAGCGCGAACAAGGGAAGACACGGTTCGAACTCGAAGTCGCTGTAGAGAATGCGCGCGCGCTTGGCATTTATGAGGATTGCGGTTTCCGTGTTATTAGTGCGAATGATTATTATGAAATGATTTTATGAAAATGGGGCCAGAGTGACTGAGATCACGATGGCCCTTTGTCTTCCGTCGTATGATGATCTTGCATGAACCAAGATCTATTGAACTGGAGGCGAATTCCTTATGATTACACAAGAAATGACCGTACGTGATGCGGTATTGCAATATCCGGCTGCGAGTGATGTGTTCAAGCGGCTCAAGATTGATTTCTGCTGCGGTGGCAACCGTCCGATCCAAGAAGCAGCGGAAGAACGTGGATTGGATGCGGCGGCCGTTGTTGAGCAGCTGAATACGATGAAGCTGGCTGCACCAAGTCTAGGAATCGGGATGGATTGGCAGTACATGTCCTCACGGGCGTTGATTGAATATATTGTGAAGAAGCATCATCAATATTTGCGAGTCCAACTGCCGCAGATCGCTGCGAATGTGGAACATGTCTATCATGTGCATGGCGGTGATCAACCGCATCTTGTTCAGATGGCAGAGCTATTCCGCCAGCTTCGAGCAGAGCTTGAGGCGCATATCGCCAAGGAAGAGGAGACTTCCTTCCCAAGCATCATTCGAGCAGAAGAAGATGCGAATGCTGTCTCGCATGCAGATGTACGGGCACTCGTGGCAGAACTGGAAGGCGAGCATGATGGTGCGGGGAACCTGCTGAAGCAGCTCCGTATCGTCACGAATGATTTCACCCCGCCAGAGCACGCTTGTACGACCTACCGGATCACTTATGCCCGCTTGGAAGAGTTGGAAGGGATGACGTTCGAGCATGTGCATCTGGAGAACAATGTGTTATTCCCGCGGTTTGATCTATAATCGATCCATGTGACATGAATAAAGGCACTCCTTCCAGGATCCATGATTTGGAACCCTGGGGAATGCCTTCTTGTATTCTAAAAGATTATGAGCTGGTTGTTGCTCTCGCTTCCGCTTCGGCCTTCGCTTCCGCGGCCTGCTCTTGGTAGCTCTTCATTCGATCGTTCGTCATATAGAAGGTGAATAGCAGCGCGAGGACAGTCGGAATGAGTGCCCACATAAATGTCTGCACGATCGATGAAGAGAGCGCATGTGTGACTTTATCCAGGATTTCCGGAGGTATGCTGCCTCTTGCCTCTGGCGATAGAATCGCTCGTGGATCGGAAAGCATATCCATGCCTTGCGGCGCCGAATCCATTCCAGCAAACGCGGATTTCAGGCCGTCCGTGAATTGATTCTTCTGCACCATCCCGAAGATCGTAATGCCGATCGTCATGCCGAGGGACCGTATGAAGGCAATCGTAGAATTCGCGGAACCGCGCTGTGATGCATCAAAATGATGAATCGCCGCCATCCCAAGGACGGAGAATGAGGCACCGAGCCCAAGTCCTGTAATAATCATGTAGAACGTGATCATGCCACGAGAAGTGTCCGTCGTAATCGTCGTAAGCAGCGCGATCCCGATCAGGAAGATGAGCATGAATACGACCATGACCTTTCGATACCCGAATTTGACCGATGACATGGCTCCGACTTGTGCTGAGACCGTCGTTCCGAGCATCATCGGCAGCAGAATCATGCCGGAGTTCGTGGCTGTACCGCCTGTCACGCCTTGGACGAAGATCGGAATATAGACCGCCGCCGCAATGAACGCCGCGCCGGAGAACAGACCGATGATCGTACTAGACGCGAACAATCGATTCTTGAACATCGAGTACGCGATGATCGGTTCTTTGGCAGTACGTTCGATGAAGAGGAAGATGATGAATAAGACTGTGAACCCTGCGAACAGGCTTAAGATAACCGTGGAATCCCATGCATACGTACCGCCTCCGAGCTCTAACGCGAACATGAGGCAGATAATGGAGCCGACCAATGTCGTAGCCCCTGCCCAGTCGATTTGCTGCCGCGAATGTTCATGCGATTCGTGATAAAAGAGCACGACAAGCAGCAGGGCAACCACTCCAAGCGGCACATTGATGAAGAAGATCCAATGCCATGTGAAGGTATCGGTGATGAATGCACCGAGCAGCGGTCCAAAAATACTGGATAGACCGAAGACGGCCCCGAATAGTCCCCCCATTTTACCGCGTTTCTCGGGAGGGAAAATATCGAACATGATCGTGAACGCAATCGGGACGAGCGCTCCGCCGCCAATCCCTTGAATAGCACGGTAAATGCTAAGTTGTGTGATGGTCTCAGCGGTTGCACATAGAATCGAGCCTGCTAAGAAGAAGATGAGTCCGAAGATGAAAAATCGTTTGCGTCCGTACATGTCGGACAGTTTGCCGAAGATGGGCATGCCGGCCATTTCCGCCACCATATAGGCCGAGGTGACCCATACGAATTTATCCATGCCGCCAAGATCGGAGACGATGGTGCCCATGGCCGTCGATACGATGGTGTTATCCATCGAGGCCATGAGAATGCCGAGCAGTAGGGCTGTTACGACAAGCCCTAAATTATTTTTTCCTTTAACCACGGGTTATTCCTCCACGTTATATATTGTTCATGGCTTTCATGGGAAGCCATCTATGTCTGTGTGCATTGCTCCACGGAAGCATCGGGCGCCTGTTGGTAGCTGCTGCGGTATTCCACCCGTTCAATGATACAGCCGCTGCCGATAGTGACGCGATTGCCGCGGACGATTTTGGCGGACGTATTCTCCAGGTGAATGTCATCTCCTTCAATACTGTCTGCGATTAATCGCGAATCCGGCTGCGTTTTGAAGATGTCGAGCAGCGATTTCAGCATACTGCCCATGCCTTGCGGTTTACGCACGTTAATCTGTTCACCGCCGATTTCACGCGCACGTGACGGCCAATAAAGATCCAGATCCATTTGGCCGACGTTAAACAGTCCTTGGATCTCGAATGCCCCTTTGCCGCGCAGGTGGTCAATGGCACAATCACCATCGACGCTGATGAGGCCATGGAGTTTAATCTCTTCGCTCGTTAAGTTCTGTCTGACGATGACATGGCCGCCGATTTTGGCATCGTTCAGGGTAACGTTGCCCATCGCCTTAAGTTCACCATGGACAGTCAATCGATCGGTTGTGATATCACCGTTCACGACGGTGGTCCCTGTGATACGGGTGATTTTGCTCTCGAATGTACCCGATACATTCGTATCGCCTGTGCAGCGGAAGATTTCACAGCTAATATCACCGGCAATCTGAACCTCGCCTGTTATGCTGACATTCCGATAATAACCGCCAGCGGCACTAGAAGAGCCCGTTATACGAAGATCTCGAACGTTATTGTTGCTCATTGGTTTCGCCTCCTTTTGTCAGAATTCCCGTTAGATCTGGGTGTGATATTTTACTTTGGAGCTAGGATGAATATGAAGCTCGTCTTTGTATTCGACGCGCTCGATAATACAATCGGGACCGATGCTGATGCGGCCTCCGCGGACGACAGTTGCAGTAGCGTGCTCGAGCGAGATGTAGTCTCCTTCGATGGTCATTGCCGTGACATGCGTGTTCATGAAGACGCCGAGCAGCTTCGTCATGAACTGAGAGCCTGCATGTTTAATTGTTATTTGTTCGCCCACAATCTCATGCGCCGAACAACCGCCTTGCGCAGTAATCTCGATGATATCAGCGTTCAGCATGCCTTGAATGATAAAGATGCCATTCGATTCGAAACGTTCGGCTTCGCAATTGCCGTGGATCTTGATATGTCCGTTCACCTGGATGTCTTCCCCTGTGAGTTTGCCTTGAATCGTAACCTTGCCATCAATACGCAGCTGATCGGAATGCGCAGCGCCTTGAATTTTCGCAATGCCGTTGATGCTGGCACGTTCTGAACGTAAATTCCCTTCGACTTTACTGGTTCCGTTGCAGCTGAATTCCATGCAAGTCACGTCGCCGTGGATTGTTCCCATGCCATCGATGGAGACTTTGTGGAAGCTGCCGCCGTTGGAGCTTGCAATGCCATTGATCTGGATATCGCCGCTTGGATAATCATTCATATACCTTCCTCCTATTCAGATAATCGTGTTTTGAGCGCTTCGATGGAGCTGGATAGGGCGGTACGCTGGACGAGCTTGGCATGGTCTTCTAGGTACACTTCGCTGCTGCCTGAGATGAGCAGGAATGTCGCAACCCCCATTTTGCGGATAAAAATCAGGTCACAGCTCTTTCCATCGAATTTCTTATAATGATCATTCAGTACCTGCAGTAGAATGCGGCCTTCATCAAGGCTCATTTCACCGGTCTGCAGCATCTGATTCAGGACATAAAGGGCAATTAATCGCTCATAAGTGAGCACTTCTGCCTCCCCGAACTGCGCTGTGAGCAGCTGCCACGAGACGTCTGATACAATACTGCGTTTCTTCAGGTCTGCGCTGTACAAGGCCATCTCGGTCAAGTTGGGTGAGAAGAGATCTGCGAGATCATCGAGCGATGCATTGTCTTTCAGGTTCAAGATCTTATCGATCCGATCCAATATTTTATCTTTGGGAAAAAAGGTCTCTTGGCCCGTAAATGTAGATTTGCGGATGAACCAATCCTCAGGGATGAGGTCCTTGCGCTTCCATCGATATAATTGACCATAGGAAATGCCAGTGAGCTCCAGCAGGTCTTTTTTAGATATGAGATTGTCTTCCATCGGGTTAAACCTCCTTCACTCGCATCAATAAAACAATGTTACGCACACATCGTAACACTGTTTCATTAACAGTGCAAGAGGCAGGGTTGAACTTTTTGGTGAGGAGGCATACAGTAACAATATTGGAATTGTTTTTATATGATGAATCATTCTTTTTTCTAAAGTATATGAATGAGGTGAAGAGGCATGAAGGAACAAGCGTTGGTGCACGAAATGAGATGTATGTCGTTCAATATCCGTAATGCATACGGGGATCAAGACGAGAATGCTTGGTCGACGCGTGCGCATATGGTGGCTGGGATGATTCGTTTCCATCGTCCAGACATTGCAGGCCTTCAAGAAGTACTGCTGAGTCAGGTTGAGGATTTAGAGCGGTTGCTTCCGGAATACGGTTTAGTAGGCGTAGGGCGAGATGACGGAGATAAGGCAGGGGAATTCGTCAATATCCTGTACCGCAAGCACCGGTTCGAGCTGCTCACGAGCGGTTCGTTCTGGTTGTCAGAGCAGCCGGAGCAGCCAGGTTCCATGGGGTGGGATGCAGCTTGCACACGAGTAACGACGTGGGCGAAGTTCCGCGATCGGCAGAACGGCGCAGAATTCGTACATATGAACACACACTTTGACCATGTTGGCGTTGTTGCTGTAGAGCAGAGCGCTTATCTACTGCGCGAGCGGGCTGCAGGAGTGGCAGGAGCGAATCCGGTCATCATAACAGGAGACTTCAATTGTACTTCTTCTTCGTTGCCGTATCGCATCATGTGCGAGGAAGACGGAGGACTGTTAAAGCTGCGGGATGCTTCCGTAGTGTCCGCGTACCGCCACTTTGGCCCAGGCTTTACGTTCCACGGATTTGATCGTCAAGCGATGGCGGCGCAGATGTTCCCCCGGGAGTTCCAGCATACGCGCGACGCAGCGTTTGAATTCGATTCGCCGATTGATTTTATTTTCGTTAATGAACAGGTATCGGTGCAGACGTATGGCATTCTAGGCGATCATCTAGCAGGTAAATTCCCTTCAGATCATTTGCCGATTATGGCGGATATTGCTTGGACCATCGAGGGATAACCAATAAGAACAAAGAAACCTTTCTTTAGTGATGGGGGTAGAGCTACCTCCGTGTCACCAAAGGAAGGTTTCTTTTTTGTCTTCAAACTACTTAAGGATATTTTTGGAAAATAGGATTGACAAAAGAGTTGATTGCTTATATAGTTAGTTACATGAGTAATGAACCAACTTGGTGGTGATAAAAATGATATCGATGGATGACAGTCGTCCGATCTTCATGCAGATCGCAGAACGGATCGAGGATGACATTATTGAAACAAGATTGCCTGAGGAGTCGCAGGTGCCGTCAACGAACCAATTTGCTACGTTCTATCAGATCAACCCGGCTACTGCTGCGAAAGGCGTCAATTTGCTAGTGGATCAAGGTATTCTATATAAAAAGCGAGGGATCGGGATGTTCGTAGCAACAGGTGCACGCGCGCAATTAGTGGAGAAAAGGAAAGATCAATTCTATGAACAGTATGTCGTTGCTATGATGCAAGAGGCTGAGAAGCTCGGAATTACAAGCGAGCAGTTGGCAGAGATGATTCGTACAGGGAGGAAAGGATCATGAGTCGTATAGTCGAAGTAAAGGGATTAACGAAGGTATATGGTAATTTCGAAGCCGTCAAGGATGTGACGTTCACGCTTGAGGCGAACAAAATCTATGGTCTACTCGGACGGAACGGAGCCGGCAAGACGACGATTATGCATATGATTACGGCGCAGCAGTTCAAGACGAGTGGGGAGCTGAAGGTGTTCGGCGAAGAGCCCTATGAGAATAATCGTGTGTTAAGCCAAGTTTGCTTCATTAAGGAAAGTCAGAAGTATCCAGATAATTACCGCGTCATCGATGTGCTGGAAGTGGCGTCCATGTTCTTCCCGAATTGGGATCAGGCCTTTGCACATGAACTGATCGAAACGTTCCGTCTGCCGCTCAAGCGGCGGGTGAAGAAGCTGTCTCGCGGTATGCTGTCTGCGGTGGGGATCATTGTAGGGCTCGCGAGCCGTGCACCGCTTACGTTCTTCGATGAGCCTTACTTGGGACTCGATGCCGTTGCACGGGAGCTGTTCTATAATCAATTAATTCAAGATTATGCGGCATATCCGCGTACCGTGGTATTGTCTACACACTTGATCGACGAAGTCAGCCAGCTGCTGGAACATGTGATGGTGATTGATCAAGGGAAGCTCATATTGAATGAGGACACTGAGGTATTGCGCGGGCAGGCCATCTCTGTCGCGGGAACAACTGCTCAAGTTGAGGAGTTCGTGAAGGGAAGAAAAGTGATTCACCGCGAACCGTTCGGCGGACTGCTTACGGCAACCGTGATGGGAGCCGGAAGCACAGAGGACCGCAAACGCGCAGAATCGCTCGGATTGACCATTACTCCTGTATCGCTACAGCAGCTCATCGTTTATTTAACAGGCGGATCGGTAAGAAAGGCTGGTGAGGCATAATGAATCGTTCGATAGGTGTAATGAAAATGCATCTTCGTGATAAACTTGGCTACTTGTATTTACCGTGGATCATATGTCTGGGCTCCTTCTCAGTTAATTTACTCATTGGTGGCTTGATCCAAGAGGAGAAGGGCTTCTACTCCGGCGGGGTGATGTCGATCTTTGTTTATATGCTAGTCGCGGGGATTGTTGTGGTACCTCAGACGATTCCATTCGCGCTCGGACTTGGGGTGCGGAGATCGGATTATTTCACTGGCACAGCGAGTACCTTAACCCTACTGAGCTTCGTCTTCTCCATCGTACTGTCATTGCTCTCCTGGATCGAGGCGGCCACATCCGGCTGGGGCGTGAAGCTCGGATTTTTCCATTTGCCTTATCTATATGTGGGAAGCTACTTGCAACAGTTCCTTGTGTTCTTCTTGATCATGCTCATGTTGAGCTTATGGGGGTTCATCATTGCATGTTACCATCGCCGATTCGGGAAAGCAGGAACGTTCACGCTATTCATCGTATTGTTCTTGCTTAGCAGTTTATTCTCATTCTATATGACGTACTTCGGGGACTGGATGGCCGTGTTCCAGTGGTTCGCGGACAAAACAGCGATGGACCTAGCGATTCGCACCATACCATTCTCGATTATTTTCGCCGCCTTGTCGTATTTGTTCTTGCGTCGTTCAACAGTGTGATCATGTAAATCATTGTCAAAGACCGCCTTCCTGGAAGGCGGTCTTTCGTATGTTCAACAAGGGACTTGTCTTGTGTGAAAACGGATATAGGAATGTGTTGTAGCGGCATTATTTCGATGCAGTGGGCAGGCGTGGGACATTGCGGGACTTCGCTAATTCAGGCTTGCGCTCTCTGAACATGTAGTAATACAAGGCTGAAGCACAAATATAGAGCACGCCCGTCATACAGAAGGTCACGACGTACCCCCAATACTTGCCGTAGGTGCTGAGTAGGTGCGATTGCACAGGACCCATCGTAGCCCAGCCGAGCATGAAGGCGGTCTGTGTCATGGAGTTCGCGATGCCGCGCCGTCCATCTGAGATGCGATCCACCATAATCGATGATTGAATCGGATTCGCGGCGTTCATCAGTGCTTGCCGGAATAAGAAGCTGATGCAAGCAATGAGGAAGATATTCGTGAAGCCTGTGAGCAGCAAGAACGGTAGAGACAGCATCTGGAAGTAGACGACCGCGCGCACTTGTCCCACACGCTGTGCCAGATACGGTCCAATCAGCATCGATATGATCGTCATCACTTGTCCGAGGGAGATGAGGATACCGACGGCGGTCAGGGATACGGCGAATCGATTGGTGAAATAGAGATTCAAATAAGGCACGACGAGCCCAGAGCCAAATCCGACGAGTAGTTGGGCGGCGGTAAATTTGCTGATCGCTTTCCAATCTCCACGCGGAGCGGGTGGGACTGCAACCGAGGCAGACGGATCTGGCTTCATGGCAGCCTGCTGCTTCACGGAATCCTTGACCAACAGAAGCGGGATAAAGGCAAGGCAGCTCGCAACGCCACCGGCCAAGAGTACAATCTGTAAACTGGAGATTTTACTGACTCCTGCAGATTGGAGTACGTCAGCCCAGAGTCCTCCGCCGATGCTGCCAACCACTTGTGCTGCGAGCACCATCGAAGAGTAGTAGCTGAATAGCTTGAGCCGTTGTTCTTTGCCCGCATTCTCAGCGAGGAAAGGGATCGCGATAATCTGGAAGAAGGCCATGAATAATCCGGCAGATACGGCATAAATCATGAGTGCCGACTCGCCGCTTGCGAAGGCGCGGCCCATGAAGCTGATCCCCGTGAATAGAGCGCCGATGATCAATAGCGACTTACGGCTTGTACGATCGCTTATGAGACCGATTGGAATAAAGATAAGCGCTGTAGCTAAGGATTGAACACTGACAATCGTCCCGTTCATATCATCTTGATAACCCAGCGCTTGAATATATAAATTGTACAGAACACTGAACATGCCCGTGCCGATCTGAAATAAGATATTGGCGATGAAGAATAGGCGGATGTTACGATTCCACTCTTTCCAGGTCGTCGTAACGTGCTGAATAAGTTGCATGAGGTGATCCTCCGAAAGTACATGTTAGTTATTTCCATCATAACAAGACGGAAGGAGGATGCATAGTTAAAAATAAATGAGGATAACTAGCCTTACTCGGACGTTATGTTGTTAGATTGCAACGATGCTCCGGAATCGCGATATAGTCATTCTGATACCCCGCCGGATCGGGTTCATCGAGCGTCACCATTTCCCCTGTCCAAGGCTGAATTTTGAACCATTGGTAATGAGGTAACAACGTCATGATGGCATGCAGATTATAGCGGGCATAGCTGTGGTATTCCAGGAAAATGACTGGCTTCGATTGCCTGATCGTATCGAGTGCTCCACAAATGACCTCGAATTCATGGCCTTGCGTATCGATTTTCATGACCTGCACACGTTTCTTCGCTGCCAGATCTAGTTGTTGATCGAGTGTCGTGATGTTCACTTGAACACGTTCCACGGCGTCCCCCATCTCGGAATGATATAGAATCCCTGACATGCCTCGATTGTAGCAGGAATCATCCTGCATATAGAAATCGATCTTTCCCTTCGTATTCCCGACAGCCAGCTCAAAAGCTTGAACATGGTTAAAAGCATTCAATTGAATATTCTCCTGCAGCTGCTGATACAACGTTGGATGTGGCTCGAAGCATAGGCATGTCGCCTCAGGGAACTCGCTTGCAAGATAGAACGTATGATAGCCAATGTTCGCACCAATATCGATAAATACACCGTCAGGCTGCATATATTCACATATTTTGCGAATAAGGAAGGGCTCCCAGCTCCCTTGTGCACACAGCGTTTCTTCAATAAACCCAGGCAGTTTCAACGCCAATGTAAAGAGTTCTCCTCGACCATTCAATAGATCGACTTCGACTTCAGGGCCGAGCGATTCAAGGATGGATGGCTCCTCCGGAGATAAGCTAGGCTTATCTGCTTCAACAACGGGCGGGGCAGAAGTATTTGCGGTTATGCTTCTGAGTTCATTCTCGAGGAGCTCTTTGTTGCTCAGGATGTATTGATCTAGCGGACTAAAGGCCCGTGCAGCCTCGTTATGCGCGTAGGATTGGGCAAGATTGCCGAGCCGGTAGTTGATGACACAGAGTTGGAGATGCGGTAGCCAAGTACGGCATGCTTCATATTCTGGATCATCATTGTTGTCAGAAATGGAGATTTGATCGATGTTCAGAGCGAGTTCATACCAGAACCTTGCTTGATTCAGATCGTTTCTCTTCAAATACTGATATCCGAGCCGGCAGCAGAACTCCGCACGAGGCGCATCAAGCTCAAAGGCTTGGTAGACATAATTCCGTTCCATATCCAGGTTACTGAACTCATAATAGGTGTGCGCAAGACGCCCGCAGGCGGCTATCTTATCATCCGTAGTAGCAAATACAGAATGAAGCACTTGCAGGTCGCCGGGCTCATTCATATATTGATGAATGGCGTGTTGATAGAGCTCCAGATAACGCTCTGCCATCGAGGTGCTGGAATAATGTTGTTCCACGTAATCACGCAGTGATTCTGGGGAAGGGAAACAGCTCTTACGCAGGCGATCTTGCATCTCAGCGATGGATCGGCAGATCAGTTCAGGCATGCCTGTGAGTACTTCGGGTACCGCCCCGTTCGCTAGAGCCAGGACGGGTGTCCCGCAAGCCATCGCTTCAATCATGACGAGACCGAAGGCTTCCTCACAGGAGGTGGGGAATAACATGCATTTCGCTTGTTGCAACAGACGAATGCGATCTTCTCCGCCGACCTCGCCAATATATTGTAAATTCGGATTGCGCTTAAGGCGGGGCTCGATATATGTCGTGTAGTAGCTTGCATCGAAGATGGGACCCGCAATAACGAGTCGATGCCCGGTGCTCTCCGCCATGTCAATGGCTTGCAATATCCCTTTGTGCCAGCTGAGCACGCCCAAGTACAGCAAGTAATCCTGCTTCACAGCAGGGTCGGCTAGCGGATAGTCATCGATAGGAAGACCGTTGTAGGCATATTCGCCTTGATCGGTGCCTGCGACGAGACGGGAGTGTTGACTAACGTAGACAGGGAAATCCACGGGGTTATGGACAGTAGCATGGAAGGTACAGAGTGTCGGGACGGGTAGCCGTGTCATGCCGACGGCAGATTTATGAGTGTGGTCATGGATAATATCAACAGAGGAAGGCAGCGTTCGGGCGACGAATGCAGCGATCGACTGCGGATTCGCATCGGTATGTTCGTAGGCTATCAGATTGGCTTGCGTCTTGCTCCCAGCAGGGGCATAGAGATAGACTTCATGTCCATCTGCGACTAGCGCTTCGGTCAAGGTATGAACGACGCGTTCGATACCGCCGTATTTTAGCGGGGGGACCGGGTAATAATCGGGAGCGACTTGGACAATGCGCAATTTCTTGCGAGTCGGGGCAGGGGGGCTAATTGTGGACATAGAGATCCTCCAAAATGGCTTTGTTATTCCGAATACTCTCATCATTCGGCCGATAATGCCTTGCCACCTCATTATGGTCATAAGAAAGTTCGAAGTTACCGAGGCGGTAATAACAGACACATAGCTGAACGTGGGGAATCCAAGTCCAGTAGGCATCATCGAAAAATCCAAGGCTCTCAGGCTTCGTTAATTTGGTGGCTAAGGTATACCAGAATACGGCTTGCGTGAGCTCGTCATGGTGTAGCTTGTATGCGCCTAGACGACAGCAAGCTTCTGCGCGCGGCGGGGCATAATCGAATGATTTCCAGAGCATTTGAAGCTCAAGTTGCTCTTCATTGCGTTGATGATAAATGTCAGCGAGCTTCAGGCAAGAAGAGATGTTGTCCTCAACCCAACCGGCTCCCGTATCTAGAAATTGATGGTATTGTTGTGCGGCAAGCTCATATCGCTGATGGTCCACCAGCTCATTGGCATAGTAATACATATCCCGAGGGGAGAATTGCTCTCCTCGTGCCAGCCGATTCTCAAAAATTCGAATATTGCGATCCGAGTGCTGATGCACGCGGCAATGGGTGATGATCACGTCACTTTTCAACGTTTTGCCATGAACAGCCAAATATTCATGAACGGGACCGTGCCACTGGAAGTTGCATTGTCGCTGCACGAGCCGATTTCTCCGAAGTTCGACAGTGACGTTGCCATGATCGTCAAAAGCGTAGTGATAGATCATCGTGACGGAGTGGATGTTGTCATCTAACGATTGCTTGAGCCGCAGAAGCTTCTGCCGATCTGCTTCGAGCAGTACATCATCTGCATCTAGCCATAGAATATGGCTCGTGGTGGCTTGTTGGAAGGCATAATTGCGGGCAGCCGCGAAATCATCAATCCATTCGAAATCGAAGATGCGATCCGTGTACTGGCGAACAATGTCCTTTGTTCCGTCCGTTGAGCCGGTGTCGACAATATTGATTTCATCGGCAATGCCGAGGACGGATTCCAGACAGTTGCCGATGGTCGACGCCTCATTTTTCACAATCATACAAAGACTGATCGTTATCATACAGTCCTCCTTTTTGTGCACATAGGCATTGGTTTGTATAACATACATATTCCGGCTCAAGGAAATGGGTTAATGCTGAGATAGGTTTAATATGTAAAAAAGAGCCACAGGTTGCGGCTCTTAGTATTCCAGCGAGTTGAAGTGACATTTGTGCCTGTCGGTCCCGTTGTTCCAGTCACACCTAAGGGCCCGTCGATCCAGTCGGCCCAGCAACACCGGTCATCCCCATAACCCCTGTGGGTCCTGCCGGTCCCGCGGGACCTGTTCTGCCCATCGGCCCTATTGGCCCTTGAGGTCCCGCTAGACCTTGATCACCGACGGGGACGGTTGATCCTATGTCCCCCGTCGGCCCTTGCGGCCCGGTTACCCCCTTTGGTCCTGTTGGTCTAGCTATACTTTGGCCAGGAGGTCCTGTTGATCCTGGTACTTCCGTTTGTCCAATAATATTCTTTTCTGTTTTTAATTCGATCACAACGGTTGGAGATCGCCTTGGTTTGTGTTTCTTTTTCGGCTTGTGTATCTTCGGGCTTAATTGAACAGTGCGATCTGCTCCTTTTCGATTTTTCGGTTTGCTCGGACGAATGTGTATCACCACCCGTGTAAGTAAAATGTAGGAAAATAGAAAACGGAAAGGCAGGTAAACGGCCTAGATAAATATCCTATTCAATATATTCAGGCCATTTGCCGCGGTGATAGATACCTGTCTAATATTAAAAGACCCGTGAGCATGAGCTTGTCACGAGATCGTGTGACAAACGGATACTCCGGGTCTTTTGGAGAGGATGATTAGAGGGTGGGTAAATGCTGTTCGAAGCAATGAAAACCATTCGGATGCGTACCTTGGTGCACATAGCCGAGGCTGCGGTAGAATTGGTAGAGGGTCTCGTTGGTTGCAATGCAATCCAGGCGAATGCGATCTTTACCCTCGAAGTGTATGCCGTTCGCTGCCCAGCGCATCATAGCTTCGCCGAGTCCTGTTCCCGCATAATCCCGATTAATCGCCAGTCGGTGAAGATAGATTGCTGTGTTGTGATCGTCTACGGTATCCCATAGCTCTAGATCCCAAGGGCTTGGCGTTGTGAGAAGGATGACGACACCTGCCAGTTTGCCCGCCTCGACATCTCTGAAAATAAACACATCGCCCCGCGCAATGGCATCAGAGGTGCCATGGACATCTTCACCCGTGAGCAGTCCGCTCCATTGGGTGGATCCTTTACTTTGCAGCCAAGAGGCTGTCTGGCGCAGTAATTCGGTAACAGACGCGGAATCCTCTGGTCTCGCTTGCTCTGCCTGAATTCGTTCGCGAACCCAAGGCTCTTTAATAGTGAATCGGCTCATATCACTTGCTCCTCTCTCACGAAAACGTTCTAACGGATGGAATAGAATATAGAAGCAGTATACAACCTAAATAATATTTTTCAAATCTTCATGTCCAATTTATTTCCAAATAAGTGTGTGGGATTGTTGGTTGACATGAAAATATTTACGTGTATATAATTAGACCATCTAATAAATAGAATAACGAAATATTGTGGATTTAGGAGATGACCATGCATGCTCAAGTTGTTTCGATTTCTGAAGCCGTTCTGGCTTCCCATTGTGTTTGTACTGATGCTCGTGTTCCTGCAGTCTCTATCTGAATTGTACCTGCCAACCTTGATGGCGGACATTGTGGATACGGGTATTGTTAAAGGCGATACGAATTACATTATGAGCATAGGCGGATTCATGCTGCTCGTTGCTGCGGGCGGAGGTTTATGTGCGATTGCGGCTAGTTATTTATCGGCGCGCGTTGCGTCGGGGTATGGCCGTCAGCTGCGCAGCAGAGTGTTTAAGCATGTCGAGAATTTCTCATTGCAGGAGTTCGACAAAATTGGTACGGCTTCGCTTATTACGCGGACGACCAATGATATTACGCAAGTACAGACGGTGCTCGTGATGATTCTGCGTATGATGGTGATGGCGCCGATGATGTGTATCGGGGGGCTGATTATGGCCATTTCCAAAGATGCGCATTTAACTTGGGTGCTCGCCGTAGTTATTCCAATCTTAGCCCTAGCCATCTTCGCAGTTGCGAGTCGCGGGATTCCCTTGTTCAAAGCGATGCAGAAGAAGCTCGACCGCTTGAACCTTGTACTGCGTGAAGGATTGACAGGGATTCGGGTTATTCGTTCTTTCAACCGGATCAACTTTGAGAAGGAACGCTTCCGCGATGCGAACGCGGACTTAACGAATACGGCGATCCGTGTCAATCGGATCATGGCTTTTCTGATGCCAGTCATGATGATTGTCATGAACTTCTCGTCGATTGCAATTATCTGGTTCGGAAGCAGACGTATCGACACGGGGCATATGGCAGTCGGCGATTTGATGGCGTTCCTGCAATATGCGATGCAGATTATGTTCTCGCTATTGATGGTATCGATGATGTTCGTCTTGATACCACGCGCTTCGGCATCGGCAGCACGGATTAATGAAGTGCTCGATATGAAGCCGGAGATCGAAGATCCTGCGCAAGGTAGAAGCACCGATGGACGTCGTGGATATATCGAATTTAATGATGTCACATTCAGTTACCCAGGGGCCGAGCAGCCAGCGTTATCGAATCTTACTTTCCGTGCAGCTCCAGGACAAGTAACTGCGATCATTGGCGGAACAGGTTCAGGGAAATCAACGCTGCTAAGTCTCATGCCGCGGTTCTATGATGTCGATAGCGGGGCTGTGGTGATCGATGGGGTAGATGTGAAGCAACTGACTCAAAGCGAGCTGCGTTCGAAGATCGGATTTGTGCCGCAGAAAGCCGTGCTCTTCACAGGAACCATTGCTGAGAACATTCGTTACGGAAAAGAGGATGCGACGGATGAAGAGGTGCGGCATGCCGCTGCTATTGCACAAGCGAGTGATTTTATAGGTGAGATGACCGATGGTTACGATTCCTTGATTGCACAGGGCGGGACGAACGTATCGGGCGGTCAGAAACAACGGCTTGCAATTGCACGCGCACTGGTTCGTAGACCAGAGATTTATTTGTTCGATGACAGTTTCTCCGCGTTAGACTTCAAGACCGATGCGAAGTTACGGGCTGCGCTTCGTGGGGAGACCACGGAGTCGACGGTACTTATCGTGGCTCAGCGGGTCAGTACAGTCATGGATGCCGACCAGATTATTGTGCTTGAAGAAGGACGCATTGCAGGCATCGGTACGCATCGTGAGCTCTTGGATACGTCGGATGTCTATCGTGAAATTGTATCCTCACAGCTGTCAGAGGAGGAGATCGCATGAGTAAGGAAACTCGAGGCCAGAAGCATGGCGGACGCGGCCCGATGGGTGGCGGTATGGGCATGGGTATGCCCGTACAGAAAGCCAAAAATTTCAAAGGCACATTAAAACGATTGATAGGATATATGGCTCCGCGTAAATATCAGTTGATTGCGGTATTGATCACGGCGATCCTGAGTACGGTCTTCAGCATTGTCAGCCCGAAAATCATGGGGAATGCAACGACCAAATTGTTCGAAGGACTGATGGGAAAATTAAACCACGTACCGGGTGCTTCAATTGATTTCACATATATCGGGGACATTCTACTCATCTTGGCAGGCCTTTATATTGTGAGTGCTGCGTTCTCCTATTTGCAGCAATATATTATGGCGGGTGTGTCGCAGAAAATCGTATTTGATATGCGGGCACAAGTGAATGATAAGTTAGCGCGGCTGCCGCTCAAATATTTTGATGGTCGCACGCATGGTGAGATTCTAAGCCGGGTTACGAATGATATCGATAATATTAGTACAACGCTGCAGCAAAGTTTGACGCAGCTCATCACATCGATCATTACGATTATTGGGGTCATTGTGATGATGCTGACGATTAGTCCGCTGCTGACGCTGATTACGGTCATTACGCTGCCGCTCAGCTTCTTGGTAACGATCATGATCGCGAAGCGGTCACAGGTCTATTTTGCAGGACAGCAGAAATCGCTGGGTGAACTCAACGGTCACGTTGAAGAAATGTACACTGGGCATCGCATTGTCAAAGCTTTCGGACGCGAAGAGAAGTCTTTAGCGAAATTTGAGGAAATAAACGAGGGGTTGTACCGTTCAGGATGGCGCGCTCAATTTATTTCCGGGATTATCATGCCGCTGATGAGCTTTATCACGAACATTGGTTATGTGCTGGTCTGCGTGGTCGGCGGGGTGCTGGTGACGAAGAAATCCATCGAAATCGGGGATATTCAGGCCTTCATTCAATATGCTAGACAATTCGGACAACCGATTGCTCAGACGGCGAATATCGCGAATATTATCCAGTCGACGATTGCTTCGGCGGAGCGGGTATTCGAGGTGCTGGATGAAGAAGAAGAGGTGCCGGAAGTGGCGAAGCCAACGCTTGTTAATGAACCGAAAGGTTTCGTGAAATTTGAGCATGTGAAATTCGGTTATAAGGCTGATGAAGTACTGATCGAAGACATGAACATCGATGTGTTGCCAGGGCAGACGATTGCGATTGTAGGTCCGACGGGCGCAGGGAAGACGACGCTCATCAACTTGCTCATGCGCTTCTATGAAATCAATGATGGCAAGATCACGATCGACGGTGTGGATATTCGGGATATGAAACGTGGCGATCTGCGCGGTATGTTCGGAATGGTGCTGCAGGATACGTGGCTGTTCAACGGGACAATCCGCGACAATATTGCTTACGGTCGAGAAGGTGCGTCCGAGCATGAGATCATTCGTGCGGCAAAAGCAGCGCATGCGGATTTCTTCATTCGTACGCTGCCGGACGGATACAATACGGTGCTGAATGAAGAGGCATCGAATATTTCGCAAGGGCAGAAACAGCTTCTCACGATTGCGCGGGCTATCCTCGCCGATCCAGCGATTCTGATCCTGGACGAAGCGACGAGCAGTGTGGATACGCGGACGGAAGTCTATATTCAACGAGCGATGAAGGAATTGATGAATGGCCGCACGAGCTTCGTAATTGCCCATCGTCTGTCGACGATTCGCGATGCAGATCTTATTCTAGTGATGAATCATGGTACCGTTATTGAACAAGGGAACCATGATGAACTGATCGCGCAGGGCGGGTTCTATGCGGATCTGTACAACAGTCAGTTTACGGGCAAGTCGATCGGCTAGACCGACGGATCGCGAGTGGTAAGGAGGGACTCTTCGAGAACGAAGAAGTCCTCCCCGTATACCACGAAAAAAAGTATCGAGAACGCTCGCGCGTTGCTTCGGTACTTTTTTTCGTTTATACTGTGTTTAATTTTATTAATTGATGAATCACTTACTCATGAAAGGAGCGGAATCGAATGGCAAAGAACGAGACGACGATGGTTAATCGCAAATCAGACATTATATCGGCGGCGATCGCGGTATTCGCTGAGATCGGATACTACCGTGCAACGACGGCACAGGTTGCGGAGCGGGCCCAAATATCGCAGCCGTATATATTTAAATTTTTTGCAACGAAGGAAGCTTTGCTGCTGACTGCACTGGAGGTATCGTGGGCGAGAGTGGTTGATTCCTTCCGTAAAGTTGTAGAGTCTGCTGTGCCGGAACAACTGGAGAGCGGACTAATTGAGGCCTATGAGGAGATCTTAGCGACATATCAGAATGAAGTTCTTCTGCAGATGCAGGCTCAGACGATCCGGGAAGCGTCCATCCAAGAAGCGATGCGCAATGGATATGGAGAAGTGTGCCAAATGGTGCTCGAAGCCTTCCGTGCAGCGGGTATTGCGAATGCCGAGGAGCGGACGATGCTATTCCTCGCACGAGGATTATTGTGCAATATTTCGGTCGCGCTGGCCATGCCGGAGCTGAAGGAATTTTGAGGAGGAATGTCCTCTTCGAAAATTAGTGATTGACCAATCAATAAATGTATTGATTAATCGATTATAGCGTGATATATTGATTTCAACAGAAGTTAGTGATTGATCAATCACAAAATTAAAATGAGGTGATTCCAATGAAAAAAGCAATTGTAATAGGGGCAACAGGAGGAACAGGTGCTGCCATTGTAGAGGAGCTGGTCACACGAGGGATTCAGACGATAGCCTTTGGACGATCCCAGCAGAAGCTGGATCAACTTCAGGCTAGGTTAGGTCATCCAGCGCATCTCGCGTTAGCTGTAGGGGATGCTTTTCAGCCAGAGCGTATTGTCTCCGCTTCAGAAGATGCAGACGTCCTGTTCCATTGCGCGAATGTGCCGTATCACGAGATGGTAAGCAAGCTGATTCCGCTTGGCGAATCGGTGATGGAGGCAGCGAATCAGATGGGTATCAAGGTCGTCGTGATCGACGGCATCTATCCGTTTGGAAGAAGACAGATGGCTCGTGCAACCGAAGAGCATCCGAAGCAGCCGCATACGAAGAAGGGAAAGATCAGACTCGCTTATGAGAAGATGCTGTTCGAGAAGCGCTGGAGTCGGGCGCAGGTGATGATCGTCCGCTTGCCGGATTATTATGGCCCATCGGCGAACGAGGCTTCCTATCTGGGCTCTACACTCGAAGCGATCTCGGCAGGTAAAATGGCGTTTTTCATCGGCAATATGCATATCCCGAGGGAGTTTGTATATTTACCTGACGCGGCTTATATGATTGCAGAGCTTGCTAGCAGGGACCATGCTTATAGCCAGAATTGGCATATTCCCGGTGCAGGTTTAATCTCAGGCAAGGAAATCGTGCGAATCGCCCGGCAGGCCAGCGGAAGTACCAAACCGGTCATTCCACTAGGAAGAATGGGACTGTCTTTGCTCGGTATCTCCGTACCTGTCATGAAGGAAGTCGTGGAGATGTTATATTTGACCGAAGAGCCGCTTGTGCTCAGTGGAGAGAAATATGCGAAGTGGATCGGGCCGATACGGGCGACTGCTTTTGAGAAGGGAATTGCGGATACCGTTCGCACATTGCAAAAGTCTCGAATTTAGTTATTGATTAATCACTAATAGATAATACTGGTTACGATGGAAAGGCTGCTGCGGGCAGCCTTTTTTGACATGATGGCAGACATCCTCGGCATCAGATGGATGATTCAGCATGTGCCTACAGAGTCGATAGACTTGTTCTTTGTAAGTCTCGAACATTTCCCGATCGTTCAATTCACGAGCACCTCCTCGTTCGGTGTATTTTCATAGGTAAGACCAATAAAGGTTCGAAAAGGTTCCCTAGAAGATTAACGCTCCCAAGAAGTGGTATGATAAGGATAGTAAGGTTTGGAGTTTGTGTAATGAATTGAGAGGAGATCGATACATAATGAATTTAGCACATTTAAAGTCCGAGATGATGGAACGGTTTATTTCTTATGTGAAAGTCGACACCCAGTCAAATGAGGATAGCACGACATGTCCTTCGACGCCTGGGCAGCTTACGCTTGCGAACCAGCTGATCGATGAATTGAAGCGAATTGGTATGGAGGACGTGACGATCGACGAGAACGGTTATGTCATGGCAACACTCCCTTCGAACTCGGATCACGATGTGACGACGATTGGGTTCCTGGCTCATGTGGATACGGCAACAGATTTTACAGGTGCTGGTGTCAATCCGCAGATTATCGAGAGCTATGAGGGCGGGGACATTGTCTTGAACAAAGAGCTGAATGTTATCCTCTCGCCGGCCAAGTTCCCGGAACTGGGCAACTACCACGGACACACGCTGATTACGACGGATGGGACAACCCTACTTGGCGCCGATGATAAAGCCGGCATTGCAGAGATTATGACAGCGATGGCGTATCTGATCCAGCATCCTGAAATTAAGCGCGGTAAGGTTCGGGTTGCCTTCACACCAGATGAAGAAATCGGCAGAGGTCCGGATAAATTTGACGTCGCAGCCTTTGGCGCGACCTATGCGTATACGATGGACGGCGGCCCACTAGGCGAGCTGGAATATGAGAGCTTCAATGCAGCAGCGGCGAAGATTACGGTTAAAGGCTCGAATGTCCACCCCGGTACGGCCAAAGGGAAAATGATCAATTCTGCCAAAATCGCAATGGATATCCATGCTCAGCTGCCGAAGGAGCAGGCGCCAGAACATACGGAAGGCTACGAAGGCTTCTACCATCTCAGCTCCTTCCAAGGCGATGTGGAACAGTCCAAATTGAGCTATATTATACGGGATTTCGATACCGAGCAATTTGAGGCGAAAAAAGAAAAGCTGGCGGAGATCGTGAGCGAATTCCAAGACAAGTATGGTGCGGACAACGTGATTCTTGAGATGCGCGACCAATACTACAACATGCGGAATAAAATCGAGCCCGTGAAACATATCGTAGATATTGCCCATCAAGCGATGGAGTCGCTCGGGATCACACCGATCGTCATTCCAATTCGCGGAGGTACAGACGGCTCGCAGCTATCCTATATGGGATTGCCGACACCCAACATTTTCGCAGGCGGCGAGAACTTCCACGGGAAATTCGAATATGTGTCCGCAGACAATATGATTAAAGCGACAGAAGTGATCGTTGATATTATTCAGCGGTTCGAGCAACAAGCAGATAAGCAATAGATCAAGGGACCCGTTCATTTGTGTGGGGGGATAGATATCCGTTGGGGAAAGAGTGAGTTGTCACTAATCGTTCTCACGATAGTCATCCTGTTATGGGGTGTTGGCTGCGGCAAGCAGGCAGAGCCAGAGCCGGAGTCCATCTCGAATTCATGGGCTTTTGAATTTATCCGTTGGCATGATATGACCTACCGACTTACCGATGAGGTAGTAGAGCATATTGGAGAGCCCATTGGAGTTGTAGAAACGTACGCATTGGATGAGCTGGCGAGCACGGATGAAGGCGTTTTTTCAAATGCTTTCATCGTGGGCACTCGAATCTATTCGATCGATCAAGTCAGTACCGAGGATGCGATTGCGGTCGAGCAAGACGGGAAGTGGGTTCGATTATTCAATACGGAGAAATTCGGATGGAAACTCCCAGAGAAAAGATCGTGATATGTTAAAAAAGGCTGCCGCAGGCGAAGAGTTATTTTCGCGATGCGGCAGCCTTATTTCACGTTATTCATGTTGAAAGCAACACGTTGTGGGGTTATTTTCGTTAGTGGATCAACTTGCTCTTCTTCGCCTTCTGAACCATGCCTGCGCTGATCTTATTAATTGGCGTTTTCAATGCAAGACCCAGGACAAGTGCAATCCCAGCAAAGATCAGCAGCATCCAGAAATCCATCTGGACGATATCCCAGAGAATGCCGCCAGTCGCCTCGCGCATCATGCTGATCGCATAGGTGAACGGGAGGAACGGATGGATCACTTGGAAGAAATGCGGCGTGACTTGAATAGGGAAGGTGCCACCTGCCCCAGCTAATTGCAAGACGAGCAGGACAATCGACATCGCCTTGCCGACATTGCCGAAGATGGAGACCAGGGTATAGACGATCAGCATGAAAATGATGCTGAGGAACACCCCGAACAGCACGAACCACAGCTTCTCGCGAACGAAGACGCCGAGGAGGTAAATATCCCCGAGCGTGTCGATCAACGATTGTAGAATCGCGATGGTCATGAAGGTTAAGTATCGACCGAAATAGATTTGATAGCCACGGAATTCGACGCCTTCATGGTGTACCTCGACGGAGAGCAACGAGACGAGCAGCAGCGCACCAACCCAGAGAGATAACGTGGTGAAGAAGGGCGACATCCCTGAGCCGTAATTCGGAATGGGGAAAAGCTTGTTCTCTTTCAGCACGACAGGCTTCGCGAAGAAGGAGCTCTCCTTCTCGAAATTGTTCTGCAGCAGATCGATAATTTCTTCAATATTGCCATTCTTCTCGAAGTCTCGAATTGTATTCGCAATTTGGGTGATCTTGGATTTAATCATCGGTAGATCGGCGGTGACGACCTTAATCCCTTGATTACCGAAGGTGAGTCCTTTATTTGCATCATTGAGCAGTTTCTCAATATCCGGCAAACGTGCGGTTGCTTGCCCCAGTATTGTATGAATCTGATCGGTCGATTGTTTGGCTTGTTTCACGGTGTTCACGATGTTCGGAGTAATCTCGGTATCGAAACGATCGATTAGATCGCGTAGATCTGTGGCTGCCTCATCAGACAAGGTGTTCAACCGATTGAGTAACGTATCGGATACGGCTTCCCCACGACTAACAGCGGATTGAATTTCTTTAACGGTCGAGGCTTGTTTTCCGAAATTATCATGGATGCGCTGGAGCCGACCGATCGTTCTGTTGAATAGCTTGCCACGGGAGATTTGGTTCAACTGTTCGAACCAGGATTGCGCACCGCTTGCCAGACGAGCGGCCCCATCGAGACGGGATGCAGCGTGCTGAAGCGCTAGATTGACGGTTGAAGGGTCTGACGTAGTATCTTTCAGTACGCCGGTTAAATCTTTTGTCGCTAGCGCAGCTTGCAGTAGAGAACTGAGGTCTTGTTTGACAAAAGGAGCAGCCGCTTCAATGCCTTTCTGACTATAATCAAGCAGTTCGCTCACATTCTGGCTGAACTGTTTGCCTTTCTGCGCTACATCGGCGAGGATCGGCAGACTGTGCTGCGATTCTTTGACAATGCTCTGCGCGGTCTCGACGTCCTTGAGCGCAACTTTCAAGACGCGCTCCAATTCAGGGAAGCCCTTCTCGACTTTAAAGACAAGGTCGCGCACCTTCTCAATCGTGGGAAGCTCTTTATGGAGCTTGACGCCAATTTCATTGAATTTCTTGAAGATCGCTTTGTTCGCTTCTTTCACGAAGTTGGAGCTAACCTCTTGAATGATGGAGGATGCGCCGCTTGATGTGATTTTGGGTGCGATGGCATTGATCTTTTCATTAACGTAATAGTCAATCTCCGCTTTGATCGGCTCCTTGGATAGGACGGTGGCAATGCGGGCGGAGAACGATTTGGGGATGATGATGCTCGCATAGTAATCGCCATGCTCCGTACCGGAAATGGCTTTCTTCGTATCGACGAATTCCCACCCAATCTGATGATTCTCTCGTAAGGAGGCGATGACTTCTTCACCAATGTTGATGGGCTTGTCCATGATCGTAGCGCCTTGATCATCATTGGAGACGGCCACCTTAATTCCCTTGGTGTTCCCATAAGGGTCCCAGGAGGCTTCAATATTGAACCAAGCGTAGAGCGAGGGTAATATAATGAGCCCCAAAATCATCACACCCGCTGCCCAATTCGTGCATATATGACGCAAATCTGTTCCGTAGATTAGAAATATTCGGCGCATAAGTCCCCCGTTTTCCATGTATGGCATCATTTCTCATGAGTTCAGTTTAAATCTTACGGGTGGGCTTTATGCATGATGTAGGAAATCAGTTCGCTGAAAGGATATTTTTGGAAAAACATCACATACTAAACTAACTTTAATGATAGAGAGTGACGGTGTGCGTTCAGATGGTGAATGTTGCGGAGATATTCTTTTATTTTATCGGCTATGCCTTTGGTGGATGGTTACTAGAGAATGTGTATAGTTGGGTGACGGCAGGGGTGTTCTTCAAGGAGGGGTTCCTCTATGGCCCGTTGAAACCAATGTATGGATTCGCGCCAGTGCTTATTGTGTATTCGATGAATGAATCGACACATTGGGGCTTCTTGCTGCTGCTATGCCTCATCATTCCTACAGTGATCGAATATGCGAGTGGCGTGCTGCTGGAGCGATTGTTTCATCAGCGTTACTGGGACTACAGACATCTGCCGCTGCAGCTGCAAGGACATATTTGTGTGTCGTTTTCGATTTGTTGGGTGCTCTTGTCGCTGGCTGTGGTTGTCGTGCTGCATCCATTATTTCAAACGCTGTATTCGTATGTATCGGTTGTGTGGGGTACACTCTGGCCAATGTTCGCGCTAATCTTGCTGGCAGATTTTGTTGTGACTGTGCGGAATCGCAGTCGAGCGGTGCGTGGGCATCAGCCGGTGTAGTGACGTGTAGGGTGCTTGTGATATGCGTATCTGTTAGCTGGAGTGTGCTCAGGTAAGGGTTAGGATACAAAGGTGCTGGCCGAATGCCGGATGCGATAGGTGATTAGCTCAGTTGTCTACCGACCGCCGTCATGCAACACTACACCACGCGCTGGGAATTGCGCGAGGTGCGAAATGTGTGCACTAGTGAGCCTATCATGGAGTTTCGCACTAACTTTGGACTGAAATGTCCCTGTTGTACTGCTATGTTGGATTATAGTAGGATAGGGTGCCGATTCTGTTCGTTATTGGCGTGTTATAGCAAAAGTTACTGCAAGAATCCAGGATAGACGGAACTTTAGATGAAAATAAGTTCCTATCCTGTATGAAATACAGGATAGGATGGCGCTAGATAGCGCAGTAGGCTTGAAACTCGCTGTTTCAACAAGAAGGGCTAACCTAAGATAGTTAAAATAGGGGAGAGCAGGAAGAGGACAAGCCCCTCCTACTATAGGAGTTGCTCTAGCGCACTTTCTTGTATTTCATAATAACGTATGGTTTGACCTCTGGAGGAGGGCGATAGCAATCCTTTATCGGTGAGCGATTGAAGGTGCTTGCGCGAGGTGCGATAATCAAACCCCCAAGCATGACTCACGTCCTTAGGTCGAATGGGTCTACCGAGCTGCCATGCGAGGTGGAGAATTTCTTTCTCTACTCTGGTTACCTTATCGATCGGGTTGTTGCGCAGTGAATAGGGTCCGATCGCAAGCTGCAGCAATGTGCGGCAAATCTCCGGGTGCTGCTGCACATCGTCGAATGAGAAGTGGATCATCCGCCATCCTAATCCCGTGAGAAATGTGTCACGGTTCAGAGCGTAGCTAAATCTCTCGCGATCCATATCTTTGACATGACTCTGGTAGCCGTCGCATTCAATACCGAATCGTCCAAACGGGGTGATAAAGGCAAAGTCAAGAAAATGCGACTTACGCTTCCAATCATAGACTTCGTATTCTGGATGCAAATGATCGAAATTCCCGAAGAGCGGCCACCATATATTCTGGAGCACCAGCTTCTCGGCATATTGATGCCCGCGGATTAATCTCCCTTTCCGTTCACCTGTGCGATTTTCAATGTGTTGGCGCAGAAATGCTTGGTGCGCTTGTTCAAATAAGCTCGACTCATTCGCCTCCTTCATGGAAATGCATACAAAAAAAGAACGTCCATCTGCCTTCCGGCTATGGACGTTCTTCGTCTGTTTATATTTTACTGGGTGGATGAAGCGCAGTCCAGCCTAAATGCGAGATGGGCACTTGTGCTGTGTGTCTATCATGGAATTTTGCATTAATTTGTGCCATATGCGACCACTGAGATCATCTATCGTGGATTCCTGCAGTAACTTTGAGTGATTTCCTTAGAAATACGACTCATTCCTGACTCTATAATGCAGGAATACATGATAGGTAGCCATATGCATGAATTTCGACTTCTATCCTGTATGAAATACAACATAGACCACACAGCAGAATTGTATGATGCGAGTTGGCGCAGGGGATAGGGTCCAGATCCATCGACGCTGATGTTCAGTACCTTTTCGGTAAGTTCAAATCCCCCAGCACCACTTCAACGGGTAGGCGAAAGTGATGCCCCCACCATGAATTCTATGCAATTGCCAGTATGGCTGCTAGTTAAGGACCTACATGTTCGCCTTCTCCACCACATACGTTGATGCATCCACCTCAGCAACAAATGGACTCACATCCCCAATTGCATAGAGATGAAGCTCATGCATCGCTCGTGTACACGCTGTGTAGAACAGCTTCCGTTCACGCTCATGCGCATATTGTGCAGCCGAGGCGTTGTATAGAATAACAGCGTCGAATTCCATGCCTTTGGCAAGGTAGGAAGGGATGACGACAGTCCCACCTTCGAAGGCCGCCGTCTCTTTGTCAATCAGGCGAAGCGGCGTATGCGCATGTAGCGTATCGTAAGCTTCTTGGCATTCCGCCACGGTCTTGCCGATGATGGCGATGCTATTCAAGCCTTCCGCTTGAAGTGCAGCAATTCGTCCGATGATGTGATCTGCAAGATCTTCTACGCCTGCAGCATAGGTTAGTGTCGGCAAGCGGCCGTCACGATTGAACGGCTCGATCTGCTCGCCACCAGGGATCATGCCCTGCGTGAACTCGGCAATCGGACGTGTTGAACGATAGCTGCGCTTCAGCACATGCGTCTCGGTATGCTCGGGCTCGAACAACGCCATCAGCGAGGCGAAGCCCCCTGCATCCGCGGCATGCGTATAGATCGTCTGATTGAGATCGCCAAGCGCCGTAATCTTCGCGAACGGGAACAGCTGTTTCAAGAAGGCGAATTGGAACGGCGAATAGTCCTGCGCTTCATCAATAAATACATGACGAATCGAAGTATTCGCGTGGAAGCCTTGCAGCAATTCCTTTAGATATAAATACGGCGTCGCATCTTCATATGAGAGCTTAGATTCTTCGAGCCCCGCTAACGTATGCTCACAGATGAGATCCCACTGTGCTGAAGAGATACCATCATTACTCGCTTTCAGACGACCAACCCATTGTTCGTCACGGAATATCTGGCGATAGACGGCAGGAATGTCAATGAAATGGAGCAGCTTCACGTGCCGGCGCAGCTTCTTAAACCGATCTTGAACGATCATAGTCGCAAGCGCGTCACGTTCCCGATCATAATCATCGAAGGATTCCGCCGTGTACTGCTTTTTCTGGCGCAAGCGTTCGAAGGCCTCGGCATAGGCGTCTTTATCAAGTAATTCAATGGCTTCTTCGACCCAGCGTTTCTTCTTCTCTCGTTTCATCAGCTGCGTTAACTCACGGAGCAGAGACTCTGCGACGAGCTTCATCCGATTCGGAATGCGCATGGAATGGTCGAGTGCATAGAATTGATCTGCAATCGATTCGGCGGAGATGAGTTCCCGCCCGCGGAATCGGATCGGTTTGAACTTCATGCCAGCTTGCTTCAAACCATCGGCATATTGCTCGATGAATGTCATATAGGAGGCCGATGTCTTATATCGAATGCTTGCGAGACGCGCTTGATCCTGCGGGGCATCGGTAGCATTTAGTGTATATTCCAATTGTTCGAATGGATCTTCAATCTGGAAGGACCCTGATAGACGTTTCTCCAGATATTGCTGGAACGTCGTCTGCTGCATATTATTCTCGCCAAGCTCCGGTAGGACGGTTGAGACATAGCTGTTGAACAGCGGATTCGGTGAGAATAGCACGATCTGCTCACTGCTCAGCGTGTTCCGGTACCGGTATAACAAATATGCGACACGTTGCAGAGCAGCGGAGGTCTTGCCGCTCCCGGCAGCACCCTGTACGACGAGAAGCCGGCTCCGCTCATTACGGATAATCCGATTCTGCTCCTGTTGTATCGTCGCGACAATCGTCTTCATCTGATTGTCAGCATGTTTACCGAGTACCTCTTGCAGCAGTTCGTCTCCGATCGTTACACCGGTATCGAATAGACTGCGGATCGTACCATTTCGAATAATGAATTGCCTTTTTAGATCCATAACGCCGCGGATTGTACCGCTCGGTGTCTCATATTCCGCAGGACCCGGAGGGTAGTCGTAATACAGACTGGAGACAGGAGCGCGCCAATCATAGATCAGATATTGTTCACCGCTGGAATCGAGCAGGGAAGCAATGCCGAGATAGATCTTCTCCGTGTGAGGATCACCGTCCTCGGTAAAGTCAATGCGTCCAAAATAAGGCGATTGCTGCAGCTTCGTCAGTGTCTTAAGCTGCTCGCGTGCATGACGGTGCGTCGATTCTCGTTCGAAGAGCACCTCAGCTTGCTGCTTCATGCTCGCAAACGTCTCCGCCGCTTCCGCGGAATCCTCGAAATTGACCGTGACATCATCCCAGAAATTTTTGCGAATGTCGACGATTTCGTCCTTGGCGTGCAGCACCTGCTCCTGCAGCTTCGCGATTCGTTGATCGATTTCGGTGACGACCTGCTGGACACGGTCTTGTTCCTGCTGCTGCCAATCTTGCTCTGCTGTACCCATTCGATTCACTCCTTTGGTTCTATAATTGTTGAAATCCCATGTTGACAGTCCCTAATTCGCTATGCTATAATTAATTTAGAAAAGACTGTGAACGGAACATAATTTCATAAAAATAAAACGTTGCTCTCCATTGTAACATGGGGGTTTTTTTAGTTCAACCTATATTTTGTGAGACCTTGTATTGTTAGGATGAGTCACGCAAAGAGTATAATTCTCTTTGCGTGACTCATTTTTTATTTATATTTATTATATAGTTCATGGATTAATCCTCCTAATTTACAATTGCTTGGGTTAGAATGCTGGTTATCTATAGGTACCCGATTGTGAAGGAGATGAAACAGGGGAGCCACACACGCATCGAAAGTCGTCTGCTGTGGTTCTTTTGCTGTATCGGCAATTATGACATGATGGGGATAGGAGGTGTGGGGATGTATTCTGATTTCAAGTTCGCGGATAATCGGCCTGTGTATATTCAGGTCAAGGATTATATGAAGCGTCTAATACTAAAAGGTGCGTTGCAGGCGAACCAGAAGCTCCCGTCCACACGAGAACTGAGCGTATTAATGAATGTTAGCCGCAACACGGTCTTGACCGCATACTCCGATCTGGAGGAGGAGGGCTTCATCTACGCGCTGAAGGGCAAGGGCAATTACGTGGCTTCTTCATCAGGAGAGGCTAAGACTCCGGCAGGCGAGGAAGCAGGGCATCAGCTGGATTGGAGCCAGCGCATCAATGATTATGCGCGATTGGCTGAGCAGGAGGACCTGATGAAGCATGGCATACGGGCAGAAAAGGGTTCAATTCTATTCACGAGCATCGCTCCGGATGAGAAGCTGTTCGATCTGAATAATGTGAAGCGGGCGTTCCTTGATCGGATGTCGATTGAGGGGGAAGTGCTTCTCAACTACGGGTACGCCAAGGGCTACAAGCCGCTCATTGACTATCTGCTGCGGTATATGGAGAACAAAGGTGTTGATCTGACGGGTAAAGATATTCTCATTACCGATGGTTTCACCGAAGGCTTTGACCTTGTGCTGACCGGCCTTGGGAAGTCCAGCGGCCATGCCATCTGCGAGAATCCGACCCATCATACTGCGCTTAAAAATATGAGGCTCCATCAGTTCGCCATCACAGGTATCCAGATGGAACCGGACGGAATGAATCTGGAGCAGTTGGAGCGGGAGCTGACAGCACAGCGCTTCGATCTGGCTTATCTGGTTCCCTCTTACCATAATCCGACGGGGATTGTCATGTCTCCAGAAAAGCGAGTGGAGGCTATTCGGTTATTAGGCAGGAGCCAAGTTCCTATTATTGAGGATGGCTTCAATGAGGAGCTCAGGTACTCAGGTTCCCATGTGGCGCCATTGATCGCAAGCGTCGGCAAGAGCAATAATGTCATTTATATAGGCAGCTTCTCCAAAATACTATTTCCCGGCCTGAGGGTTGGTTGGGTGCTGGCAGACAAAGTATTGGTCAGCTACTTGGAGAGCGTGAAGCGGGCGCGCAGCATTCATACCTCTACGCTAGACCAGTCTTTGCTGTATCAGTATCTTCATAATGGCAACTTCGAAAAGTATTTGAAGCGTGCGCGGGCGGAATACAAAAGAAAATACGAGCTCGCCTTGCACTGCTGCAATACGTATATTCCATTTGCTCGATTATCTGGAGATGGGGGCCTGCATTTGTTCATCGAGTTCGAACCGTCCTTCCAGGCTAGGGAACTGTTAGAGGCATGTACGGAAAAGGGTGTGGTGTTCACGCCAGGTGATATATTCTACGTCAATGGCAGGGGTCAAGGCAGTCATACGATGCGTCTAGGCTTCTCCAGGGTAACGGATGAGGACATTGTAAAAGGTATTCGAATCATAGGCGAGACAGCTGGAGCAATTAGACAAGCGAGAGGATGAAGGCATGTGAAGATCGGCGTAATTATGGGAGGGCTATCCTCGGAACGGGAGATTTCACTCCTTACAGGGCAAGAAATGATGGCTAACCTCGACAAAGATAAACATGAGGTATATCCAATTGAGATCAACGGCAAGCGGGATCTGATTGACAAAACAGCAGGGCTGGATATTGCTTTGCTCGCCCTTCATGGGAAATACGGGGAGGACGGAACGGTCCAGGCAACGTTGGAATCGCTCGGTATTCCTTATACGGGAAGCGGTGTCCTAGCTAGCGGCGTATGCATGGATAAGGAGATGTCCAAGAAATTAATGCGCTGTGAGGGGCTTCACACCGGGGAGTCGGTCCAAGTGAGCCATATGGAGGAGCTGGAAGCAGCAGATGTTGATCGTCTAGGGTATCCGGTGGTCGTGAAGCCGAATTCGGGAGGCTCCAGCATTGGCATTCAGATTGTCGAGCATCCCGGAGCACTATCGGCAGCTGTGCAGGCCGCTCTGGAATGGGATGACTCTGTAATGATCGAGCAGTTCCTTGCAGGAGAGGAAATTACTTGTTCCATATTGAACGGTGAGCTGCTTCCAGTCATCTCTATTCGAGCCAATGCAGGAACTTTTTTTGACTATACATCTAAATACGAGGACGGCGGGGCTGACGAACGAGTCATTCAACTGCCGCAAGAGGTTCATGAGCGGGTTGAGGCTGCAGCGCTGTCTTGTTATCGGGCACTAAGATGCAGCGTGTACGCTCGCATCGACATGATTGTGAAAGACGGCTTCCCTTATATTCTTGAAGTGAATACGCTGCCTGGCCTGACGAAGAACAGCTTGCTACCCAAAAGCGCGGCAGCAGCCAATATTTCATTCCCTGAGCTATTAGAGCTTATTATGAAATATTCTTTGGTACAAAGAGATAGAAAGGAGTAGGACGATATGAACGGAACGAGTGCATTCTTGTCCCCATTGGCGCGTACGATGCCGCCGTCTGGGATTCGACAGTTTTTCAACGCAGTCAATGCAAATCCACGTGTGATCTCACTTGGCGTAGGAGAACCGGACTTCCGGACACCCAAGCACGCCAGAGAGGCATGCATGCGCATGCTGGAGGCGGAGAACATGACCTATACGCCGAACGAGGGGTTAATGGCACTTCGGGAGGCTATAGCCGACTATTTGTACGAAGGCTGGCGGTTGGCCTATGAGCCTTCTAAGGAAGTACTGATCACTGTTGGCGGCAGCGAGGCGATTGATCTAGCGCTTCGCGCATTGATCACTTCCGGCGACGAGGTTCTCGTTCCTGTTCCTAATTATGTTGTCTATACACCTATTGCCCTTCTGAATGGCGGAACGGTGGTCGAGATCCCGTTATCTGCCTCCAAAGGCTTCAAGCTGACGGCAGAAGCTTTGCGTCAAGCGATAACGCCGCGTTCCAAGGTGCTTGTGGTGAATTTTCCGAACAACCCGACCGGAGCTATTATGACGTATGACGATTGGCTGCCGATTGCCAAGCTTATTGAAGAGCATAATCTAATCGTATTATCCGATGAGATTTATGCCGAGCTCACCTATGAACAGAAGCATGTCAGTCTCGCTTCTCTTCCAGGAATGAAGGATCGTACGATTGTGATCAGTGGATTTTCCAAAGCCTTTGCAATGACGGGGTGGCGGATCGGCTACGCCTGCGGTCACTCTGATTTGATCGGTGCAATGACGAAGATACACCAATATACCGCGATATGCGCGCCAGTTCTTGGGCAGATCGCTGCTCTGGAATGCTTGCGTAGCTGTATGGAAGAGAAAGACAGGATGATTCAGTCCTACGATCAACGCAGACGCAAATTCGTTCAAGGGTTAAAAGATATCGGCCTGCCCTGTAAGGAACCGGAAGGAGCCTTATATGCTTTTCCCTCCATCGCTCATACGGGAATGAGCTCTCAACAGTTTGCGAAGAGATTGCTTGAGGAAGCTAAGGTTGCGGCTATTCCAGGAGATGTGTTCGGACCGGGTGGAGAAGGACATCTGCGCTGCTGCTACGCGGCCTCCTCCAGTCAATTAGCTGAGGCTTTGCAGCGTATGGATTATTTTCTGCGAAATCAGAGGAAGAATGGGTAAGTGATGGCGTACGGTAGCTTAATAAGCAACGTTGCTCCAGAAATAATG
This sequence comes from Paenibacillus sp. EB106-05-06-XG162, assembly GCF_058791655.1. Classification (NCBI taxonomy): domain Bacteria; kingdom Bacillati; phylum Bacillota; class Bacilli; order Caryophanales; family Paenibacillaceae; genus Paenibacillus; species Paenibacillus sp. EB106-05-06-XG162. The sequence continues at coordinate 209,667 of NZ_JBYTDT010000002.1, forward strand.
TCAAAAAGGGCTCTTGATCAAAAATGTATCACTGGTGCCTTTAGGTTGAATCTCAGTTGAATTATTTATCATTAGTTAGTAAAGTAATTTTTGTAAAAATCTGCAGATTTAATTACTTGACTTTTAGAATTAGTTAGTGATTTTGCTTGTTTACTATCATCAAGATCTTGCCCAACAATGACTTTCCATTGTCCGTTTAAATTTAATACGGGTACTTCCATTTGTGTTTCTTTCAAAGATTCAGTCTCAGCAAGTACAGTTGCATGGTATAGATCTTGTTCAACTTTTTCAAGGTTGATCGTTTCAAATTTAAAAACTTTCTCATTAAGAATTTCTAAATTTTCTTTGAATTGTTCTGGGTTTGGCCAACTAAGATCTAATGAGAGTTGAAATAGGCTTTCTACATCATGATTTTTTGCTGCAATTTCGTACTGATTAAGCACTGAACGTACTTTTGATATGAGCTGTGATTCGTCTAATTCTGCTTCTACTCCTTTAGCCACTACATTTGTACTCATTAGTTCACGAGAAGATTGAGAAAAATATATAGTTCCACATAAAACCATCACTATCGTCCCAACTGTTATAACTGTTTTCCTCCTCATATCATACCTCCTAAATTTTAACTTTAATTCATAATTTAGACGAGTATACCGTAAGAATTGTTGCTAAAGGAATATACCCCACCATACATAAATTGGTATAACATAGCTAAATCAACTAAATGGTGGTGGTGTGTGTGCTTTTCAAAAGAGCTGCATTTTGGTTTTCGCTAGTAAGCATTGCAATTTGCTTGCATAACTACTTAGGGTATGACAACAAAAATATTCTTCTGATCGGTTTAAATCCCGTTTTAAACTATATGGTCTACGTAGAGCCCTTTCGACACTGGATACTCAATTATGAGAGCGTACCGATGAATGGAGACAGTGCGGCAATTCAAGTCCTTTACCCTGCTTATATCATGCATTTCATTTCTTTCTTCCTAGTAGGGTTACTTATTGATGGTTTAGTCGGACTAAGAAACCGGAAAATTACGCGTAAAGTTGATAATTAACATGCCGACCTCATGCTTGCAATAGTTATATGATTCGTCTTTTTACAGGCAGTGGCAGGTCATTTAAATATTCGTACACTTCCAACCATTCTATTGTAAATCTCCCCCTTAATGCAAACTTATGTTCTCATATTGTAACATAAGTGGACAAGAGCAACAATATATACGAAAAGAGCGTATAAAAAAGACCGTTTGTGTCCCGTTAGCCATCCATGCATCGCTGCAATGCACCACAGAGCATGAAAGTTGACCCGTTTTTTCATGGTAGTTGAACACTATTTCTCTTCTAAACAATTTCCACACTCAAAATCAGTCCAAGAATTTAATAATTTTATTCCGCAAATCGTACATTTCCTTTCCCCCCTAAACGAACAACCTGTTTTATGGAACAAAACAACGCTTTTATCCCAATGAATATTATCTTCATGTGTCGGCGGATATATATCACCTTCTTCATCGACTGGAGGTGATGGTTCATTCCCTGATAAGAAACTCTTATCCAATATTTTGTAGCTAGAGACATATCACCTTTTTCCTCAAGCGAAACATTAAAGAACACATCTTTTTTTGGGCATAGCACGCGAATAAATTAAGAATGATATATGCAGAAAAACCCGGCAGCATGCTGCCGGGTTTCTTTGCTATCTTATTTTGCCGCGAGTACAGGTTTTGCTGCCGTCGGGATATCGCTCGCTTGGACTTCTTCCCAATGGGTCACGACATCAGCTTTGATCGTAACGGCGAGATAAGCATCCTTACGTAGTACTTTGTTTGCTGTAAATTCAAGATTCTTCTTTTTGCCGTCTTTATCGACGCCAGGCAGGTCATAGAGATATCGAGTATGTTCGCTGCCGTCCGAATCTTTATCAGTCTTTTCCTTATAGGAATCACCGACGATCGTGAAGTAATCATTACCTTTCAGGAAGGGATTGTGCTCGGGCGCATATTTCGATACGGCTGCAGCGCCTCCGAGCATCACGATGAAGATCACGGCAAGAACGGAAATGAATTTGGTCGATGTTTTCATAGTAGGAATCTCCCTTCTGACATTAAATGTATTGCTCTTGATTATTGTAACGATGCTGTGGCGGTTGTGGGCGCTCTTTGCGCACGAACATATAGACAATGATGCCGATAATAGGGAACCAGAACAGGACGGCTGTAATAATCCAAGCGACCGTGTTATCTTGATAACGTTCAGAAGCATCTCGGAAAGCCCAAATCATGAGTGCGATATGAATAACGAATAGAAATGCGGGAATAAGAAACAATGCTATACCTGCGAGAATAATAAGTGTGTGCATAGTGATCTTCCTTTCAAAATGGGATAAGTTAGCGCCATGTTTCGTGTGGATATGGTGCCAACATGTTGTCTCGTTGTGATGTATTAAGCTTACGATGGATTCAAATGTGGAACCATAGATTTAACTTTCATGATTCTTACATCTTTGTAATTTAGGCATGCTAAGTGATTGAACGGTCATTCAACTCGCGTAAATTTGATTAATAGAAATCGATTAGATATACTAAATATTAGATTGAACAACTGGTCAAATGGTTGAAAAAGAGAATATTTAGGGGAGGAAGAAACGTGAAGAGTATTATCCGTTTTTCGTTGAATAACAAATTCGCGATTTGGATCCTGACCATTATTGTCACGGTGGCAGGATTGTATGCGGGAATGACGATGAAGCAAGAGACGCTTCCGAATCTGGATCTGCCGGTACTACAGGTCATGACGGTGTATCCAGGCGCAGCGCCAGAAGAGGTCGTCGATAAAATATCGAAACCGCTCGAACAAAGGTTCAAAAATTTATCCGGTGTGAAAACCGTGACATCGACTTCGATGGAGAACGTGTCTGCCATCACGGTGGAATATGATTATGGACTGGATATGGAGAAGGCCGCCTCGGATATTCGCGAGGCAGCATCGACGGTAGCGTTGCCCGACGGGGCGCAAGATACATCGATTTCGCGAATAAGCATGAACACTTTCCCAGTCATTACGCTCAGTGTATCGGACGAATCTTTGTCGATGGAAGAGCTGACGAAGGTCATCGAGAACGAAGTGAAACCAAGCTTCGAGGGTCTGAATGGGGTCTCCGATGTTTCGATTGCTGGACAGCAGTTGAAGGAAGTACAGCTGACGTTTAATCAGGCCAAAATGAAGGAGCTCGGTCTTTCTGACGATACTGTAAAAGGGATTGTGCAAGGATCGGCACTCAATGTGCCGCTTGGTCTCTTCGAGATGGGCAAATCCCAAAAGACAATCGTTGTCGACGGGAATGTGCAAAGCTTGGATGATTTGAAGGCAATTCGTATTCCACTCATCCCAAGCGCAGCAGGAACACCAAGCGGAGCGCAAGGCGCACCGATGGGGGCAGGTAAAGCAGGAATGCCAGCCGGTGGCGCAGCGGGGAATACAGCAGTTGCAGGACAAATGCCTGCAGGCGGGGCGCAAGCAGGTGCTGGAGCAGCGGCAGGGATGCCTGCGGGCTTGCCGACTGTCGCCTTGAAGGATATTGCAGATATTCAATTGGTGAGCAAAGCTGAATCGATCTCTCGCACGAACGGCAAGGAATCGATCAGTATTCAAATTGTAAAAGCCGCGGATGCGAACACGGTTGAAGTCGTGAATGCCGTGAAGAAGCAGTCGGAAAAGTTCGAGCAAGATTATAAAGGGATGAAACTCGTTGTTATGCTCGATCAAGGGAAACCGATTGAGCAATCTGTATCCACGATGTTGAGTAAGGCTGCATTCGGTGCATTATTCGCGGTCATTATTATTTTGTTGTTCTTACGTAACTTCCGGACAACAATCATCTCTATCATTTCGATTCCATTGTCCTTGCTTATTGGGATACTCGTACTGCGTGAAATGGACATTACGCTGAATATGATGTCGCTAGGCGCCATGACGGTAGCCATCGGACGGGTCGTGGATGACTCGATTGTCGTTATTGAGAATATATACCGAAGAATGACGTTAAGCTCCGAGAAGCTTAAGGGTAAAGCATTGATCCTGGAAGCGACGAAAGAAATGTTCATGCCGATCATGTCTTCGACCATTGTAACGATTGCCGTATTCCTGCCATTAGCGCTTGTTAGCGGCATGGTTGGTGAGTTATTCATGCCATTCGCGCTCACGATGGTGTTCGCATTGCTTGCTTCCCTGCTCGTAGCGATTACGATCGTACCGATGCTGGGACATCAGATGTTCAAGAATGGCATCAAGAATGCGAAAAATCATGATGATAAGCCTGGCGTTTTGGGGAATTTCTACAAACGTGTGTTGACGTGGTGTTTGAACCATAAACTCATTACATTCGGCGCGGCGATTCTATTGCTTGTAGGCAGCTTGTTCTTAACCAAAGCGGTCGGTGTAAGCTTCTTGCCTGAACAAGAAGAGAAGATGGTCATGGTCACGTACTCCCCAGCACCGGGAGAACTCCGTGCAGATGTCGAGAAGCATGCGCTTGAAGCGGAGAAATTTATAATGAAGCGTGAAGGCGTCGAGAAGATACAATATTCGATTGGCTCTAGCGGCAATCCGATGATGAGTATGGGTGGCGGGTCTTCGAATTCCGCGTTGTTCTATGTGATTTACGATCCAAAGACGAAGAACTTCGCAGAGGAGCAGAAAGCACTCGTCGAAGGCATTAAGCAAGCGGCTCCGTCCGAGGGGCAGTGGAAGCAGATGGACATGGGTGCTGGCAGCTTTGGCGGCAGCAAGATGACCTTGACGGTATACGGGGATTCCCTAACCGACATTAAGCCAGCTGTTGAGAAGATTGAAGAGGTTATGAAAAAGGATAAGACCTTCGAAAAAGTCGAGTCAAGCATGAAGCAGACGTATGCGCAGTACACGCTTGTTGCTGATCAAGAGAAGCTCAGCAAGCTGGGATTGACGGCAGGGCAAGTTGCGATGAAGCTAAGTCCTGTTCGGGAACGTCCTGTGCTAACGACGATTGAGAACGAAGGCAAGGAATACAAAGTCTACGTTCAAGTAGACGAGAAGAAATATGCGAATATTGATGATATCAAAAATACGAAAATCACTTCCCCACTTGGTATGGAAGTACCGATCAAAGATGTTGTAGAAGTGAAGGAAGGCGAATCGCCGAACACAATTACACGCAAAGATGACCGGATGTTCGTCAGTGTCACAGCGGATATGACAACGGCGGATGTGTCCAAAGCATCTACGAATCTGAAGACGAGTATTGACGCACTGAACCTGCCTTCGACAGTTAAGGTTGAATTCGGCGGTGTAACGGAGCAAATTACAGAGACCTTTACTCAACTCGGTCTTGCGATGGCTGCAGCGATTGCGATTGTCTACTTCGTCCTTGTCGTGACATTTGGTGGCGCACTCGCTCCACTGGCGATCCTATTCTCCTTGCCGTTCGCGATCATTGGTGCACTTGTAGCGCTCTGGCTTGCAGGCGAGACCATCAGTGTATCCGCGATGATGGGCGCATTGATGCTCATTGGTATTGTCGTGACGAATGCGATCGTATTGCTCGACCGTGTTATTCATAAAGAGCGGGAAGGACTTACGACGCGTGAAGCGCTTCTCGAAGCAGCAGTGACTCGTCTTCGCCCGATCCTTATGACAGCACTTGCGACGATTGGTGCATTAATTCCGTTAGCGCTCGGATTTGAGGGTGCAGGGATTATCTCGAAAGGTCTTGGGGTAACGGTCATCGGCGGTCTGACAAGCTCGACGCTGCTCACCCTTGTGATCGTGCCAGTCGTGTATGAATTCTTAATGCGGTTCCGCAAAAAAGAACGCGAGGAAATGATCTAAGGAGACGTGTTCAAATTGAATTCAAAACGAGTGCTGATATTAGAAGCCGCGATGAAATGCTTCGCGCAGAAAGGATTTCATGCGACATCGATTCAAGAGATTGCGGACGTGCTCGGCATCGCTAAAGGCTCGCTGTACTTCTACTTCAAGTCTAAGGAAGATGTGCTGATCTCGGCCTTTGAACATTATTATGATCTCATGACACGCGAAATGTTGTCCGTGGCGAAGGATCAGAGCCTCTCGCCGCGGGATCGATTATCGAGACAATTGATGCTCCAGCTCGAGCAGATCATGCAGCATCAGGAATTCATCGTGATGATGATGAACGAGCAGGCGATTCAGATCAATGAAGAGATGCATCGATTCATGTTCAAGTCGAAGTCCATGACACTGTATTGGTTCTATGAAAGTATCGTGGAGATTTTCGGCGAAGCAGCAGAGCCGTATGCCATCGATGCTTCGACGATCTTCCAAGCGATTGTGGCCGATTATACGAGCTACATGCTGTTGTATCGTAAGAAATTCGAGCCTGAACGTCTGATCGCGTTCTTCATGGAGCGATTGGATGATGTGGTGCAAGGGATGATGAAGCAGGGTGGGAAGCCGATCCTGTCCATGGGCAACATGCGTAATTTTATGAAAATGGCGGAGGAAGGGCGAGGACAGTTGATCTCGCCCGTGGATCAAGCGTTAAATCAGTTACGACAGCTCGTAAGTGACATGCCAGGTACGTCGCCAGTACAGGCCGAACTCTTGGCTTGCTGCGATGTGCTGGATGAAGAGTGGGCCAAGCCGGAACCACAGCGGCTCATTATGAAAGGGCTGATCGCGTATCTGCGTACGTTCGAGCAGCCCGAACTGCTTCCGTGCCTCCATGCGCTGGAAATAGAACTGAAATAAATAGAAGAGGCGGTCCTAATCTCAAGGGCCGCCTCTTTTTTCTTCAATTTATTAGAAAAGAATGGTTAACCAATCACTTCGATATCATCTACCGATGATCCATAGACGGACCACCACGGTTTAGCGCCACGCTCGAGCTCAGCATTAAGCAGATCGATATTCTCTTTCCCTTTTGTTTGCAGCCAAGTGGCGAGCCCTGCTTCGCCGCCTTCACCATACGCAGCAACACCGTCGAACCAAGTGGCTCGGCCGCATAAGACGCCGCAGAAGTTCGCGCCTGCTGTGGCCGCGAATGCAACCGTCTCCCGGAAGAGTTCGGAGGTGACGCCGGCGCTAAGGTAGATGAACGGCACGGTCGCTAGATCGGAAGCTTCCTTGAAGTGCGCCGCTGCTTCAGCTTGCGTATAAGCAATCTCACCTTTCGCAAATCCTTCGACATAGTTGAAATTGACCGGAACTTCGAGCTTCAGCACGTCAATGGCATAACGAGGCTTCGTGAATTCTTTGATCGTCTCTTTAACTTTGGCCGGCTTCAATCTCGCGAATTCCAAGCTCTTGTCATCGGCAATGTCCGCATCATAGACGATCGGCTCTACGAACAGCGGGATATCGACGGCTTTGCACTCCGCGCCTACACGTTCTAGAAAGGCATGCTTTTGTTCGTTAATCTCAGCAGGTTCACTCGGATCGTAGTAGACTAATATTTTGACGGCATGCCCGCCATGTTCTTGAATTCGTAGCGCAGACAGATCTGCGATGAGGTCAGGCAATCGACCCGGTTCAGTAGCGTCGTAGCCTGTTTTCTCGTAAGACAAGAGGAGTCCAGCATCTGCAGCTTTGGTCTTGATTCCTTCGGAACCTGTCTCCAGATCGAGTAGAATCGCACTAACATAAGGAGTTAGCTCGCGAGAGACAGCTGCTTTGAAGGCATGGACTTGTTCGATCCGGTAATCGTCGCCTTTAACCTTCTGAATCATCTTCTTCATCGATCCCCGTTGGTCAATCGCTAAGGCGGCAATAATGCCTTGTTTATTGGATAATTGCTGTAATCCTTCGAATTTTCCGCGTTGCATTTGCATGGTTGTCACTCCTTATTTGTAGAATTCATATATGTGTAAATTTCAACATGAATCAACATTTTTTTCAAAGACATCGCGCATTTTCATCGCGCGTAAACTGGGATTATGATATGTTATAACTATGGATTTTATCCATAAATTCCCTCGTTTAGTCGTTGCTTGAACGGGAGGAAGGTACATAATACGTTGTTGGAGAGTTTAAGACATGAGAGGGGAATGAAGATGGGTTGTCCAAAGTGTGGCAGTGATCAAATCCAAATTATCTCGGAGACGGAGACGAAAGGTTTCGGTGCAGGGAAAGGGTGTCTTGGATTTTTGATACTCGGGCCAATTGGCTTTTTGTGTGGGCTATGCGGGATGGGGAAGAGCAAGTCGAAAGCATCCCGGATGTGTGTATCATGCGGAGCCAGATTTAAGTAATGGGACCGACCACTTTGTCACGAAAAGATGCGATTTGGCTGCGTCTTATGCGGATTGGCTGCCAATCCGGTTGTCATCAGCGAGCGGACCGCAGCTTTGCCTGGCAAGGTTATCAGTTCCCGATCTGCGCACGTTGTACGGGGGTTATTCTTGGTCAAATCGGTATGGTCATTCTTTTGCTGATGTCCGTTCGGATCACACTTGGTGTCAGCTTGATTGGCTTAGGTATTATGTTCATCGACTGGCTGCTTCAGCGGCTTAAGGTGAAGGAATCAAGCAATTGGCGGCGATTGATTACCGGAATACTAGGCGGATGCGGACTGATTGGATGTTATGCTTGGTTATTTACATGGATTCGAAGTTTATGGTAAGTCGAAAGAAGCGTTTTATCGTTCAAGTAAGGGACGATCGGAACGTTTCTTTTTTATTTTTAGAGGGTGAAAACATAAAATAATAAACTTTTTTACAGAGATTATTCCATTTCATGTCAGTGACTTTGGTCCTACAATAAGTTTACAAGATAGCGGGGGGGATATAACGATGAGCGAAGCGCTGCTGCGCATGGAAGGAATCGACAAGCATTTTCCAGGTGTACACGCCTTAGACCGATGTCAGTTTGAGCTATTGGCTGGTGAGGTGCATGCGCTTGTCGGGGAGAATGGAGCTGGCAAGTCGACGATGATGAAAATCGCGACAGGTGTTTATAAGAAGGATGCGGGACGCATTCTTTTCAAAGGACAGGAAGTGGACATTCCGGATACGCGGACCGCGCAGCAATTAGGGATTAGCATTATCCATCAAGAGCTGAATCTCATGCCGCATCTGACGGTGGCACAGAACATGTATATTGGTCGTGAACCGCGTTATCTCGGGTTGTTCGTTGATGATCAAGAGTTGAACCGACGCGTACAGGTGCTGCTCGATCAGATGAATGTGAAGATAGATCCGCGGATCAAAGTATCGGAATTGTCAGTTGCAAAGCAGCAAATGGTGGAGATTGCGAAGGCGCTGTCCTTTCAAGCAGAAGTCCTGATCATGGATGAGCCGACGGCAGCATTAACAGACTCGGAAATTCAGGAGCTGTTCCGTATGATTGAGCAATTGCGCCAGAAAGGCGTTGGTATTGTATATATATCGCACCGAATGGAAGAGCTTAAGCAGATTACAGACCGAATTACGGTCATGCGAGATGGCTGTTATGTGGATACCGTCCTCACGGAATCAGTAACGATCGATCAGATCATTAGCATGATGGTAGGTCGCGAGCTCTTTAACAAGGCACAGATTGAAGCAACTTCTTCGGATGCCGAGATGGTGCTCGAAGTGGAGGGGATTTCTCGTGGTAAGGAGCTTAAGGATATCCATTTCCATGTGAGAAAAGGAGAAATTGTCGGGTTCGCTGGACTCATGGGCGCAGGTCGAACCGAGGTCGCACGTGCGATATTCGGAGCGGATCCCGTGGATCAAGGGAAGATTCGCATGCAAGGTCAGCAGGTGCGCATACGAAATCCGCATGATGCAGTTAGACACGGGATCGGTTATTTGTCCGAAGACCGCAAGCGATACGGGCTGCTCGTGGATATGGATGTACGAGAGAATATCGCGATCTCGAACTATGCCAGATTCAGACGGCTTGGTTGGATGCGAACGAAGGAGATGCATCGCAACGCAGAGTTCTATACCGAGGCCTTATCCATTAAGACCCCGGGTGTACATCAGACCGTGAAGTTCCTCTCTGGCGGCAATCAGCAGAAGGTCGTTATTGGGAAATGGCTGACACGAGATTGCCAGGTGCTTATCTTCGATGAACCGACGCGCGGGATTGATGTTGGTGCTAAAGCTGAAATCTACAAGCTATTAGAACAGTTGGCAAGTGAAGGGAAGTCGATCATTATGATCTCTTCGGAGCTGCCGGAGATTCTGCGGATGAGCCATCGTGTGATCGTCATGTGTGAGGGACGGATTACCGGTGAGTTGAGTAGAGAAGAGGCGACGCAGGAAGAGATTATGCGGCTGGCTACGATGCGAATCAGTGGATAGAGAAGGATAACGGGAAGGGGTTCATGTTATGAAGGGTACTACCATTGTAGAGAAACAGCCAGTTCAGACGCACCAGAAGAAGGCTGTCGCAGGGTCTGGTGCGAAGCAGAAGATTCTAGCCTTCGCCAGCTTGATTGTATTGATTGTCTTCTTCTCTTTATCGTCTAGCAATTTCTTCGTCTTCGATAATCTGGTAGGGATCATGCTATCTACGGCCGTCATTGGCGTGCTCGCGCTCGGTTCCACCTTCGTTATTATCACCGGAGGGATTGATCTCTCGGTTGGTACGGTCATGACGTTCTCGTCGGTCATGGCAGGTGTGATCATTAATTTCTGGCATGTATCGCTGCCTCTCGGTGTTATTGGGGGGATTCTAGCGGGAGCGTTGTGCGGATTAACGAGTGGCCTCATGGTTGCGAAGATGAAGATTCCGCCGTTCATCGCGACACTTGCCATGATGATGATTACGAAGGGATTATCCCTTGTCATTTCGGGAACCAAGCCGATCTACTTCAATGATTATCCGAATTTCGCCAAAATTTCGATGGGGAAGCTGATTCCAGGCATTCCGAATGCGATTCTGATCTTCCTAGGGCTGGGCGTGCTCGCGAGCATTATTCTCACGAAAACTTTAATTGGTCGTTATACCTTTGCGCTCGGCAGTAATGAAGAGGCAACACGCTTATCCGGCGTGAATACCGTTCGTTGGAAAATCGTGATTTATACGATGACAGGGGTATTCAGTGGCATTGCAGGTATCTTGATGGCATCACGTCTCAATTCCGCTCAGCCTGCACTCGGCAGCGGCTATGAGCTCGATGCGATTGCAGCGGTCGTGATTGGCGGCACTTCCCTGAGCGGCGGCGCCGGTTCGATTCTGGGTACCGTCATCGGTGCGTTGATCATGAGTGTATTGACGAATGGGCTGCGTATTCTCTCAGTTGCACCGGAGTGGCAGACGGTGATAGTTGGGTTTGTCATTATTCTTGCGGTGTATGCGGATATTCTTCGCCGACGTAAACGGTAAGCTGGGTAAGGTATCTTCTCTGCGGTGCAGAGTGATATAGGAACATGATAATAATTGAGGGGGAAACGAGCATGAAACGGAAACAATGGTTCATCCTGCTGGCGATGATGTTGTCTTTGACAACTGTACTAGGCGCTTGTTCAAGTGGAGACAAAGGGGACGGTAAGACATACATTCCAGTCATCTCGAAAGGGTTCCAACATCAATTCTGGCAAGCGGTGAAGAGCGGTGCGGAGAAAGCGGCGAAGGAATTCGACGTGAAAATTACCTTCGAAGGCCCGGAGACCGAATCGCAGGTCGACAAACAAATTGAAATGCTGCAGACGGCATTAGATAAGAAACCAAGTGCCATCGCGTTCGCGGCGCTGGATAGCAAAGCGGCATTACCGCTGCTGGAGAAAGCGAAATCGAACAATATCCCGGTCATTGGCTTTGACTCCGGGGTGGATAGCGATATCCCGGTCGCTACAGCTGCGACGGACAACGTGAAGGCGGCTGCGCTCGCAGCAGATAAGATGGCTGAATTCATCGGAAGCTCCGGCGAAGTCGCGTTGATCGTCCATGACCAGACGAGCCGCACGGGCATCGATCGTCGCGATGGCTTCAAGAATCAGATCGAATCGAAATATCCCAATATTAAAATCGTCGATATCCAATACGGCGGTGGGGACCAGTTGAAGTCGACCGACCTCGCGAAGGCAATTATGCAGGCGCATCCGAACCTTAAAGGCTTCTTCGGTGCCAATGAGGGCTCTGCAATTGGGGTTGTCAATGCCGTGAACGAGCTGAAGAAAAATGGCCAGATTACGATTATCGGTTATGACTCCGGGAAGCAGCAGACGGATGCTGTACGTAGCGGAACCATGGCAGGAGCCATCACACAAGATCCAATCGGTATTGGTTACTGGTCCGTTAAAGCCGCTGTCATGGCGATAAAAGGTGAAGCAGTAGACAAAAACATCGATACCGGCTTCCACTGGTATGACAAGAACAACATCGATTCCGATGAGATCAAACCGCTGCTGTACGATTAATCGAATCCGAATACATCCGAACAAATTAGAGGTTGCCCATCGGGGCAGCCTCTATTATGCTATTGCTAAGATATGACCAATCCGAGAGCAGAGGGGGCACGTCATGTATCGAATCATCTTGGTGGACGATGAAGATGAAGTTCGCGAAGGCATTAAGCGAAAGACCGATTGGCAGGCTTGCGGATTTGAATTCATTGGTGATTATGATAATGGAAGAGACGCACTTGCGGCGATTGAGCAGCAAAGACCGGATGTCATTATTACGGACATTTGCATGCCATTTATGGATGGTCTGGAGCTGACGCGCGAGGTATTCGAGCGTTATCGAGATGTCAAAGTCGTGATTGTCACCGGCTATGAAGATTTCGATTATGCGAAGCAGGCCCTTCAGCTAAAAGTGAATGACTATTTGCTTAAGCCGATTAATTCGAAGGAATTCAATGAATTTCTAGGTAAGATGAAGCAGGAGCTTGATATTGAATGTAAGCAGCGAGAAGATCTGAGCGCACTACGAATCCAATTGAATCAGAGCTTTCCGCTGCTGCGGGAACGGTTCTTGGAGAGTCTTACGGCATCCCGGATGAAGCGAGAGGTGTTCGAGCCGAAGCTTCAGCATTTTCAGATTACCTTGCCCGGTCCGACCTATATCGCATTGGTAGGTGAACTGGATACGAAGGTGAGCGATAACAAAGGCGATGATGCGCTGCTCCGGTTCGCGGCATTTAATATCATGCAAGAGCAGCTCGAGCAAGAAAATGGCGGAGTCGTCTTCCAGACACGGGATGATAAAATTGCAGCCATCCTGTCCGGACCCCTTGAAGAGTTGGAAGTGAAAGCACAGCTCTGGTCAGAGCAAGTCCGCAGCAGTATTGAACGGTACTTGAAGCTGACGCTCACGATTGGGATCGGGCGTAAATGTACAGATCTCGCTGAGATTTCAAAATCATTTCAGGAAGCGCTATCATCGCTTGATTACCGTTTCTTGCTCGGCAAGGATAAGGTTATCTCGATTCAGGATCTAGAATATGGCAATGGGTGGGATCACACAAGGTATACAGCTTGGGAGAAAAATATGCTCGCAGCGATGAAAACAGGTAAGAGTCATGTTGTCTCTGGGGTGCTTCGTGATTGGTTCGATGAACTGAAGAGCTTCTCCTGTCCGATAGATCAATGCCGGAGCACGATTTATCAGCTGCTGGTCTCCCTTATGAACTTCGTGGCAGACATCGGATTCGAGTTATCGACGATGCTGCAGGGCGATCCTTTCGCTCAAGTGAAACATTTCCGAACGCTCGACGAGGCACGGACTTATCTGGAAGAACTGTGCCACAACATGATTCAGCAGTTATCTGAGCAGCGTTCTACGATGGCGAGCTCCCAGATGCAGTTGGCCGAAGCCTATATTCGAGAGCAGTATGGGGATGAGAATTTCTCGCTTAATCAATTATGCAATCATATCTTCATGAGTATCAGCTACTTCAGCGCTACCTTTAAACAGCATACCGGCGAGACCTTTGTGGAGTATTTGACCCGTGTGCGGCTTGAGAAAGCCAAAGAATTGCTCACCATTACCAACTTGAAAACCTATGAAATCGCAGCCCGCGTCGGGTATGGCGATCCGCAATACTTCAGCGTTATCTTCAAGCGGAATATGGGAATGACGCCGAAGGAATTCAGACAAACGAACAAAGGGAGCGGCGTCGTATGAACGGCTGGAATCCGCTCAGACACCACAGCATTCACACGCATATTGCCATAGCATTTTCCTGCCTCATTTTATGTACCACGGCGCTCCTCAGCTATAGCACCTACAAGCTCTCCTCAGACGCCGTGACCCACAACTCCTTAGAATACACCTCTCAGCTTATTGAACAAGTCAAAGTGAACATTCAGACCTACATCAGCAATATGGAGAGTATCGCTGCGCTGGCGATGCGAAGCAACGATTTGCAGCGGTATCTTAAGCAGAACGAGCCTGCCTTTGTGAAGCCTTTAATGAAGAAACAGGTGAGCCAGTATTTCAATTCGATTGTCACCTCCAGAGATGATATCTCTTCGATCCTGTTTATTAGCGATAGAGGCGATGAGATCGTATCGAACCGCGAGCATGCTGATTTCAATTCGATTGCACAGATCAAGGAGCAGGACTGGTATAAAAAGGTCATTGGGACAGATCAGGCCTATATCTCTTCATCGCATGTGCAGCGTATTTTTCGTGATGAGTATCGATGGGTTGTATCGATCAGCAGAGAGCTGCCTGCTACAGATGACACGATCGGCGGTGTCTTGCTTGTCGATCTGAATTACAAGCTGATTAATAACCTCTGTAAGCAGATCGAGCTCGGGAAACGCGGGTATGTCTTTATCGTGGATCCGACGGGCGATCTCGTCTATCATCCACAGCAGCAGCTCGTCTATTCGCAGCTCAAGTCGGAACAGCTGGATAAGGTATTACAGACGTGGAATGGCTCGATGACGTTGGGGGAGGGGAGTGACAAGAAAATCTATACCGTAGATACGACGAGTTTTGGTTGGAAAATTGTCAGTGTCACCTACCCGGATGAGCTCGTCGGGAACAAGCGGCAAATTCAGTATACTTCGGCACTATGGGGGATCATCTGTCTCATTGCGGCGCTCGCCATCTCCATTGTGCTCTCCTATGCTCTCACGAAGCCGCTGAAGAAGCTCGAGATGAACATGAAGCTCGCAGAACGAGGAGATTTCGATATTCGGGTCGAGATTGATAACACGAACGAGATTGGCAAGCTGGCGCGAACCTTTAATATTATGATCAGTAAGATCAAGGAGTTGATGAACCAGGTTGTCGAGGAGCAGGAAATGAAGCGGGTGAGTGAATTGAAAGCGCTTCAAGCACAAATACAGCCGCATTTCCTGTATAACACATTGGATTCGATCATTTGGATGGCCGAGATGGGCAAGATGGAGGAAGTCGTGGATATGACTTCGGCATTGTCCAAGCTGCTTCGCTCGACGATCAGCAAGGGGGATGAACTCATTCCGATCTCCGTCGAGCTGGAGCATATACATAATTATTTGACCATTCAGATGATGAGGTATCGCAAAAAGTTCACCTATTCGATTGAAGTCGACGAGGACATTGGCAACTGCCAGATTCTGAAGCTCGTGCTTCAGCCGATTGTTGAGAATGCGATTTATCATGGAATGAAGCATAAGCCAGAGTCAGGACATATCCGAATCACCGGTAAAAGAGTAGATGATGACATCGAGTTGCAAGTATTCGATGACGGCATTGGAATGGATTCGGAGCAAGCACGAACATTACTGGAACGTAAAGTGGAGAGTAAGAGCGGAAATGGTGTTGGGGTTGTAAATGTGGATCACCGGGTCAAGCTGAATTTTGGAGCAGCTTACGGGCTCAGGTTCGAGAGTGAACTGGAAGAGGGGATGATCGTAACTTTACGGATTCCCCTGCTGCGATTGGAGGGTGAAGCATGAGAAGGGGATGGACACGCATCAGGCTCATCTCGGTTGTGCTCCTCGGAGTTATCGCCATGGGCTGGGTCGGATTCCGTATTGTATCGCATGAACTTGGCTCGGGACAGAAGACAATTATTTACGTGCCGAAGGCAATCGACCCGACGATTGAGTTCTGGCAGGTGATGCGCCAAGGTGTGGCTAGCGCCGCGAAGGAATTTGATGCTGAGATCGAAGTGATGGGGACGAGAGCGGAAGTGGATGTGGATGAACAGATTGCGCTGCTGCAAGAAGCGATCAAGAAGAAGCCGAAAGCCATTATTCTGGCTGCGACAGACTATAATCGAATTGTTCCCGTTGCGAAGGAAATTGTGGCTGCTGGCATTACACTCATTACGGTCGACTCAGGTCTCAATGGCGGGATCTCGAAGAGCTTCATCGGAACGGATAATACCGATGCGGGCAGGCGGACGGCAGAAATCTTGCGTACGCATGTGGATTCGCATGCGGAGATTGCGGTGATTAATTTCGTCAAGGAATCGGCTACGGCAATGGAGCGAGAGAGCGGGGCGCTTGAGATTCTGCACCGATACGGGAACTACACCCTGCTCGGCCCGTACTACAGCAATGGATCCGTTCAGACCTCTTATGATATTGCGAAGTCGCTGCTCAAGACGAAGCCGAACTTGAGGGCGATTATCGGATTGAACGAACCGACCACGTTCGGCATTGGCAAAGCGATTCAAGATCTGAAGATGCAATCACAGGTCGTTGCTGTCGGCATCGATAGCTCGATGGGTGAGATTCGGATGCTAGAGGACGGCGTACTGCTGGCGACGGTCATTCAGAAGCCTTTCAACATGGGGTATTCTGCCGTAAAGACGGCGGTTGAGGCTATCGATGGGAAACGTGTGAGTCCGCGAATCGATACGGGCTCGAAGGTGATTACCAAGGAAAATATGTATTCGAGCGAAAATCAGAAGCTGTTGTTTCCGTTTGTAGAATAGATGGAACCCGGTCTGTGAAGGCCTGGGAGATACCACGAAAGAGGTTTTCTCATATCGGACATTGATATATTATAGACATTTTGTTATCATATCTATATAAATTACAAACGTTATTAGGATGTGTTTATGTGAGTGAAGTGAATGAATTGTTCTGGAGCGCTACTGTTGAACAATTGAAGCAAGGTTATGTCTATGATGCAGCTCAGGATCAATATATATGTCTTGTATGTGGTGAAGCATTCACCACCGGAATTATCTATACCGATGAAGGTGTCATGTATGAAGCGAAGAAATTTGCTCAAGTGCATGTTGCGCGGCAACATGATTCCATGTTCGACGTCTTGATCGGCATGGATAAGAAGCTGACGGGACTTACCGATCTTCAGAAAGATTTGGTACAGCGCTTCTACGACGGCATGAACGATAATGAAATCGTCAAAGAGCAGGGCGGCAGTGCTTCGACGATTCGCAACCACCGCTTCTCGATGCGAGAGAAGATGAAGCAAGCCCGTATCTTCCTCGCGATTATGGAGTTGGCGGAGGGGAAGGGCGGCGCAGAGCGGCCCAAATTCATGGCGGTGCCGCGTACGGCGACGAGCCTGGATGAGCGGTATGCCATTACGGAGCAAGAACATGAGTCTATCATTAATAAGTATTTTCCAGACGGTACAGATGGCAGACTCACAGAGTTCCCGCGTAAGGAAAAACGCAAGATGTCGATTCTAATGCATCTCATGCAGCGGTTCGAACGGAATCGCAAATATACGGAGCACGAAGTGAATGAAGTGCTGAAGACAGCAAGTGACGACTTCGTTACGCTGCGCAGATACCTCATCGAATACAGCTTCTTAGATCGTCTTGAAGATGGGAGCTCCTATTGGGTGAAGGTTCAATAAAGCTGGAAGGAAGGTTGAACATGACAGAGAAACAAACACGCAAACAACTTGCGAAGCAAATAGGACAGACGCTGCGTCCAATGGGCGTGTATCAAATTCAAAATAAGGAAAATGGCAAAATTCTACTCGGCAGCAGTATGTATCTCGACACGATCTGGAATCGGCACACGTTCCAGTTGAAAATGGGGTCGCATATGAACAAGGCTCTGCAGCAAGATTGGAATCAATATGGGGAAGAAGCCTTTACGTTCGAGGTGATCGAACAACTCAAGCCCTCTGTTGAGACGTATTCCACGGAGGAGGAGCTTAAGGAATATGAGTCGGAGATTAAAGTGCTAGAGGAATTGTGGGCTGAGAAGCTGCAACCCTACGGAGACCAAGGGTATCTCAAAGCACCTCGGGTAAAAGGATAGACCAATTCATAGGATATGAAAATCCCCCTAACCTTGAACGAATACGAGTTAGGGGGATTTTTCACGATCATATCTTCAACCTACTTTTTAGTTAACGTCTTGCCTGAAAACTATTTCTATTCTCCTGTAGAAAAGCATCTAATGTACGGGGTTCTCTGCCGAGCAGACTTTGTACGGTATTCGTAGGCTTCTCCGGTACAACGGTAGACATCGTTTGAATTTCCACGACGTGTTCTGCGAGCCAAGGCGGCATGTGTCCATGTACGATCAAATCGCTCCGCAGCGCCTCGGGCTTCAGGTTGATAAATCGGATCGGCCGATTGAGCAGGGTAGACAGTTTATCTGCGATCTGTGGGTAAGTGAACGTTTCTGACCCTGTCAGTGTATAGATGCCGCAAGCCGGCTTTTGATTGGTTAGAGCTACTGCAGCAACATCAGCAATATCTCGACAGTCAATGAAGTTGCATGGCGAATCTCCGATACAGCCGAAGAAGACATCTTGGGTTGTAATGGTTGGTGCGAGACGCAGTAAATTTTGCATAAACGCATAGGGACGCAGCACCGTATAGATCAAGCCGGATGCAACCAAAGCTTGCTCGATTTCGGCATGCCAGCCCGCCACAGCGACAGGAGAACTCTTCTCATAAGCTGGACTGGATATTTTGACGATGTGTTCGATTCCTTCTTGAGCAGCGATCTGAATGATCGATGTTTCTAGTTCGACTTGTCTTGGACTGTTGGACAAAGCTAGGAATAGTTGACTGGCACCTTCTAATGCACGGCGCATCGATTCGGGATCATTTGCATCGGCAGCGCAGATCTCAACCCTAGACAACCCTAAATTTCCGATTTGTTGATGAAGTTTATCAGGCTCTCTAGTCAGTGCCCGGACTGGCACGCCAAGCTCCATCAAACGTTTCAAAAGTGCATTTCCAATTGTACCTGTTGCTCCAATAATAGCGATCATCTTTAAATCTCTCCTCTAATGAATTTATTTGGTGATTGAAGCTCGCCACCGCCAACTCATGGTTGTGCAGGCAATCGCCCCTGACAGCGGAAAATCAAACCCGATTTGATCGAACCAAACCCAATGATGATTCGGATTGATAAGGTCCAGCAGAATCGGAGTCCCCCACGCCGCGAATAGACCGAACAATGCACCTGCAAGCGCAAACGCCCCTACGACAACCACGCGTGGTGCACCCGCAACCCATCGTTTACGGTTCCCACGGCTATTCAGCCAGAGGCCAACCAATAAAGCCACCAACAAGGATGTTCCTCCAATCGTCGTTAAAGCTCGTATTTGCAGCACCTTGTCGGCCGTGACGAGTCCCCCAATGCCTGCCATGATGGCAGGGGCCAGATAGGCTGGAATCAATTCGCGCCACAGCACGAAAGGCTTCCTGCGAGAACGGGCGGATCGAATCCCATAAACCTCTTCTGATTGATTTGGGTCATTCATGTTGCGCATGTTATTACTCCTTTCTTGTTTAGATCGAACAGCATTGCTTTATATAATTAGGGTCCTAACTATATGGCGGTTAAAACGGGCTAGCTAACCTAGCCCGTTTTTCCTTTCTGGGATGTGCTCCTATGGTTTGGGTTCTGTTGATTCAAAGTGATTCGTCCGTAAGCGCCGAGATTCCTTGCGTAACACGTCCTAGCAGATCGAGAAACACGGTTCGCTCTTCGATGCTTAGTAAGCCGACCATGGCTTCGAGTCTAGCGTAATGCTCCGATGCCATATCACGCAGCTTCTTCGCTCCTCCCTCAGTCAAGACGACCGACTTCTGGCGGCCATCGACAGAGCTCGTACGACGAGATACAAGTCCATCCCGTTCTAGAATCTCGATTAAGCCTGTGACGGTAGCGCGTGTGACGCCTAGATTTTCCGCAAGCTGTGAGGGCAGCTCTTCTCCATCGTTATCTTCAAGATCTGCTAGCAATCGATATCGCCCTGTCGATAATCCGAATCTGGAGAAATGGATTTCTGCGGCATGCCCAAGCTTGGCTCCTGCTGCCATCAAACGGGCTGCGACGAGCACGGCTTGTGCATCTACGTCTAGATCGTAGCGCTCAACCTGGCGCTGCGTTTGTGCAAGCGAGGGAATAAGATTCATGTCAGCTGATTCTTTATTGTTATTGGCCATACATATAGTATGGCGCCTAACTATATGTGTGTCAACTCATTTGTGTTGATTCTTCTTGCATGATGCGTTGTAGAGTAGGAAACGCTAAGAGAAAATGTTGTCAAATAAGGCAGTGAAAGGCGGATTGGAATGCAATGGGTGCATGATTTGTTTCAGAAGTATCCGGAGCTGGCTGTGTTTCTGACCCTAGGCGTTGGATATGCTGTTGGTCGAATTAAGATTGGTTCTTTCCGTGTTGGAGCGGTGACAGGGGTTCTGTTGACAGGTGTGCTCATCGGTCAATTGGACATTACGATCTCACCGACGGTCAAATCGATTTTCTTCCTCCTCTTCCTGTTCGCGATGGGGTACCGTGTTGGTCCACAATTCGTTCATGGGTTGAAGAAGGACGGGCTGCCGCAAGTGCTATTCGCCGTCATTGTCTGTGTTACGGGACTGGCAGCCGCTTATGTTGCTGCACGAATCTTGGGCTATAACCCAGGTCAAGGCGCAGGCTTGCTCGCAGGCTCCCTAACCCAATCGGCGGTCATTGGGGTCGCCTCGGATGCGATCAATGGATTAAAGCTTGCTGCAGCAGAACAGGAATCGATGATCAGCTTCGTCGTCGTCGGTTATGCAATTACGTACATATTTGGAACCGCTGGGGCGGCTTGGTTCTTGTCTGCCATGGGTCCCAAAATTCTAGGGATTAACCTTGCCGAAGCATGCAAGCAGCTTGAAGAAGAGGTTGGCGTGACACAGGAAAATCCAGAGATTAGCTCGGGCTACCGCTTCAATGTCTATCGTGCCTATGTCGTAGAGAACGAGCATTATATTGGACAGACCGTCGGTGATATAGAGCAGCGATTCAAAGGAAAGGACAAGCGGATCTTCATTCTTCGAATCAAGACCAAATTAGGGATGATCGATGCGACGCCGAACATGGTGCTGGAAGCGGGCGATATTGTCGTGATTGGGATGACCAAGCGCAACATGGATCTATTCGTGGATGACGTCATAGGAGAAGAAATGTTCGATGAAGAGTTGTTTGACTTTCCGATTGAAACATTGGAGGTAGTGGTGACGAGCAAAGCCGTAATCGGTATGACGACCCATGACGTGAGCTTCAAGATGTTATCCCGCGGCGTTTATGTCTCAGCGCTGAAACGGCAGGGTGAAGAGCTTCCGCTGCGCCATACGAAGCTGCATCGCGGGGATGTGCTCGTGATCGTTGGTCCTCAGTCGGCGGTGGAGGCGGTTGCCAAACGTATCGGCTACGCTGCGCATAAATCAAGCGAGACCGACATGATCTTCGTCGGATTCGGCGTGCTGCTCGGCGGTCTGATTGGTATTCCAACGGCACATATCGCAGGGATTCCGATCAGTCTGACGACGAGTGGTGGGGCGCTCATTATGGGGCTCATCTTCGGCTGGCTGCGATCCTTGCACCCGACCTTCGGGCGCATTCCAGAAGGGGCCGTCTGGGTCTTCAACAATGTCGGTTTAACGACCTTCGTTGCGGTCGTCGGTATCTCGGCGGGGCCCGGGTTCGTCTCCGGCATTAAGCAGTCAGGACTCAGTATGTTCATAGCAGGTATCTTCGTGACGTTAATTCCGCTGCTCGTCGGACTGCTAATCGGCAAATACTTCTTCAAGTTCCATCCGGCGATTACGCTTGGCGCCTGCGCAGGGGCGCAGACGACTACGGCTGCAATCGGTGCGATCACAGAAGTCGCGAAGAGCCAAGTCCCGGTTCTAGGATATACGGTGACGTATGCCATCGGGAATATCCTGCTCACCATTTGGGGCGCTATTATCGTAGCCCTACTCTAGACATATGATCACGAAGAAAGACAAGAAGAGGGTCCGACAACGAGAAAAGGAGAGATACTTGATATGACCGATAATATGCAGCGTCGCGAGATTGAGGAGCGATATGGCAAGCTCAGTCCTTTTGAGCTGAAGGATAAATTAATTAGCTATGCAGAAGAGGGTTCACGTAAGAGTACGAAGATCATGTTAAATGCAGGCCGGGGAAATCCGAACTGGATCGCCAGCACGCCGCGGGATGCTTTTTTTACATTAGGGCATTATGCGGTGACGGAAGCGAAGATGACGTGGGAGGATGGCGACTTGGCAGGGATGGCGAAGAAGCCGGGGATTTATAATCGGTTCATGGCCTATGCCGATCATCATCCTGATTATCCGGGCATGGATTTCTTACGGAAAGCCGTCGAATTCGGAATTGTGACGCAAGGGTTTGATCCCGATGCCTGGGTGCATGAGCTTGTAGATGGCATTATCGGCGATAATTATCCCGTTCCCGACCGGATGCTGCGTCATATGGAGGAAATCGTCAACGACTATATTATTCAAGAAGTATATGGGGATAAGGACATCGGCAAATTTGATCTTTTTGCCGTCGAAGGGGCGACGGCAGCGATGTGTTATCTTTTCGATACATTAGTTGCGAATGCGCTGCTTCATCCTGGGGATCGGATTGCGATTATGGTTCCGATCTTTACGCCGTATTTGGAGGTTCCGCATTTGCCGAGATATCATTTCGATACTGTGGAGATCCATGCGTCTGAGCTGCGGGAGGATGGATCGCATACCTGGCAATACCCGACTTCTGAGCTCGAGAAGCTGAAAGATAAGACGATCAAAGCACTGTTCATTGTGAATCCGAGCAATCCACCGTCCGTCGCGATTCGTCCAGAAACGGTCCGTGAGCTGAAAGAAATCGTCTCGGAGCACAATCCGGAATTGATGATTATTTCGGATGATGTGTATTGTACCTTTGTGAAGGAGTTCCGTTCCTTAATGACGGAAATGCCTTATAATACGGTCGGTGTCTATTCGTTCTCAAAGTATTTTGGCGTAACGGGTTGGCGGCTTGGAGTAGTAGCGGTTCATGAACATAATATTTTTGATGAGAAATTAAAAAACCTGCCAAAGGTTGAAACTGATCGGCTCGCGGTTCGTTATGGCGCCTTAACGGAGCACCCGGAAGAAGTGCGATTCATCGATCGAATGGTTGCCGACAGCCGTGCCGTCGCACTGAATCATACGGCAGGATTATCCACCCCGCAGCAGGTGCAAATGGCGCTCTTCTCGATTTTTTCCTTGCTGGATCGAGAAGACGTCTATAAGAGGCAGACGATGGATATCTGTCGAAGAAGACAGAGGCTGTTATTCGAAGGGCTTGGCGTGGAGCTGCGGGAAGATCCGCATGATGCAGCGTATTATTTCGAGCTCGATTTGATGGAATGGGCGCAGCGGAAGTACGGGCAATCTTTTGCCAATTACTTAATACAGAACTATTCTTCGCTCGATCTACTCTTCCGGCTTGCAGAGGAGCATTCGATTGTGCTCTTGAATGGCGGCGGGTTCCGAGGGCCGGAATGGTCCGTTCGTTTCTCCCTCGCTAATCTAAATGATGAAGCCTATCTGCATATCGGTCAGATGGTCCGTCAGACGTTTGAATCCTATGTCGCTGCATGGAAAGCAGCAGAGAATTAACAAAAGAAACGCCTTCGATGTCTATCGTAGACACGGAGGCGTTTGTTGTCATTCATGAAAGATGATGTCGAGTAATGATTGGACGATACCGATATCATCTGTAATGAGGAACGCTGGAAGAAAGGCGATTACCAGAAACACCAGCATAATAGACAGGATAAATTTCAACGAAACATTCAGAACGGCCATGGTGCACCCCTCCCATCTAACAAATTTTCCTCTTGTTCTAATGTATGCTTTGAAATGTTGAGAAGACCGGACAGGTTGCGAAAATCCACGGCCTGGGCTGAGGCTATTTGACTGAATAACTATGATATGATGATTATGAAGGTGTACAATGGATGGGAAGGGTTTGTGGGAGTGAAGGATATGGTTAGCTTGCCAATACATGCGGTGATTCCGCAATTGAGAGAATCACTTGAAATACATCAGAATACGGTATTGATTGCTGCGCCGGGGGCCGGTAAAACGACGCAGGTGCCTCTTGCACTGCGAGATGAAGGCTGGCTCGAAGGTCGACGGATTATTATGCTGGAGCCTCGCCGCATCGCGGCTAGAGCATCTGCAAGATTTATGGCATCAACACTTGGGGAGCAAGTCGGGGAGACCGTTGGGTATCGTGTTCGTCATGATACGCGCGTCGGTTCGAAGACGCGTATCGAGGTAGTGACCGAAGGGGTTCTCACGCGGATGCTGCAGGCTGATCCGATGCTATCGGACGTAGGACTTGTCATCTTCGATGAGTTCCATGAGCGGAGTTTGCATGCGGATCTCGGGCTTGCACTTGCACTAGAGGCGCAGAGTGTGTTTCGTGAGGATCTGCGAATTCTGGTCATGTCAGCAACGCTCGATGCAGAGCCGGTGGCGGCGATGTTAGAGAATGCTCCTATTATTACGAGCGAAGGACGTGTCTTCCCTGTGGAGACCGTCTATACGGATCGTCGCAGTGATGCTCCGATGGAAGCTGCGGTTGGCGCAGCCGTCATTCGCGCCTTGGGACAGAATGAAGGCGATATTCTCGTCTTCTTGCCTGGAGCGGGCGAGATCCATCGCACGATGCGTTGGTTGGAGGAGCGGGTGCGGAGCATGTCGTTCCGCGTTCGAATTGCACCGTTGTATGGCGGGCTTACGCAAGATGAACAGGACGCAGCCCTGCTGCCGAGTGGATCGGAGGAGCGGAAAATCGTACTCTCAACCTCGATTGCGGAGACGAGTCTGACCGTCGAGGGCGTACGCGTCGTGATCGACAGCGGGTATATACGTGTGCCGCGGTTCTCGCCGCGAACAGGCATGTCGCGACTCGAGACCGTGCGCGTCTCCCGCGCTGCCGCGGATCAGCGTCGCGGCCGGGCTGGGCGCGTCGCGCCGGGTGTCTGCTACCGCCTGTGGACGGTAGCAGAAGATCGCGAGCTAGCGGCGCGTACGACGCCGGAGATGCTCGAAGCTGATCTAGCACCGCTCGTGCTCGAGCTGGCGGTGTGGGGCACGAGCCCTGCGGCGCTGCGCTGGCTCGATCCGCCGCCCGCGCCAGCCCTTGCGCAGGCGCACGAGCTGCTGCGCTGGCTGGGTGCGCTGGGCGCGGAGGGCGCCGCGACCCCGCACGGGCGCAGCCTTGCGGCGCTGCCGCTGCACCCGCGGCTCGCGCACATGGTGCGCTGCGCGGGGCCGCTCGGCCGCGCCACGCTCGCGTGCGAGCTCGCGGCGCTGCTGAGCGAGCGCGACATCGCGCGCAGCGGCGGCGCAAGCGCTAGCGCGGCTGGCGCAAGCGCGGCTGGCGCAAGCGCACGAGTGCCCGGCGCCGACATGCGCCTGCGCGTCGAAGCGCTGCGCGGAGCGGCCCCGCCGCAGCTCGCGGTCGACGTGGCCGCGTGCCGCCGCGTGCGCGCCGAAGCCGCCGCACTGCAGCGGCAGCTGGGCATCGCCGCGGACCGCGCCGAGGGCGATGCGCTCGCCGATTGCGGCGTGCTGCTCGCCTTCGCCTACCCGGACCGCATCGCCGAGCGGCGGCCGGACGGCCGCTACCTGCTGCGCTCCGGGCGTGGCGCCATGCTGCCGGGGCCAGAGCCGCTGTCGCAGGCACCGTACCTCGCGCTGGCGGAGCTCGCTGATCACGGCGTGGACAGCCGTATTCAGCTCGCGGCGATGCTCTCCCTCTCGGATCTGGAGCGGCATTTCGCTGACCAGATCGAAGAGGAGCGCCTTGTCGCGTGGGATGCGGATGCGCGGGCTGTCCGCGCGCGGAGACGATTGCGCTTCGGTGCAATCCGCTTGAAGGAGGCACCGCTGCCGGATCCCGATCCGGATGAGGTGCTTCGCGCTCTGCTCCAAGGGGTGGAGCAGGAGGGATTGCGCGTGCTCCCTTGGTCGAAGGCCGCGACGCAATTCCGCGAACGGCTGCAGTTCATGCATGACCATGAACCGGAGAGCTGGCCGAATGCGACGGATCAAGGGCTGAGTTCGACGCTTGCCGAATGGCTTGGACCGCATTGTTATGGCATGAAGAAGTTATCGGATCTGAATCAGCTGAATATGGTTCATATCCTGGAATCGCTGCTGAGCTGGGAACAGCGCCGGGAGCTTGATGATTGTGCACCTACGCATATTACCGTTCCTAGCGGCTCACGCATTCCCGTGGATTATCGTAACCCTGAGGCGCCAATTCTTGCCGTACGTCTGCAAGAGATGTTCGGGCTGCACGATACACCGCGTATTGCACACGGGCGCGTGCCGCTTACGCTGCATTTGCTCTCGCCTGCGCAGCGCCCGGTTCAGGTCACGCGAGATTTGGCAAGCTTCTGGCGGGATGCCTATTTTGAAGTGCGCAAAGATTTGAAAGGACGTTATCCGAAGCACTATTGGCCGGATGATCCATCTGCTGCCGTTCCGACGAACCGCGTTCGTCCGAGGACGTAGTAAGATTTTTCATAATATAAGAATTTATAAGTTTCACAAATAAACTGTTCTTATATTTCTCGCTTAAACGCTTCCCGTCCTTACAAGGACGCCGAAGTCGTTTATACTTGTATATATTACAGAGGTAGAGATGAGGAGGGGACGCCGGATGAAATCGATTGAACCAGCCCGTATTCAACAATTGCTCGATCAATTGAAGGGGCAAGAAGTCTATATCCATTTAGAAATGACAACAGGTGCTTATGCCGCGCATCGCGGGGAAGCCAAGCTGGCTGCGACAGCGTTCATCACCAATGCTACCGTGACATACAGCCAGGGCCTCATTGCAGGAGATGGCCCATATCGTGTAGGGCTTAAAACAGCGCATGGGTGGGTCTTCGCCCAAGGACTTACGCATTGGGATGAGACAGAGACCTCGCGTCTTATTGCCGCAGGCCACGATCCCGATGGGAAGCTGGTTGTTGCGCTGCAAATCGCACAAGAGCCATTCTCAAGCCATGAGGAGGACTGATCACATGGATCCGAAGCAAATATTAGTCGTACTGGCGCATCCCGATGATGAAGGGATTATTGGTGGAACACTCATGGAGCATGCGCAGCAAGACGCGAAGATCACCTACATTTGTCTGACGCTCGGCGAAATGGGACGGAATATGGGCAAGCCGCCATTTGCGACACGCGTATCGCTCCCTAAGATTCGCCGACAGGAACTGAAGGAAGCTTGCCAGCTCATTGGCATTCAAGATGTCCGCGAGTTCGGCTTGCATGATAAAATGGTTGAATTTGAAGATCAAGAGGCTGTTGCAGACCGTGTCCTTGAAGTGATTGAGGAAGTGAAGCCTGATCTTATCTATACGTTCTATCCGGGGCATGGCGTACATCCAGACCATGATGCCTGCGGGGCGATCACGATTCGCGCCGTTGCGAAGATGCCTGCCGATAAGCGGCCGGTTACGCGCTGTATTGCGATGACACCGGGAAGCTATGCGGTCCTTGGACAACCGGATTTCGTGAATGATGTGAGCGATATCGTTGATTTGAAAATACAGGCGATTGGCGCTCATAAGACGCAATTTCAACTTATGCTCGGCAACTACAGCCAGGAGACCAAAGATCGCCATCGCCATGAGCGATTGTGGGTCTATCGCTTTTAAGCAACATCCTTATTCTTATTCATATTTCTTTTTCTATGAACGTCTCCAGGAGGGGACGTTCATTTTTTTGTCACAAGATTTATGGGAGAGCGGTTGATCCGCTATGCAGGGTTCTATATAATGATAATTGTTCTCATTGATAATGATTTTCACTCCCATACCATTTCAAAACTTATCACGGCAAAAGGAAGATTCAATCATGTTGAAATTGAGGGTCTTAATCCCTGCCTTTATTGTACTCTCTATCATCTCGGTATTCGTAGGCGTCAAGGATATATCGCTCCTAGGTCTATTCTCGCTTACGGAAGATCAGATACATATATTGCAGGTCAGCCGGTTGCCCCGCCTGATCAGTATCATACTGGCTGGCGTCAGCATGAGCATCTGTGGGTTGATCATGCAGCAGCTCAGTCGCAACAAGTTCGTCTCGCCGACGACAGCCGGAACGATGGATTCGGCAAGGTTCGGAATTCTCATCGCGATGCTGCTCTTCACATCCGCCACGCCGCTGCAGAAGATGCTGGTTGCCTTTGCCTTTGCCTTGATCGGGACGTTACTCTTCATGAAGATTCTCGATCGGATTAAGTTTAAGGATACCATTTTCATCCCGCTCGTCGGGTTAATGTTCGGGAATATCGTGAGCTCCGTCGCGACCTTTTTTGCTTACAAATACGACCTGATCCAGAACATGTCTTCTTGGCTCCAAGGGGATTTCTCCATGATCATCAAGGGGCATTACGAACTGCTCTATATTAGCGTTCCGCTGATGATCGTTGCCTATCTGTTCGCGAATAAGTTCACCGTGGCAGGCATGGGGGAAGAATTCTCGACGAACCTGGGTCTTCATTACAAGCGGGTGGTGAATTTCGGATTAATTATCGTCGCGCTCTCGACAGCATCTGTGGTTTTAACCGTTGGGATGATTCCGTTCCTTGGGCTGATTATTCCGAATATCGTTAGCCTGTATTATGGGGATCACCTGAAGAATACGCTGCCGCACACCGCGTTGCTCGGCGCTGTATTCGTCTTATTTTGCGACATATTGGGTCGGATCATCATTTATCCGTTCGAAATCTCGATCAGTCTGATGGTAGGGATTATCGGGAGTATCATTTTCGTGTATTTATTGATGAGGAGAAAGGCATATGGCTTATAAACGGAAGACGATATATCTCGCGGTGTTTGCACTTGCGCTGATTGCTACATTTATGTTGATCAATGTCGGGAGCAACTGGGGGTACGTCATTCCACGACGTGTGACGAAAGTACTCGCAATTATGCTGACTGGGAGCGCGATTGCGTTCTCGACGGTGGTGTTCCAGACCATTACAAACAATCGAATCTTGACGCCGAGTATTCTTGGTTTGGATTCATTGTATATGTTAATTCAGACTTCCGTTATTTTTCTGTTAGGTTCATCAGCGCTAACGATGGTCAGTAAGAACATGCATTTTATCATTACGGTGATGGCTATGGTGTTATTCTCGGGCTTGTTGTACAAATTCATGTTCCGACGCGATCAACAGAATATTTATTTCCTGTTATTGATCGGGATCATCCTCGGGACGTTATTCCAGAGCTTGACGACATTTATGGAAGTGCTGATTGACCCGAATGAATTCATGATTGTGCAGGACCGGATGTTCGCGAGCTTCAATAACATCAACACAGACGTGCTCCTGATTGCTGGCATCTTAATCGTTGCCGTTACGCTCTATTTCCTGAAATTCATGAAGTATTTGGATGTCATCTCGCTCGGTCGGGATCAAGCTGTGAATCTGGGTGTGCCTTACGATTATGTCGTGAAACGATTATTGATTATCGTCGCCATTCTCATTTCGATCTCCACGGCTCTCGTCGGTCCGATTACATTCCTCGGTCTTCTCGTCGTGAACGTGACGTATCAATTCCTGCGAACCTATCGGCATAGTTACTTGATCGGCGGTTCCATGCTGATTGCGATCATTGCACTCGTCGGCGGACAGCTTATCGTGGAACGTGTATTCACGTTCTCGACGACGATCAGTGTCATCATTAATTTTATCGGCGGTGTGTATTTCATCTATCTGCTGCTAAAGGAGAATAAATCGTGGTAGAAGTCAGTAGTGCCTCCAAGTCATACGGCAACAAATCGGTTGTCGATCAAGTATCAGTCTCCATACGCAAAGGGCAAGTGACATCCTTCATCGGTCCGAATGGGGCCGGTAAGAGTACGCTCTTGTCGATGATCAGCCGCCTGATTAAGATGGATAGCGGTAAGGTGAAGATCGAAGGCAAGGAGATCAGCGAATATAAGAGCAATGATCTTTCGAAGAAAATTTCCATTCTGAAGCAGTCTAATCATATTACGTTAAAACTCACGATTCGCGAGCTTGTGGCCTTCGGCCGCTTCCCTTATTCGCAAGGGCGGTTAACGGAAGAGGACTGGAAGTTTGTCGATGAAGCGATCGACTACATGGATCTTCGCGATCTGCAGCACCATTACTTGGATCAACTTAGTGGCGGTCAGACGCAGCGTGCCTACATTGCCATGGTCATCGCACAGAACACCGAGTATATCTTGCTCGATGAGCCGCTTAATAATCTGGATATGAAGCATTCGGTGCAGATTATGAAGACCCTGCGCAGACTTGTGGATGAGCTGGGGAAGACGGTTGTGATCGTGATTCATGATATTAATTTCGCTTCCTGCTATTCGGATTATATTGTGGCTTTGAAGGATGGGAAGATTGTTCGAGAAGGGCCGACGGATGAGATCATTAGCACGCCTGTCCTTCAGGAAATCTATGATATGGACATTCCGATTCAGGAGGTCCAAGGCCGCAAAATCTGTGTTTACTTTTCTTGAAAAGGTTGTTCAAAAATCATCTTTTGATCACGAAGTTTTTCAAGTAGTGGATTCGACATCGAATCTTGTGTTCACCCTTGAAGTCCGGTACTCATTTAGGTTTTGCCTAAACTCCGTTCCTCCTTCTTCGGGTTCTCACAACCTTCTCGGTGCTGAAAAGCCGACTTTTTGAACACTCATTTAACGATATACCAAAAAAATTAATCGAGGTGGATCATGAAGAAAACATTCGTATTCTTATTTACGATCGTACTAGCGACTGCTCTTGCAGCTTGCGGTACGAAAAATGCATCAGAGCCAGCTAGCGGCAACAGCACGGAATCACAGCAGAGTGAAGAAATGACGATTAAACATCAACTGGGCGAGACTGTCGTGAAGAAGAATCCTTCCAAAGTCGTCGTATTCGATTTCGGTACGCTGGATACATTGGATAAGTTAGGTGTTGAAGTAACAGCCGTTCCTCAGACGAGCATCCCATCTTACCTAGAGAAGTATAAAGATACGAAGTATGTTAACGCAGGCGGATTGAAAGAGCCGGATTTCGAGAAGATCTCTGAGGTGAATCCGGACTTGATCATTATCTCAGCTCGTCAGGCGGACTCCTATGAGGAATTCAAGAAGCTTGGACCTACGATTTATATGGGCGTAGATACGACCAAGTACATGGAATCCTTCAAGAGCAATGCCAAAACGCTTGGACAAATTTTCGGTAAAGAAGCTGAAGTCGATAAAGAGTTAGCTTCGATCGATGATAGCATTAAAGCCCTCCATGAAAAAGTAAGCGTGAATAAAAAGAATGCATTGATTATTCTTGCGAATGAAGGCAAAATTAGCGCTTATGGGCCGGCTTCAAGATTCGGTATTATTCATGATGTGTTTGGCTATCCAGCCGTAGATCCAACGCTTGATCCGAAGCAGACGCACGGTAACAGCATTTCGTATGAATATATCGCTGAGAAGAACCCAGAGTTATTATTCGTTGTAGACCGCAATAAAGTTGCAGCGAAGAACAGTCAATCATCTGCGCAAGAAGCGATTGAGAACGATATTGTGAAGAAGACAATAGCGTATAAGGATGGCAATATTATCTACTTGAATCCGGATTACTGGTACTTGTCCGGAGGCGGCCTTGCCTCGGTCTCTGAAATGGTGAAGGAAATCGAAGCTTCGGTGTAGTATTCGAAGTAAGTCAGCATCATATCAACGTATACGAGCCCAGTATCCTTACGATACTGGGCTTTCTTCAAGTGACAGTCTGGCATATGGTCCCGTACCCACGCCCGAAATAACTGCAAAAAAGCAGTAAAAGAGC
This sequence comes from Paenibacillus sp. EB106-05-06-XG162, assembly GCF_058791655.1. Lineage (NCBI taxonomy): Bacteria > Bacillati > Bacillota > Bacilli > Caryophanales > Paenibacillaceae > Paenibacillus > Paenibacillus sp. EB106-05-06-XG162. Next base: position 241,684 of record NZ_JBYTDT010000002.1, read on the forward strand.
GAGTCAATACGCTCTACGCGCGAAATAACTGCAAAAAAGAAGTTAATGAGCGAGCCAACGCGCTCTACGCCCGAAATAACTGCTAAATAGCAGTTATTAAGTTGAGTGGGTGACATACCGATCGTTAACACATTCATCTCGTGCACATTGGAGACCATTATGATAGGATAGTGGGCGACAGATGGTTAGATGATGCGCATAAGCGGGAGGAAGCACCTTTGAGAGTACTATTGAAATTACTACAGGCGATTTTCTATTCAACCAATGCGTTACTGATTCCTTATATGCCGCTTCTGCTCAAGTCTCATGGATTTAGTCCTCTAGAGACGGGAAGCTTACTAGCTATAGGGCCATTTATTGCGATATTCGCTCAGCCGCTTGCAGGTATGATCAGTGACAAGATCGGGGCGATCCGTCCGATTCTCATCGCGCTATGGACGTTCATGGGCATCAGCGCGCTGCTCCTATTCACGACAGGAGACCAGTCCGTTGTAGCTGTGACCGTCGTTGCGCTCTACGTATTCTTCTTGCCAGCGGTATCGCTGCTTGATGCCTTAATGGTGAAGAGCGCGGAACAATTGAATGAGACTTACAGCTCGCTGCGTTTATGGGGCTCTGTCGGCTTTATGATGACGTTGATTATTGTTGGCGGTCAGTTCGATGCGTGGGGTGGGGTTCATGCGTTAGTCTGGATTTTCGCGCCTATCTGGGTGGGGGTATTCGTGATCTTCCTGATCATGCGTGAGCCGAAGGTTAATCATGCGTCTGATGCAGGCACAGATGCAAGGCTGTCGCGTCCGGTGCTGCGCAGTGCACTGCTGAACCCGTCATTATTTATATTCTTGGGTCTTATTTTCTTAATCGCTATCCCACATCGGATGAATGACACGCTCTTGTCCTTGCATATGGAACATCTGGGTGCGAACTCAAGTCAAATTTCCTGGGCGTGGGCTGTGGCTGGAGCGAGCGAGGTCATTGGATTCTATGTGATGGCGAAGATCATTCGAGGCGATCGATTGAAACAATTGCTCGGTCTAACGGCACTCTTATACGCGATTCGTTGGGGACTATATATGTTCATCACTGAACCGTGGGCAATTGTCGCTCTACAGATTACGCATATGTTCACGTATGTTGCCATTTGGGCAGGTTCCATTGAATACATCTCTACAGCATTGCCGAAGCAGATCGTTGCAACCGGTCAGGCGCTGCTAAGCATGGTATTCATCGGCCTAGGCGGTCTCGCAGGAGGATCACTTGGCGGAGCGATTCAGGAGCATGTTGGGGAATCTGCGATGTATGCCATGGGTGTTGTATGTTGTGCGGCGGCTTGGATTGGATTCATGGTATGGAACCGTCGCAGCACAGTTGAAGCCAAGCTTCAGGAAGCGTAAAATTACACATAATATGACATGAGGCAGGTGTAATACATGAAAGTAGAAATTTGGTCGGATTATCAATGTCCGTTCTGCTATATGGGTAAACGGCAATTTGAAGAAGCACTTAAGCAATTTCCACAGCAAGATGCCATTGAAGTTGTTTTTAAAAGCTTTGAGCTGGATCCCAATGCACCGGTAGAGCCAAAGGAAACGATTGATGAGATGCTCGCGTCGAAATACGGTATGTCCATTGAACAGGCCAAGGCGATGAATGCGGATGTAGCCGCCCGTGCTGCTGAAGTGGGATTAACGTATGTATTCGATGAAATGAAGCCATTAAATTCGTTCACGGTACATCGCTTGACACATTTCGCTGCAACTCGTGGACTGCAGCAGCAATTGACCGAGAGGTTATTCGCTGCGTATTTCACCGAATCGAAGTCGTTGGGTGACACGGAGACGTTATTAGCTCTAGCTGTAGAAGTTGGATTAGATCGTGAAGAGGCCTCAGCGGTACTGGCTAGCGATGAGTTCGCTAATGAAGTCCGTGCGGATGAACAGGAAGGAAGTCGTTTGGGCGTCCAAGGCGTACCATTCTTCGTGTTCAACCGAAGATATGCTGTATCTGGCGCGCAGTCGCAGGACGTCTTCAAGGATGTCCTTCAGAAAGCATGGGATGAATCAGCGGTGAATGGCAGCTAACCAATACCTTCATATTGACCTGAAGGGTTAATCATCATACAATAGACAACAGCAAGCAAGTATCATATGGATTTTTAAATTCACGCGTGGACATCCATGTCGTTGAAGGCGAAATTTTGACAAAGCGTGATTCGCTTTGGTTTCATTCGCCCCTTGTTCAGTTATTGAACAAGGGGCTTTTGTTCGTTTATTTTTCAGAAAAAATGACATCATGTCGATACAGAAAGGGGTTATCTGATGGAACGTTTTAAATATTCTACGCTTGTATTTCTTGGTGCATGCAGTTATGGGGTGCTGTCCACGATTCTGAAGCTTGGACTCGGTGCTGGGTTTACCGTACCGCAGATTCTAGGCGGGCAATATTTCTTCGGATGGTGTATGCTGCTTATTCTTATGCTGTTATTCTCCAGGGTAAAGGTTCAAATTAAGCAAGTTGGCGCCTTGCTTCTCGCAGGGATTCCGATGAGTTTGACAGGGTTCTTCTATAGTGTGGCTGTAGCTCAGCTTCCGGCATCGCTCGCGGTGCTCTTATTATTCCAATTCACATGGATTGGTGTTATTCTCGAAGCCATCTGGGAGCGTAAATTCCCAAGCCGCGGAAAAATCGTCTCCATTATTATTCTGATACTAGGTACGGTACTCGCAGGAGGCGTATTGGAACAAGCAGGCGGCAGCTATACGCCGCTTGGCATTACAATGGGCTTGTTATCTGCGCTAACTTTCGCAATCTATATCTTCGTGAGCGGTAAGGTGGCCACGAATGTTCCGGTATTATCGAAAAGTTTCATTATGGTTAGTGGTGCGGTCATCGTGCTGCTCATCGTTCTTACACCAAGCTTCTTGTTCGACGGTTCGCTCGCGCACGGCGCATGGATTTATTCGGTACCACAGGCGCTCTTAGGCAGCATTATTCCGGTCATATTCTTCGCCATCGGCGTGCCGAAGGTAGGACCGGGGCTTGGAACCATTCTAGGCGCAGCGGAACTGCCGGCAGCGGTCATCGTATCTGTCCTCGTGCTGCAAGAGCAAGTGTCCGGGTTGCAGTGGACAGGTATTCTACTCATTATGGTGGGGATTGTGATTCCGCAGTTCACTTCCTTCCGGGGCAAAGATGATCTGCAGCCGCGTAAACTTCGAGAGTCCAGCTCGATTTGATCAGCGAACATTGGCATGATACGATTACCGAAATGACATCATCAGGCTGATGGTTGAAGGAGCGTAATCCTATGTTTGAACAATCGATTATTCCTTGTGTAGGCAGCGAGATTACATTCTCGGTTGTTGCCCAAGGGGAAGATTTATGCGTGACGATTGCAGGGGGAACCAAGCCGCATATCGGAGCGGTCGCCCTTGCTCAAGTTCGTCCCAGTCTAGCGGATTCGAGCCGGTTGAGTGCTTCGGTATCCGTACTGACATTGCTTGGACACAAGGAAGATGAGATCGCCAAGTATGTTGCACAGCAAATTGCTGTCGCACGCGGTGCGAATGTGGTTGTATCCTGCGGCGTGCATATCGATCATGCGAGCCTGGATCAATTGCAAGAAATCGATCAGGTGATACGAACTTGGTGTGCGGACTTTGTACGCCAAATTAGTTGAATTTCTGGAAATACACAAAGCTGCCATGCTAATGCTTGGCAGCTTTGTTGTCGTATAAGTGATGTTCGGGCAAGGTATCCTAAATGTTATCACGATATAAAATCAAGCATTTTTTTCAATGAATTCATCTGTTTTAATGGATTTTCTAGCTACCTTCTTCATTGACATTCTAAAGATTAACGTCATAAAGATAGCAAGGATCGCCGCACTGGCACAGAAGATGAAGAACCCATTATAACCACCGTTAGGTCCGTATGTTTTAAACAACTGAATATTGACGAGAGGAATGATAATATCTGGGAAATAGCCTATAAAGGATACTATCCCGATTGTCAGACCAAGTATCTTTTCATCGATCTTACAATCTCCAAGAAGCGACCAGTAAAGACCTCTAACGGTATAAATCATTAAGCCAATTAGTACGACTTGGATTTTAAAGTACATGTGAGGCATCGTAATCGGTAAGGTTGATATCGCAATTAAAAAAGTGGCAGCTAACCCTAAGGCGATCATTAGGATATTGCTCTTTCCAAACTTATCCCCTAAAAATCCGCCTAACATCCCGCCAATCGGCCGCATCCAAAGCATCAATACAGTGACTTCACCTACCGTTGCTGGATCAATTTTGATGTTCGTTTGTAAAAACCCACCTTGGTAATATACGGCCCAGGTCACAATATAGGACATAAATATGATGCCGCTTAGCAGCCAGATAAACTTGTTTTTGAAAATTAGTTTGAAATCTTGCACGTTCATTTTTTTACTGGTTCCTGCCGCTTTTACAGAAGATTCTTTTTTGATAGAAGTTTTGTCATCTTTAACAAAAAGTAAAATAAGTACGGACACCAATATAAGCGCGACGGAGTACATATAAACAACAGATTGTAAGGCTTCTTTCTTATGAGCTAATGCTGTACTGTCTCCTAATACGTTTGAAAAAATAAACAATGCGATACTGGCTAAGATTGCCTCTACTAATCCACGGCCGCCGTCTAAAGCGCCGAAAAATCGTCCTTCTTCTTCCTTTTTAGCAAGTAACTTTACTAGTTTTAGATGAGCTGCCCAAAAGGTGAAGACAGAGAAAAAGCCCCAAATACCAAATATGACTAAAACCATTGAATAACTCGGAACTTGAGCAAACCATAGTCCGGTCAGTCCACAAATCAAGAGTGAAATGAATAAAAGTTTTTTTGCGGAAAATCTATCAGCAAGCCAGCCACTTGGAGAATATCCTACAAGATAGGCTACACCCAAAACGGAAAATATGCCATTTAACTGTGGAAGAGTTATGCCGTAAACTTCCAAAATGGTTTCTTGATAATTTGTTTTTAGATAGATAAGTGGAAAAATCGATCCTGCTGCTAGAACAATGAGCAAAAATTGAAAATATCTTTTGTAATTTTTGTTTTCCACAAAATCACTCTTTTCTTAACTGAAAATTGGATAAGATCGTTTTAATATTTCATCTGTGTAAACCCTTACATTTTTGACAACAGTATCGTTAATCGTATTGTAGAGTACATGATTGTTTTGATTTGGTATAAAGGTCTGCTGCGTTTTCACCATTTTGCTTGCAGCCTCATAAAAATCATTGTAAATCCCTAAATGCTGGCAGACACAAATGGCAGCTCCTAGACACGCACTGCTGCTTCCTGAACGCCTGTGAACTGGTAATCCAAATAGATCAGCAATAATTTGCATCATCACATCACTTTTGGAGCCCCCGCCTATGACGACTAAATCTTTTAACGTGACATTTATTTCCGATAACATATCATCAATATTGTTCTTAATATTAAAAGAAATCGCTTCCAGAATTGAACGGTAAATATGATATTTGGTATGGCGCTGATCAAAACCGATCATGATCCCTTTACGATATGGCATCGATGGTGTTGCTAACCAGTCAAGGATGGTAATCAGGCCGTCACTGCCGACAGGAACATCCTGCGCTCTTCTATTCAAATATTCCTCTTCCGATACACCCAGTTTTCCTGCTTCTGTAACGAATTCTTCACCGATCAGTTTTTTGAACCAACTCACTGTCCACAAACCACGTCGTATTCCATTTGATTCATAAACATATTTAAATGGAATACATGCAAGCGTTGGAAAGAAATTAACGGCATTTTCCTTATATTCATTGCGTAACAACATGGACGAAATAAATGTTCCAAGAGAGATCATGATGGTACCTTCGTCCTTCATTCCGGAGCCCAGGGCCTCTACAGCTTTATCGTTGGCTGTCGCTACTACGGGTATATCATGTTGGAAACCAAATTCCTCGACCAATTCTTGTCTCAGCATTCCCAGCTTTTCGCCCGGTTTTACAAGATCAAATACCATTTCTTTTTTCAATCCATTTGCCTCAAATACTTCCTCGTCTTTTGACCAATCTAACGTTTCGCGGTCCAATGGCCAGTGAACTTCATAATTAGAGGCCGAGTCCTTCAATTCCCCAGTCAACCGAAAGCCTAGATACCCGGAAGTCGTCGTCACATATTTTACTTGGTCATCCGAATGTACATAGGGATTGTTCAATCTGGAATCCATCCAGCTTATCACGGGATAAGCTAGATGGCCATTTTCCTTTAATAACACACGACAACATCTAATGGTGCAAAGTCCAATTCCAGCGATATCTTTAGGGTCGCCAGTAAAATGGGCTAGACAATTTTTAATAGCTCCGTATACACTGTCCCATAAATCATCATCAGGATGGATGACAACCCCTGGTTCAGGTGATAACGTTTCTTTTAATTGAAAGGATCCGAAAGCCACTTCATTTCCTTCAACATCATAAATGGCTACTTTTGTACTTTGCGAGCCATTATCAATCCCCATTACATACTTGTTCATATGATCACCTTATATTAACCTTTAATATATTTTAGGCCTTCTCGCTGAGGGAAGATCGTACCAAAATTCATGATTCCATTAGGGTCAAAAGCTTCTTTTAATTTTTCCAACATATAGTAAGCTGATCCATGTTCTTCCTCTGTCCACTCGGTACGATACTTTCCAATACCATGGTGATGACACATAGAACCGCCAAGCTTCAATGTTTCTTCAATAATAATAGAATGGATAGGATGGTGATAAATTCTCATTTCATCTTCGGGCGCACAATTAATATTATAGTTATATACAAAGTACATATTTGTTCCATTGAGATAACTATGAGATGAGTGTCCACCAAGCATCGTGATGTCTTCTATTCTGTCAAACTCTTCCCGAACTCGTTTTATTACATTATGGTAAATCTGTGTAATGTTTTCCCAGTCCGCTGATACTTCTGTTGTAAAACCATCATGTTTATGATGATCAACCATGGTTTGGAATTCACGATCGAGTTGTTCCTGCGTCCAATTCAAGTTATTAAACCAATTTTCGATTAATTGGTCTTCAACTTTTTCAACGATTCCATCTTGGAATTTAGCAACGGCTTCTTCAATCGCTTTATTCGTTGCCGTAACAATACCTTTTGGTCCTTCTGACATGAAAATCAACACACATTTGTCTTTATAGAAGTGAGAAAAATGTTGTCTTGCATCTTCTTCCGAATAGACGCGGGCAACGGATGGTCTAAAGCCGTTCGTAATCACTTCTCTTAAAATATAAATACCTGTATCAACATCGTTTAGTAAATAACCATGGAAAACGTTGTTTTCAGGATAGTATTTAAAAATTTTCACGGTAACTTCAGTGATATAACATAATGTTCCCTCATTGCCGATGACAATGTGTCTAATATCTGGTCCTCCAGCTCTTCTTGGAACATTTTTAATTCTAGAAATATGTCCGTTCGGAAATACACATTCGAGTCCTACAACCATATCTTCAATCGCACCGTATAAGGTTGAAAATTGTCCAATACTTCTTGTTGCCAATAATCCACCAAATTGTGCAACTGGTTTAGACTGTGGAGAGTGACCCGTTGTGTAACCAATTTTACGAAGCTCATCTTCCAATGTTTGAAGTTTTACGCCTGCTTGGACCGTTGCTTGCATGTTATAGGGATCGATTTTAATGATATTATTCATTCTTGACCCATCAATAACCATAGCGATTTCTTTCCAGTTTTCCAGACCGCCTTCTGTAGCTGTTTTTCCACTACGAGGAATCACATTGATCTTGTGTTCATTACAGAACTGCAGAAGTGCTTGTACTTCTTCGGTAGAGTGTGGATATACGATCGCCATTGGCATGGGAACGTCAAGGACTTTTTTAGCTTTTGCATATTTTTTATAGCGGTCAGAAGATGCATCATATAATGCTTCATAATCGGTATTGATTTGTTCGATTGAAATAATTCCCTCTAATTCTTTTAACAATTGTTCTTTGATCTTCGTAGTTTCTTCTTTTAATAATTTTTCATTCGCCATTGTGACATTTCTCCTTTTATCGATTTCAATTTTTCGTTATCGTACTAAGTAGCCGCCATCAACATTCACGAGAGTTCCATTAACATAATTGGAAGCGTTTGAAGCTAGATATACAACTGTACCCATTAAATCTGAGATATTGCCCCATCTATTGGCAGGAATATGATCTAAAATCCGTTGATTGGCTTCAGGATTCGCTCTAGTCTCTGCAGTAACGGCAGTAGCAAAATAGCCAGGTGCAATCCCATTTACTTGAATATTGAATTGAGCTAATTCATCACAATATGCTTTTGTAAAACCTGCTAAACCGTGTTTCGTTGCCGCATATGCCGGTGACCATTGCCCCCCAAGGTAGGAAAACAAGGAACAAGTATTAATGATTTTCCCGCTTTTTTGTGGAATCATATACTTTGCCACTTCATGAGCCAATTCAAAGGCTGCCGTTAAATTGATTGCGACCATTTTATCCCATTGAAGTCGAGTAAACTTCGTCACATCTGGTTCATTGATACAAATGCCTGCGTTATTCATGAGGATATCTATTTTTCCGTATTTGTTGACACATTCTTCTGCAATTTTTCTACAAGCATCCTCTTGAGTAACGTCTGCAATCATAAGATGGTACCGAACACCTTCTGCCTCAATCATGCTTCTTGTTTCACCATTGTCATCAGCAATGCTAACTGCAAAGATGTCCGCCCCTGCTTTTGCAAGTGCCAAGGCAAACCCTTGCCCTAATCCAGAATTTCCTCCAGTAATAATGGCCACTTTTCCTTTTAAGCTAAAAAAATCCATTGAGAAGTCTTTGATATCCATTTATCTACCATCCTCCTTGTACATTGATTATTTTCCATGAGGCTATTCTATAACAGAAAATTTAAAATGTAAACGGATTCAATAGAAAATTTTCTATTATTTTAATTTTAAATTATGGAAATGGAAAATTTTCCGATGTTCATTGACTGCTATCAGGCAATGAATTACAATAATTTCAGTACATTAGAAAAGAGAGATCGTATGATAAATGTAAATTTAAATAAGTTGAATCCACTAGAGATTTCTGTCCACGATAAGCTATCAAAAATAATTAAAGATAATGAGAATATTAGAATATTAGAAGCTGCTGAGCATTGTGATGTGTCTCCTTCTAAAGTATCGAAACTTGTGAGGAAACTTGGTTTTGAAAATTTTAAACAGTACAAGCAGTTTTTTAGCGGGGAGCAAATCAGTTCTGAGGGAAAAAAAATATCAAGCGAGCTTGAAAGACTAAAAAATTATATCGAAAACTTTGACCCTGTTTTGGTTGATAATTTTTTATCTATGTTTAACAAATACAACAAAATCGTTCTTTTTGGTCTAGGTCCATCGTTTATATGCGTGGAATACTTTCTATATAAACTCGCTCTTCTATCAGGAAAGAGTATTTCTGTGGCCCAAAGTGAAGATTATGCTCAACGTCTAATTGACAAAGAAACACTTTTAATTGTTTTTTCAGTAACCGGTAAATTTTCTTCCTTTGAAGACCTTTCAAATACAGTAAAGTCTCACGGGGCTGAAATGCTACTAATTTTAGAGGAGTATAATACTTCATTAGCGTTAGAAATCGATAATATATTTTTCTTAACAAAGTCTACTCAAGATGAAAATTTATTACCCTTTGAAAAAACTCGAACCGTATTCTTTATTTTCATAGAAGAAGTAATTGCAAAGTTAATGTCAGATCGAGATTCGGATAAATTGTAGCCAGATCCACTGAAAATCCCTTAAATACACAAAGCTGCCTTGCTAATGCTTGGCAGCTTTGTTGTCGTATAAGTGATGTTCGGGCAAGGTATCCTAAATATCAGTGGAGGCTAGGGTGAGCCACTTGCGGTTATGATGTTCTTGAACCTCAACTGGTGTATCGAAGAAATCGCTCAATACATCGGACTGCAGACAGTTCTTCGTCTCATCTGCTTTATAAATTTCTCCATTTTTCACAAGGAGCGTATGTGTGAAGCAGGGAGTAATCTCTTCAATATGGTGCGTAACATACAGCAGTGTAGGTCCGCCGGGCTGCTCTGTAATCCGCTGGATCATTTGCAGCAGCTGTTCCCGTGCGAAGATATCGAGTCCTGTACATGGCTCATCTAATATCAAGAGGTCTGGATTTGCCATCAATGCACGTGCGATCAGAATTTTCTGGCGCTGCCCTTGCGATAAGGTATCGTATGTACGTGCAGCCAACGTAGAACAGCCTAGGAAATCCATTAATTCTTCGGCTTGCTTCAAGTCCTGTTCTTCGGTTTTGTCATACAGACCGATGGTTGCAAACTTGCCGCTGAGTACGATGTTAAGCGCGGTCTGATGACCATACAGCTTCTGCTGCAGCGACGTACTGACCCAGCCAATGCGTTTGCGAAGCTCTCGAAGGTCTACCTCGCCAAATTTATGGTCCAGTACTTCGACTTCACCGCTGGTTGGCCAGATATAGCCATTCACGATGTTGAGCATCGTTGTCTTGCCTGAACCATTCAGGCCCACGATACACCAATGTTGTCCATGCGCTACTTCCCAGTTCATACCACGTAATATCATAGTGGTGTCACGCCGCCATGATACATTGTTCAGTGATATAATCATGCCCAAGTTCCCCCTCCTTATGCACGTTCTGCACCGCTTATTCTTTGGCTAGCGCTTCCTCCGCTGCATCTAAGATTAGATTGAACAAATCATCATCCGTCTCAATGAGGCTATCTGCTGCCAGTAGTTCCTCTTCACTTCCAGATTCTTTGGCGAAATTCAAGCTGTAGTCCCAATCGATGCCTCTTTTGCTGTGTAAAGAAATTTCGTATAGGGAAGCATGTTGTTCGAGTGTGAATTGAACAGACCCGAAGTATCCTTCTTCACGCTTCTCCATCACGGCGTTTACGATTGTTAATTTCATATGGTTTGCCACCTGTTCTTATGGATTCTTTAATACTCAATTACGGTTATTATATCATTTCTTGGTAAATTTCACGATTGTAACGCAGGGATTTGATCTACTGCCGGCGTCTTAACTATGGAAGGGGTACGAACTCGACCAAAGTCTAGGAAGAAATACCGCTTTAAGTCAGTGTTGAAACTTCTCATAACGGACTACAATGTTATTAGGATCAAGTATTAAAAAAGGAAGGAAGCTTGAGATGATACGAAATGAAGCCGCGGCGATGCCATCGCGAATTTTGGTTCTTTCCGGCCCTTTGGGACACGGGCATTTGCAGACAGCAAAATCAATTGTAGAAGCTTCGCAGTTAATTCGCAGCGACATTGAAGTAGAAATTGTGGATTATATGGAGATTACATCACCGCATTTGCATCAGGTTGGTGCATTCTGTTATGCCCAATGGGTACGGACATTCCCGAGCATTTACGGTTACTTATATAAGAAGACACGGCATGAGAATTTTATGGTCAAAGAGGCGAAGCGTGTTCGAGGATCGAGCCTGCGTGCACTTTTGAGACTGATTGAAGAAAAGAAGCCTTCGGTGATCGTCAGCACATTCCCGCCGGCAGCGGTTGCGGTATCCAAGCTGAAAATGCGCGGTTGGATTAACTGTAAGACCGCAACGGTCATTACGGATTATACGGACCATAGCTTCTGGCTAAACCCTGGAACGGATTTGTATTTGGTTGGGTCGGAGCGCGTAGCGCGTTCCTTGATGAAGCAAGGGATTGCCCGCTCGACGATTGAGGTCACAGGAATTCCCGTACGCCCGAAGTTCTATAAGACGTATGACCGTGAACAGCTTCGGCGTAAGTATCAATTGGATCCGAATAAATTAACCGTCCTGCTCATGGGCGGAGGCTGGGGATTAATCCCGGACGCCGTCTTGCGTTCGATGCAAAATCCAAAGTGGAAAGACCGCGTACAATTCGTCGTGATCTGCGGTGCGAATGAGAAGCTGCGGCATCGACTCCAGGGCGTTGCCGATCATAGCGAAGTATCGATTACGGTCCTTGGTTATGTGGAGCAGATTCATGAGTGGATGGCTTGCTCGGATCTCATGATGACGAAACCAGGGGGGATCTCGACTAGTGAGGCACTCATGCAGCAGCTGCCGTTATTGCTGTATAAAGCGTTGCCAGGTCAAGAGGAAGATAATGTTCAAGAGCTTGTTGAGACGGGGATGGCCGTATATGCACCAACAGAAGCGGAGCTTGAAATGCAATTTGCGTGGATGATGACAGATCCAACACGGATCCGAGAAATGCGTGCGCGAGCAAAATCCTTGCGGAAGCATTCCCCGTACCATGCATTATCTGCCATCCTAACCTTAGAAGAAAGTTCACCATTAACCATATCGATGTACGAACGGGCCCCTTTACAGGTTAACCCGCTCGTCTAACCATACCAAGAGGATTAACCGATCATCATTTTGCCTTCCAGGCGTCGGTATCCTCTTTTTTGTATAAAAAAAATGAATTGGAGAGTGGGACAAAGTATTCTAACTTGCTAATCACCTTCATATAGTAAGAGTACCAAGAGAGGAGGTGGTTCGGATGTTACAAGAGGATCTCAACGAAGAGTTGGAAGCGGTTTCCGAATCCGAGGCAGAAGAGGCTGCCGAGGAAGAAGCAGAGGCTGAGGCGGAAGTGGCAGAAGAAGAGGCGTCGGAGGAGAGCGAAGAAGCGGAAGCTGAGGAATCGGAAGAATCGGATGCCGAGGCGTCGGATGAGGAAGAAGAAGAAGATTCGGAAGACGAAGCAGCGGAGGAATCGGAAGAAGCTTAGTCGCTGCGGCTTCGTTCAAGAATGGCGAACACCCCCAATCGGTCATCGGTTGGGGGTTCGCTGTGTTCCTTAACTCGCGGAGAGGATGCCAAGAGGGCCATTCTCATTGATAATATCTTGTATTTGATAGACGGAGATGGGGAACATCGGGAATCCATAATAATACGGTGTAATTTCATACAATTCGAAATATATGACAAGTGATTTGTCCGCAACATAATAGTCCTGATCCGGTCGAATACTGGTGAACGGTTCGAGTAAATCGATCTTACGTTCCTTGATTTGAACGCAAATGATGTCTGACAGCCGCTGTACATAGTTACTGCCTGGCTTGAAGAGCTCAGCAAGGCTGTAGAACTTGCCGGTCTTCACATTGCCTGTTAATGATTTCAGGTAGGTCATCCCATGAGCTTGATGGTCATAGAATGCATAGTTGCTTTGGGTTAGGCTCAAAATAGCTCTTTCATTCGTTTTGATCTCGTAGCCGCCCTGCATGTCAGATTGAGGCGTGTTTGGGTCAAAGTTTTGCATTTTGACAAGGGATTCGGTTTGATTCTTAATCGTTGTGTTCATTCGTTTCTCAACGACGGAATTCGGTAAGTTAATGATTTGCGGGTAATATATTTTTACGTTTTTGGATTTAATCGAAGCGTTCTTCAGTTGCACGGGGAAAGAGAATGGATCCATGGGGTTCATCCTTTCATGGGGACAATCGCCTATAAGTCCTGGCATTTTATCCTATGTCGTTAGGGTCAAAGTGCAACTTGTCCTCCGCTAATGAAGGTAAGTATCGTCAACTCAAACATACTACGTTATATTTTTCGAGGGGATATTCTTCATTTTGGGCCCTTAAGTGAAAGGGATAGTGCGTTCGTCACATTCAATATGTGAAATAATGAACAAAGTTTGAACGTTATAAAACACCTCTTGTTTTTCTGGAGAAAGTGCTATATGATTGGTTCATCAACAAGTTGTGAAAAAAGTCACATTAAATCTTACGAGATTGTGGTAAGGGATTCTGGTTGTAAGCAGCCATGAGATTTAAGCAACGTGCAGTATGGAAGTCAAGGCAATCACATCGTGCACTCTCAGAAGTGAAAAGTTTCACGATCTAGGATGAGTAACGATAAACGAACGATTTCAAATAGGTCATGGAACGTCAGGATGGGTCACCATGAACTGCTCGTACCAAGAAATGTGAATGTATTCACAAATTAAATGAAGAACTACCCATTAGAGGTTACCATATCGAGGAGGCGTTATTTATGAAAATCGCAGTTATCGGATGTACACACGCAGGAACAGCAGCCATTGTGAATGCAGCAAATTTGTATCCAGAAGCAGAAATTACTGTTTATGAAAGAAATGATAATATCTCGTTCTTATCGTGTGGGATTGCACTTTATGTCGGCGGCGTTGTGAAGGATGCGGAAGGTTTATTCTACTCCTCGCCAGAGAAGCTGGCTGAACTGGGTGTAACGACAAAGATGCGTCATGATGTGATCGCGGTTGATACAGAGAACAAGATCCTTCGTGCACAGAATTTGGAGACGAACGAAGAAGTGGAAGATACGTTCGACAAGTTGATCATTACAACAGGCTCGTGGCCGATTCTACCGAAGATTGAAGGCTGGCAGCTCGATAATATCGTACTCTCGAAGAACTTCAACCATTCGAATACGATTATTGAAAAAGCAAAACAAGCAGAACGCATTGTCGTCGTCGGTGCAGGATACATCGGAATTGAACTTGTGGAAGCATTCGAGATGAACGGCAAACAAGTGACCTTGATTGACAGCACCGAGCGTGTGCTCAGCAAATATCTAGACCCTGAGTTCACGGCACAGACGGAAGAGACGTTGAAGTCGCACGGCATTGAGCTCGCACTAGGACAGACGGTAACACGGTTCGAAGGCGAAGCAGGTAAAGTGACGAAGGTCGTGACAACCAAGGGTGAATATGACGCAGATCTCGTCATCCTGTGCATCGGCTTTAGACCGAATACGGAACTCTTCAAAGGACAGCTCAAGATGATGGATAACGGTGCGATCATCGTGGATGCGTATATGCGTACGAGCCAGCCAGATGTCTACGCCGCAGGCGATAGCTGTGCGATTGTCTACAATCCAACGGGTCAGCATGCTTATATTCCACTCGCAACAAATGCTGTACGGATGGGAACGCTCGTCGCTCGCAACTTGGTAGAGCCGAAGATTGCCTATATGGGAACGCAAGGTACGTCGGGAATCAAAATCTACGAAGAGAACATTGCAACAACAGGCTTAACGGAGACGGCGGCTCTCGACATGGGGATGAATGTGAAAAGTGTTACAATCAAAGAACATGATCGACCTGAATTCATGCCAACGTATGAGGATGTAACGCTTAAAGTCGTCTACGATGCGAAGACACGCCGCATTATCGGAGCACAGCTGATCTCGAAGGCGGATCTAACCCAATCGGTGAACACCATCTCGGTCTGTATCCAGAATCAGATGACGGTGGATCAACTCGGATTTGTGGACTTCTTCTTCCAGCCGCATTACAATAAACCGTGGAATTTCTTGAATACAGCGGGATTACAAGCACAATAATGTAAGAGAATAAAGGGCGAGGAGCTTCGATGAATCGATAGCTGCCTTGCCCTTTTTGGCATGATCACAGGTTATGTTTGTCATATAAATCCAGTTGTTATATGCAATCATTTGTGGTTAAATATTTGTAGTTTTGTGCAAAAATCTGATTCTTTCAGAAAATAAGGCAAGAGATTACAGGGGGATCTTATGAACAACGTGGTAAGTCAGAACAGTCTTGAAGGTGAACCAACCGAGACACGAGGACAGCGAATCAAGACACTCGCAGGTTCCATCCTTGGGTATGCGGCAGAAGGGCTCGATATGCTGCTTCTCTCATTTGTACTTGTATTTATCATTAAAGATTTCTCGCTAACAACGGTGCAAGCCGGGAATTTGACATTAGCAACGACGATCGGGATGTTGGTCGGTTCATACTTATTCGGTTTCTTAGCGGATCTATTTGGACGGATTAAGATGTTGTCGTTGACCATTCTGTTGTTCTCGGTCGCAACAGCGCTCATCTATTTCGCGAATGACTATTGGCATTTACTCACACTGAGATTTTTCGTTGGTATGGGTGTCGGTGGGGAATTCGGTATTGGGATGGCCATCGTAACAGAGACATGGTCCAAAAAAATGCGTGCACGCGCAACATCGGGCGTCGCATTTGGTTGGCAGCTTGGCGTATTGTGTGCTTCCTTTCTACCTGCATTAATCGTGCCACAATTCGGCTGGCGTGCAGTGTTCTTGTTCGGATTGATTCCTGCATTGCTCGCGATCTTCGTCCGCAAGAGCCTCAATGAACCGAAAATGTGGGAAGCGAAGCAAAACCGTAAAAAATTATTACTTCAAAAAGAACGTGAAGGGACGATTCTTCCTGAAGAGCAAGTGGAATTGAACGGGATGAAGAAGTTCCCATTGCGCAAACTTTTCGCGAATAAAAAGCTGACGATGACAACGATCGGCCTTATTGTCATGTCCTTTGTTCAGAACTTCGGCTACTATGGGATCTTTACTTGGATGCCGACGGTATTGTCTGAGAAGTACGGATTTACCCTCGCGAAGGCGAGCGGTTGGATGTTTATTTCGACGATTGGGATGTTGATTGGGATCGGGGTGTTCGGTGTCCTAGCGGATCGCATTGGTCGCCGCAAGACTTTCACCATCTACTATATTGGTGGAACGATCTACTGCATTATTTACTTCTTCGTCCTTAACGATGCTACATCCTTGTTATGGGGAAGTGCGCTGCTTGGTTTCTTCGCGAACGGGATGATGGGCGGTTTCGGTGCGATTCTGGCAGAACATTATCCATCAGAGGCGCGTTCGACGGCGGAGAACTTTATTTTCGGTACAGGACGTGGTCTTGCAGGCTTCGGGCCAACGGTGATTGGCGCAATTGCAATCGGGGGGAATATCATGGGGGCGATGTCCTTGATCTTCTGCATCTATCCGATCGGTCTACTCTTCATGCTCTTGTTCGTACCAGAGACGAAAGGCAAAGCGTTGGATTAATTTAACGAAGTTCGCAAGGCTAGTCAGCACTTGGAAGTCTGTGATATAGTGGTATGTGCTTTGGTAAAAAATGAGTCCCAAAGCCGCGGTTCGTAACCATCCCGCGTTATCAAAACTAGGAGGAGAGGCAATTGTTTAATTTAGGTTTCGGGGTCTGTTTTGCCCTGGTTAATTTCGCACTATTTCTAATCTGTTATCGATTTTTCGGTAAAAAAGGGCTGT
Source organism: Paenibacillus sp. EB106-05-06-XG162 (assembly GCF_058791655.1). Classification (NCBI taxonomy): domain Bacteria; kingdom Bacillati; phylum Bacillota; class Bacilli; order Caryophanales; family Paenibacillaceae; genus Paenibacillus; species Paenibacillus sp. EB106-05-06-XG162. The sequence goes on from NZ_JBYTDT010000002.1 coordinate 258,816, forward strand.
ACGCTTGGGTCGGGGTTGCTACGGTCATCGCCAATATTCAAGTGACGAAAAATATCGAGATGTTCGGCTTTGTTATGACGCTCGGGAATACGATTTACGGCACGATTTACTTGACGAGCGACTTGCTGAATGAGAAATATGGCGAGAAGGAAGCGAAGAAAGCCGTATGGTTCGGGTTCTTCACATTAATTACGACGACGATTATGATGCAGATGGCCTTGCAGTTCAAGCCGCATGAGTCCGGTATGGAAGCGCAAGCTGCCATGGAGCTTATTTTCGGGATGATGCCAAGATTGGCGCTTGGAAGTTTATCTGCATATTTTATCAGTCAGTTCTTGGATGTTCGCATTTATACATTCTTGAAAAAAGTATTTCCTAAGCCGAATCAGCTCTGGATACGCAGTAACGGTAGTACGGGAATCAGCCAATTGGTCGACTCCGCGGTATTTTGTACGATTGCGTTCGCTGGGGTTAAGGGTTATTCTTGGGATGTCTGGTTCGATATTTTCATTACGACGTATGTGCTTAAATTTATTATATCTGTCGCTTCGACGCCGGCTTTATATATCGCGCGAGGCTTTAAGATTAAGGAAGAATAGGGAGACGCCGCATGTTCAGGGGAGCTGAACATGCGGCGTTTTTTTTGTGTGCTTCGAAGGAGATAGAAAGTTCACCTTGGATTGGGGGTGGGGTATCTCTTTCCGGTCGCTTCTTGTTCGTCCTTTGCTTTGATTAGACTAGAGGGATGCAAAGGACTACCAAAGAGCGAACGTAAACTCCTCCAGGAGATACCCCATCCTCCCTGAATACGGTGAACATATAAAATAAATAAAAAACGCCGCATGCATGGGGGAGGGGAAAGAAGGGGAGCGCAGTCGCGCTGTGCTTTCGCATAATGCGCCTGGAATCACAACACACTAATCCCAAACCTGATTCACCAAATTACACGTGCGGAATTTACGAAAATCGTGGTGGATGCCTTCCGCTTGAAGCCGAATGTTGGTAAAGTGTTCGAAGATACCAAAGGGCCCAAGTTGACGCTTAGCAATCTGGAAAGACGGTTCAAGGATACCGCCTTCTGTGCGTGGGACGCCGTATTTACAGTTGCAGCCAAAGGGATTATCGGCGCCGACGCGGCGGGACGTGCTTCTACTATGTCCTTGCTGAATGCTCGAAATTGTTGCTGTCTCCACATTGTGATTTTTGTAACTTTCTCAAAGGATCGACAGAGGTACAATGAAAAAGGCCAAAATTTTAAATAATATTATTATCGAGGAGGCCTTGATCGATGTCTTATAACAAACCGAATGAAATCGCTGAAGTGACTGTAGATACCGGGGTGAAGAAAGCGAATAATCCGCTGCCAACCGTGTTAACGCTTGGTTTTCTCGGTGGCGCCTTTATTGCTATTGGGTATTTGCTCTATATACGCGTGATTGCGAGTGCGCCTCCGGCATGGGGGAGCTTTACTTCATTCATCGGCGGCAGTGTGTTCCCCGTTGGTCTGATCTTGGTGTTATTAGCAGGGGGAGAATTATTAACAGGCAATATGATGGCTGTACCGCTCGCTTGGTTCAAACGCCGCATCTCCGCTGGAGCGATGATCCGGAATTTAATTCTTATTACGCTAGCGAACTTCGTTGGTGCGATCTTTATTGCGTATGCTTTCGGGCATGTCGTTGGTTTAACGGAGAGCGGACCTTATTTAGAAGCAACCGTGAGCATTGCGGGTCATAAGATCGAAGCGACGTTCCTCCAAGCGTTCGTCTCGGGGATTGGTTGTAACTGGCTTGTTGCACTCGCTGTGTGGCTGTCATACGGTGCGAAGAGCTTTGGCGGCAAAATATTAGGAATCTGGTTCCCGACGATGGCATTCGTCGCGATTGGCTTCCAGCACGTCGTGGCCAACATGTTCGTCATTCCAGCAGCGATCTTCGCGGGTCACTATACATGGGCAGATTATTTTGGGAATTTCGTGCCTGTGTGGCTCGGCAATTTGGTCGGCGGGATGATCTTTGTCGCTGGTTTCTATTACGTTGCCTATCTGCGCAGAGAAGAGAATATGACATCCAAGCCTTAAGAGAACGAATACGCTATTGAACAGAAGCCTTCGGATTCCACGAATACATGTGGAGCCCGGAGGCTTCTTAGATAGGGGGGAGACGATACCAAGGAAAAAAGCGAATATATGTCAAAAAGATATGAAAATCCATCATAGAAGTATCGACTCTAGTAGGCTATACTATAAGGCAGTAATTCTAGCTAGACACGAACTGATCGAAGATGAGGTGTCCACATGGAACGAAATGAAAGATCGCTCGACGTCGTTACGTTCGGGGAATCGATGGCCTTATTCATGCCTGCCGGGACGAAAGGAATCGCGTATTCGAATCAATTCGAGCGGTTGTTCGGCGGAGCGGAGAGCAATGTTGCTATTGGTCTTGCTCGGCTGGGTCACACGGTGGGATGGTGCGGGAGCTTAGGAGCCGATCCGTTCGGCAAAATCATTGCGAAGACGCTTCGCAGTGAAGGCGTCGATGTATCGCGCGTTCATTTCTCCGACCGCGCAGCAACGGGACTCATGTTCCGTGAGGTGGTAGCGGGTAAATCGTCGGTTTATTACTACCGCCGAGATTCGGCTGCTAGCCGGATGACGCCTGCGAATTTGGATCCAGCCTATGTGGGACAAGCACGAATCCTACACATTACCGGGATTACCGCTGCGTTAAGCGAGTCGTGCCGTGATACGCTGAGAGAAGCGATTCGAATTGCGAAGGCGCAAGGGGTTAAGATTTGCTTTGACCCGAATTTGCGGTTGAAGTTATGGAGCATTGACGAAGCGAGACCGGTTCTGCTGGAGCTTGCAGAGCAGGCCGATTATTTCTTACCAGGCCTAGACGAATTGAAGCTGCTCTACCAGACGGAAGATTTCGATACCATTATCGCAAGGTTGAAAGCGCTGCCAGGTGTTGCGGTGGTGAAAGGCGGCGATGATTGCACGTACCTGCTCGATGCGGGTGAAGTGCACGCGATTTCCTATTTCCGCGCACCACACATCGTAGATACGGTAGGTGCCGGGGATGGATTCTGTGCAGGGTTTATTGCGGGTATTGTACGCGGAGAGTCCTTACTAGAAGCGGTACGTCTTGGAAATCTAATCGGCTCGATGGTAATTCAGATGGAAGGCGACTGGGAGGCACTCCCGACGGCGGAAGAGGCCAATGCCGTCTTGCATAACATTCAGCATATTGAACGCTAGGAGGCTAGGTAAGAGATGAAAAAACTGAGATTGGTGCAACAAATCGTAGACGGTGGTGTCGTTGCGGTACTGCGCGGGAATTCACCGGAGGAAGTCGTAAGCATGGCGGAACAAGCTATCAAAGGAGGAATCAAGATCATCGAAATTACGATGACGGTTCCCTTCGCATTGCAAGCCATTGAGACATTAGCGAAACGTTATTCAAGCGCAGATCCCTCTGCAGACAATTATGCGGTGATCGGCTCTGGCACGGTATTGGATCCAGAGACGGCGCGTGCAACCATTCTGGCAGGTGCCGAGTTCGTCGTTGCGCCTTGTCTGAATGGTGAAACGATCAAGTTGTGCAATCGATATCGTGTGCCGATGATGCCTGGTGTGATGACGATTCAGGAGATCCAGACAGCGCTCGAATTAGGCGCAGATGTGGTGAAATTATTCCCGGGCAACCTCTATTCGCCATCGATGATCAAAGCGATCAAAGGACCGCTTCCTCAAGCGAATGTCATGCCAACGGGCGGGGTAACGCTGGATAATTTGGGAGAGTGGATTGAAGCGGGTGCGGTCGCTGTCGGCATCGGATCTGATCTAACGAATGAAGCGGTGAAAACAGGCGATTATTCGATCATAGCTGCGAAAGCGGCCCAATATATCGCTGCATATGCGCAAACGAAGCGGAAATAATCGTTATTTGATCATTTCAGCGCATCGACCTTATCTACTATAGACCATAGAATGAAGGGGTAATCACAATCATCATGTATGTATTGACTAACAAGGAGTGCTGAACCCACATGAAATCCTTACGCATGAAGCGTAATGCAAGATCGTTCTCAGATTATCGAAAAAATTTATGGGTGTTAACGTTGGAAGGCGTTCCAGCGATTATTATGTTGACCCTGTTAGGAGGACCTTTCCTAACAGGGTATTTGCTGCACCTCGGTGCAACATCTCAGCAGATCGGGCTTGTGCTCTCGATGGCGAGCATCGTCAATGTGGTTCAAGTGTTCGTCGCTTACTGGATGCAGCGGATTACGAACCGCTATTGGGTGCTCGTCACGTTCAGTGCGATCCATCGGATTGGCTGGGCGGCAACGGGATTGATCCCGTTTATTTTTCCTAGTGAATACTGGATTCCGGTGTTTCTTACGATGTATTCGATTGCATTCCTTGGGAATGCGATTTCGGGTCTCGTCTGGACGTCGCTCGTCGGTGATATGGTGCCAGCGGGGATACGCGGGCGGTACATGGGCATTCGGAACACAATGCTGAATGCGCTAGGCAGCTTGGTATTGTTCATCGGGGGGCAGGCGTTGGATCGATTCCCGGGGCAGCAAGGCTTCAATTTACTGTTCATCGCAATCGGGATTTGTACGGTGCTCAATATTATCGCTTTTGCCAATTATCCCAAAATTCCGCTCGCCAAGTCGACGGAGACTGAGTTTCTGCCCATGCTGAATAAGCCATTCCAGGATCGGGCGTTTCTGCGCGCCGCGCTGTTCATTTCATTGTGGCTGTTCCTGCAAGGCATTATTGTGCCGCTGTTCTCGTATGTGATGCTGCATATTCTGCATATCAGCTACAATTGGATCTCCATCATTACGGTCGTTCAGACGACCTTCATGATGATCAGCTTCTACATATGGGGCAACCTGAACATGAAATATAGCAACAAAAGGTTGCTTTATTGCACGCTGCCCATCATTGCTTCGGCTTGTATGCTGTGGAGCCTCATCTCTGTATTTCCGGCTGTTGCGGTTCTGATCGCGATTCATGCTCTACTCGGGATCGGGATTGGGGGATTCAACCAGTTGTCCTTCAACTTCATTATTGGGGATACGCCCAAAAGCGAGCGTCCGATGTTCATCGCCGTCTATTCTGCATTAACGGGCTTCGCCGCCTTCCTAGGTCCGATCTTGGGTGGATGGCTCTATGAGATGCTGCGAGAAATGCCGGCGTGGATGCAATCGTATGGACTCTCGACCTTGGTGGGCTTCATGATGCTCCTATTGGGTCTGATCTTAGGACGGGCTGTGCTTCGAGATTCATACGCACCGCGTCCAACAGAGGTCGCACGCGAACTGACATGATGCGCTCGTGAAGCTCATATAATACATGGAAAGGCTGTCGAACGGACGTTTCGGCAGCCTTTTTCTTGAAGTTATTTCGTTCAAGGGGGCGATGGAATGAACGGGAAGGTCGTGATCGTCACAGGCGGATCGAGCGGTATGGGCAAAGCAATGGCTGCTCGATTCGTACAATTAGGGGCTTCGGTTGTCATTACAGGACGTACGCCGGAGAAGCTAGAAATTGCGCAGCGCGAAATAGCGATGTTCAGCGATGGGCAGGGGTGCGTTCATCCGGTAACGATGGATGTCAGGAAGCCTGAAGACGCGGTGCGGATGGTGCAGGAGACGCTGCAAGTTTATGGTCAGATCGATGCATTAGTGAATAATGCAGCAGGCAACTTTCTCTGTCCCGCAGAATTGCTTAGCGTCAATGGCTGGAATGCCGTCATTCAGATTGTGCTGAACGGCACCTTCTATTGCAGCCAGGCGGTTGGTAAGCACTGGATTGCAACTGGAACCGTAGGATCTATCTTGAATATGGTAGCGACTTATGCTTGGGATGCCGGACCAGGCGTCATTCATTCCGCCTGCGCGAAGGCAGGCGTGCTCGCTATGACCCGGACGCTCGCCGTAGAATGGGGCCGGGCCTATGGCATCCGCGTGAATGCAATCGCACCCGGCATGATCGAGCGCACAGGCGGCGCAGAGCGTCTGGTCTCGAGCGTGGAGGCTGGGGAACAGCTCAAGCATCGCATCCCGGTGGGGCGCTTCGGCACGCCGGAGGAAATCGCGGGCCTCGCAGCGTTCTTGCTCTCTCCCGATGGCGCCTATGTCAACGGAGCGTGCTACACGATGGACGGTGGGGCGTCATTGCAGCAGACGTTCATTTGATCGGTTTCTTCTTTCTCCACCTGCTCCCTCTCTAAATATGACCTACGCCTTCTTGGGGTGGGGGAAATCACTGCATATTGCCATTACGGAGGGGAAGGGGGTATCCGATGCAGAGCGAAGCGTCCGCCTTTGAATACAGGGAAACATCTACTATAGTCCAATCAAAGCTTCCCGGTATTCAACAGCGGCGAAATCGGATACCCCCGTACCGAAGTGTTCATGCAATATGTTTTTGGCGATTTCCCCCACCCCACAAAGGCTCGTCATATTTCCCTCGACCAACTTCTTTGACCCCGTCAACGTTAATAGTCACAACCCAACACTGTTTCTCTAGACCCACACGGGTTTCATCCGTTACGATAGTTCTACCGGAATTGATGAAGACGTGGAGGGTTACCCGTGACAGAAGCATATCGAGATTTACAACAAGGAGAGCGCGGGGCTTGGACGAGTATCATTGCTTATCTGGGTCTTGCCGCGGTGAAGCTGATTATTGGATGGCTATTCTATTCGGAGGCGCTGCTAGCGGATGGATTAAATAATAGTACCGATATTGTCGCATCGATTGCGTTATTAATCGGATTACGGATTTCCCGCAAGCCGCCGGATGAGGATCATCCCTACGGGCACTTCCGTGCGGAGACGCTCTCCGCATTAGTTGCCTCGTTTATCATGATGGCTGTAGGGCTTCAGGTGCTGTATCAAGGGATTACCAAGTTGGCAACAGGAAGCAGTCAGGTGCCGAATATGCTTACCGCATGGACAGCGCTAGGGTGTGCGGCTGTGATGTATGTGGTATACCGCTCGAATCTTCGACTTGCGAACAAAGTAAACAGCGAAGCTTTGAAGGCAGCAGCGCAAGACAATCGGTCGGATGCCTTGGTCGGCATTGGTGCATTCGTCGGGATCGTCGGCACGAACCTTGGCTTGCCATGGCTGGATGTGGCAGCGGCAATTGTGGTCGGATTGATTATCTGCAAGACTGCGTGGTCGATTTTCCGCGGCACGGCGCATTCCTTGACAGACGGTTTCGACGAACAGGAGCTGGAGCAGCTCAAAGAGACGATCATCACCACACCGGGTGTGGAGCAGCTCAAAGATATCCGTGCTCGTCTACTAGGCAACCAAGTGCTCGTCGATGCTACGGTGCAGGTAGATAATGATCTGAATGTGACAGAGAGCCACGAGATTACGGAACGAATCGAACGGCAAATGCTAGAGAAGCATAATATCCAGCATGTGCATATTCATATTGAGCCGATTTGATAGATGCAGTCCTTCATGGGGCTGCTTTTTTCTATGCCGTTTTTTAAGAATCTTTAAGAAAAACTAATCTAATCTTTAGGAAATGTAAGGCAAATTTACCTATTCTTCGTATATAATTAGGATAATCTTGTCAGTTCATAAAGAAGAAAGGAAGTTAATGATGCGCAAAACGTATAGTTTGATGCTAGTCAGTCTTCTGACGATGGCCCTATTATTGGCGGCATGCTCTGGGGAGAAGGCTGCACTTGAACCGTTAGATGCAGAGCAGAATGTGAAGTTGAAGGTTATTTTCTGGGAAGAGAATTATTTCTATCAGGAATACGGCAATTATTTTACGATGAAATATCCGAATGTTGAATTTGAAGTCATCTCCCAGAATCAATTGGAGAAAGAAGTATCTGAATCAGGCGAGGACTATCAAGAAGCGATGAATAAGTTCATTGAGAAGAATCAGCCGGATATTTTGATGCTGCAACCGGACCAGTATGAGAAATTCGCAAGCGAAGGCAAGTTGTATGAGCTGGACACGATTATCAAGCAAGAGAAGTTCGATACGGAGAATATCATTCCGGCCGTGATGCAGATGCTCAAAGATAAGGGCGGCGGCAAAATCTACGGTTTAGCTCCAACCTTTGGCGCACAAGTTATCTTTTACAACGTAGATCTATTCCAGAAGAATGGGGTAGAACTGCCGAAGAATCAGATGACCTGGGAAGAGCTCTTTCAATTGGCGCAGCGGTTCCCGACCAGCGGGGCGGAAAAAGACCGCATTTATGGCTTGGGCATGGAATATGGTGGGTTCTCCAACCTGCTTATGAGTGTGGGATCAACAGAGAACTTACGATGGGTTGATAAATCAGGAAAGAAGATTCAGTTAGAATCGGAGAGTTGGAAGAAGGCCTTCAACCTGGTAGCGCAAGGCATGAAGTCCGGGGCGATCTACCGCGAGAAACCGCAAGATAATCAAGCGCAGACGATGGAGAGCTACTATGCGCGGAATCCGTTCACGATGGGAAAAGCGGCGATGACGATGAACGGTTCTTGGTATACTAATCAGCTTAGCCAAGCGAAAGATCAAATAAAGGATTACAAGCCTTTTGAGTGGGGGGTCGTGACGGCGCCTGTCAGCCCTTCAGATCCGAATGTGACGGATAACATGTATCTGAGTCAGATCATGGCTGTCAATGCGAAGTCGACGAACACGCGCGCTGCCTGGGAATTTGTAAAATTCATTAATGGTCCAGATATGGCCCGTATGCAATCAAGACAGATGAGCGGAAACCTGCCGACGCGCAAGGATTTCATCAAAGATAAAGAGAATCATGATCTCTCAGCCTTCTACATGCTTACGCCGAAATTTACATCCTATAATTCGAAAGAGTATAAGGTGCCAAGCAATTTCTATATGACGCAAAATCAAGTCCTAGAGACGCAGTCCAATCTATTCCTTGATAATAAGCAGTCGGCAGAGCAGACCCTAGCAAATATCCAGAAGCAGCTGCAGGATGGACTAGATAAAGGTTGGCAAGAGGACGAGGCGAAGAAGAAAAAAGAGAAAGAGAAGGAAGCTAAAAAGTAAAGAGCCATACACGTACATACTTAAAGGGTTAATTTGTCAGCTAATAGATAAGAAGGGAAGTTAATGATGCGTAAAACGTTTAGCTTGCTGCTGGTCAGTCTTCTAGCATTGACCCTATTATTGTCCGCTTGCTCTGAAAAGCTTGCACTTGAACCGCTAGATGCAGAGCAGAATGTGAAATTGAAGGTTTTATTCTGGGAAGAGGAATATTTTTATCGGGAATATGGTAATTACTTCACCATGAAGTATCCGAATGTTGAGTTCGAGGTCATCTCGACCAATAAGGTTCAACAAGAAAGGGAAAAATCGTATGAGGACTATCAAGAGGCCATGTACAAGTTCATCGAGGAGAATCAGCCGGATATATTGATGCTTCAGCCAGATCAGTATGAGAAGTTAGCAAGTGAAGGGAAATTATATGAACTCGATACTATTATGAAGCAAGAGAAGTTCGATACGGAGAGTTTCCTTCCATCTGTCATGCAAATGCTCAAAGATAAGGGAGGCGGCAAAACGTATGGGCTTACTGCGACCTTTGGAGCGCAAGTGCTCTATTATAATGCAGATTTGTTCCAGAAGAATGGCGTAGAACTGCCGAAGAATCAAATGACGTGGGATCAGGTGCTGCAATTAGCACAGCGTTTTCCAACGAGTGGGTCTGATAAAGATCGAATCTATGGTCTCAATATGCAAGGGATGGGAGGGCCTACCGAACTTGTAACGAACCTAGGTAGTACGGAGAATCTCCGCTGGGTGGACAAGGAAGGGAAGAAGGTTCAGTTCGAAGCAGAGAGCTGGCGTAAGGTCTATCAACTGGCTACGAATGCGTTCAAATCTGGCGTAATTTATGATGAAAAGCGAAACATGCCTCAGATGGGCGATACGATGGAAAGTTATTTGGCTCGAAATCCGTTCACGGTCGGGCGCTCTGCGATGACCATCGGCGGCTCATGGTATATGAATGAATTAAGTCGTGCTACGGATCAAATTAAAGATTTCAAGCCTTTCCAATGGGGCGTGGTCACAGCACCCGTCAATCCTGCGGAGCCGACTATGACAGACAATATGTATTTAAGCGAAATTATGAGTGTGAATGCAAAATCAGCAAACACACGCGCCGCATGGGAATTCGTGAAATTCGTTAACGGTCCGGAAATGGCACGTATGCAATCGAGGCAAATGGCGGGTAATTTGCCGACGCGCAAAGAGTTTATCAAAGACAAAGAGAATCATGATCTATCGGCATTCTATCTGCTTACACCGAAATTTACATCCTATAATTCCAAGGAATATCAAGTACCGAGTAATTTCTATATGACGCAGAATACGGTTATTGATGAGCAAACGAAACAGTTCTTAGATAATAAACAGTCGATGGAGCAGACTATCGCCAATATCCAGAAGCAATTGCAGGAAGGCTTAGATAAAGGCTGGCAAGAGGATGAAGCGAGGAAGAAAAAAGAGAAAGAGAAGGAAGCAGCTAAGAAGTAATTTCTCCTACATACATGTCAACCTACCTTGAAAAGGATCGTTGTGCCGCAACTAAAGGGTACCGCGATCCTTTCGTTTTTTTCGCCAAACATTCTGTGCGAGGGTTCGATTAGAAGCTATAATAAATATGGTTGTAGAAAGATCGGAAAAACTTGGCACACGGATGAAGATGAGGGGGAGTCATTCATGGAAGAAACCTATATTTTGACGCTCGATCAAGGGACGACCAGCTCTCGTGCCGTCTTGGTGAATCAAAATGGCGATGTCGTGGAGATGGCGCAGCAGGAATTTACGCAGTTTTTTCCGAAGCCGGGTTGGGTTGAACATGATGCGAATGAAATCTGGGTCTCTGTGCTCGGAGTGATGACGACTGTGCTCGCCAAATCGAATATTAGACCAGATCAAATTGCCGGCATTGGGATTGCGAATCAGCGCGAGACGACGGTCGTCTGGGATCGGCATACTGGAAGGCCCATTTATCCTGCAGTCGTATGGCAATCACGGCAGACGGCGGATATTTGTGAACAACTGAAGGAAGAGGGACATGAAGATCGATTTCGGGCCAAAACCGGGTTACTGATCGATCCGTATTTCTCTGGAACAAAAGTGAAATGGATACTGGATCATGTCGAAGGAGCGCGGGAACGTGCGGAGCAAGGGGATCTATGCTTCGGAACGATTGATACATGGCTCATTTGGAAGTTGACGGGCGGAAGTGTTCATGTGACGGATTATTCGAATGCTTCACGGACACTAATGTACAACATCCATGAATTACGTTGGGATGATGAACTATTGCGGATCTTGGATGTACCAAGAGCCATACTGCCGGAGGTAAGGTCCTCGTCTGAAGTCTATGGGGTAACGGCAGGGGGTCTACTATTCGATCATGGAATTCCCATCGCAGGCGCTGCAGGCGATCAACAGGCTGCTCTATTCGGTCAGGCTTGTTACGAAGTGGGCATGGCGAAGAATACGTACGGTACCGGATGCTTCATGCTGATGAATACGGGTGAGCAGGCGATTGCCTCGGCGAAAGGACTGTTGACGACGATCGCTTGGGGGATCGATGGACGTGTGGAATATGCGCTGGAGGGCAGCGTCTTCGTCGCGGGATCTGCATTACAATGGCTGCGTGACGGGCTTCGTATGATCAAGTCTGCGAAGGATTCCGAGATGTATGCAGGGCGTGTCGATTCGACTGAGGGCGTGTACGTTGTTCCAGCCTTCGTTGGGCTGGGTACGCCATACTGGGACAGTGATACACGCGGCGCAGTATTCGGACTGACGCGTGGAACGTCGAAAGAGCATTTCATTCGTGCGACCCTCGAATCGCTTGCCTATCAGACGAAGGACGTCTTAATGGCGATGGAGGAGGATTCGGGGATTACGCTGAAATCGTTGCGTGTAGACGGTGGTGCGGTGCAGAACCATTTCTTGATGCAGTTCCAGAGTGATATGCTCGGCGTTCCCGTTGAGCGGTGTGCGAACCCGGAGACGACTGCCCTTGGTGCAGCATACTTGGCGGGGCTTGCCGTTGGATTCTGGCGGGATCGCAGTGAAATCGCGGGGCAGTGGAAGAAGGAGCATGTCTTCATGCCTGCCATGGAGCGGGAAGTGCAGGAGCGGCTATATACCGGGTGGACCCGTGCGGTTCAAGCGGCGATGATATTCAAAAATTAGCAGTATGTGATGACAATGAAAAGGTGGTGGGCCGAATGGGAAAATCGTTGTCTAGTGATCAGCGCGAAAGACTGCTTAAAGAGATGGCTCAGCAAACCTTCGATGTACTCGTCATCGGCGGTGGTATTACGGGTGCAGGGATTGCGCTCGATGCTGCATCACGCGGTCTGAAGACGGCGCTAATTGAGATGCAGGATTTTGCTGCGGGTACGTCCAGTCGGTCAACGAAATTGGTCCATGGCGGACTCCGATATTTGAAGCAGCTTGAAGTCAAGGTTGTTGCTGAGGTGGGGAAAGAGCGAGCTATTGTCTATGAGAATGGTCCCCATGTAACAACGCCGGAGTGGATGCTCCTGCCGCTCTATGCAGGTGGTACGTTCGGGAAATGGTCTACTTCGCTAGGTCTTCGATTCTATGATTATCTAGCTGGTGTGAAGCGGCATGAGCGGCGGCGGATGCTGACACGGGAAGAAGCGCTAGAGAAGGAACCACTCCTGAAGCCGGAGGGACTTCGGGGCGGCGGAATCTATGTGGAGTATCGGACGGATGATGCGCGATTAACGATGGAAGTCTTGAAGAAGGCTGTTGAGCTTGGTACCTATGCGGTGAATTATACGCAGGCAATGGCATTTCAATATGATAAGGGCCAGGTGTGCGGCGTACAGACGGTGGATAAGATAACGGATAAGAGCTTCTCGATCCAAGCTCATACGATAATTAACGCTGCCGGACCTTGGGTTGATGATCTTCGTGCCATGGATCATTCACGGATGGGATCGAAGATTTATCATACGAAAGGTGTCCACCTTGTGTTCGATCAATCGCGATTCCCATTGCGCCAGGCGATTTATTTTGATACACCAGATGGGCGGATGGTCTTTGCAATTCCGAGAGCGGGTAAGACATATATTGGCACAACGGACACGGAATACAACGGGGACATGACCAAACCGCGGATGACGGTACAGGATCGCGATTATTTGCTCGCAGCAGCGAACGGCATGTTTCCCTCGCTAGAACTTACCGTGGAAGATGTCGAGTCCAGCTGGGCAGGGCTTCGGCCGCTCATACACCAAGAAGGGAAGAGCCCGTCGGAAATATCCCGCAAGGATGAAGTATTTCATTCCCCTTCTGGCCTGATCTCCATTGCTGGGGGCAAATTAACGGGATATCGCCATATGGCTGAGAATGTCGTAAATGCTGTGGTTAAGCGACGGATCGAATCAGGACTCGATACGGCAGAACGTCCATGTAAGACGAAGCAGCTGCCGATATCCGGCGGGGAATTCGGAGGTTCGAAGCAGTGGGAAGCCTTTGTGCGTGATCGGGCGCACCAGGGGAGAGCTTTTGGTCTGACGCTGGAGGAGGCCGAACGATTAGCACGTCGCTATGGTGCGAATGTAGATGTTATATTCGATCTGGTGCCTGCATGCCAGAAGGAGCTTCGGCGCTATAACGATATGCCACCTGGTCTTCTTGCAGAGTTATCCTATGCAATCCAGTACGAGATGGCTGTGACGCCAGCTGATTTCTTCATACGCCGTACAGGAGCGATGTTGTTCGATGTGGAGTCGGTGCGTAAATGGCGCGAACCCGTCCTCCGTTACATGGCCATTCAATTGAATTGGTCCTTCGAGGAGCGGGAGAGATATAGCTTGGAGCTCAAGCAGCTGCTGCAGGAAGCGGTGTCTGCTGCGAGTCGAGATGAATAGAGAACAGCCGTCCAGTGCGCTGATTGCAGTGTGCTGGGCGGCTGTTTTTTGTATTAGGTGCTCCGTTACGACCTAGATCATCCTCCACCTTTCGCATCGCTCGCACCCCCCATCACACTTTCTATCCTGTATATTTGCACGAACTTTGGCTGGAATGGCCGCCAGTGGTGATCTATGATGGATTTCTGCATGAATTTTACTCGAATATGCCGCTGAACCCCCTAATTATCCGTTCTATCATGTAGTAAATCCAAGATAGGTTCGTAGGTATCGCGAAATGTCGGCGCTATGCTGGATGAAATCCATCGTAGCAACTGTCCAGCTGTCAAAAGAACGAAAAAAAGGCGAGGGCTTCATTGCCCTCGCCTGCGTTACTATTGAACAACTAAGTAAATTTTCGTATTCTTGCCGCCGTAGGTTACCGTGAGGGTGGTCTTGCCTTTACCGTTCACAGTGATGATGCCATCGATGATGTCCGCCACCTTGATGTTGGAAGACTTCCAAAGGCCTGCTGCGGATACATCTAGTTTTGAACCGTCAGCATAGTAAGCAGTTGCTTCGACGGTGGCAGTCTTATCAGATACTTTCAAAGACAGGTTAACAACATTTGTCTTCAAATACTTCAACTGATCGACTTCGACATCTAGTGAAAGGCTCTTGTTACCATATTTCGCTGTGACCTTTGCTTTACCGAAACCAATCGGTGTGATCTTTCCATCAACCACATCGACAACACGATAGTTACTTGTTTTCCATTCCGCTTCTTTCTCTACATTCCTCGTGGTCTTCCCATCAGAGAATGTTACGGTGAGCGTAACATTCTCTGATAAATCCGCGTTCGGAATTTCTGATTTACTCTTCATCGACAAGAACTTCTTCGATAGTTCGATTTTCTGAATAACTTCTACCTCTACAGGGATAGACACGGATTTGCCGCCGTATTTTGCTGTAATCGTTGCTTTACCGGATGAGAGAGCGGTAATCGTACCATTGGATACAACGGCGATTTTCTCGCTGCTGGAGCTCCATTCTGCTTTATCTGGGAGTACTACACTATCTTTACCACTTGGATCCCACGAAGTTAGTTTAACATCAGCTGTATCGTTGATCTTCATGTAGATCAATTTCTTATTTGCTTCGAGCTTGTCGGACTTAGCAACATCGATCTTGACGGATGTTGATTTGGTACCGTATTTCACGGTGATCGTCGCTGATCCCTTGTCCATGGCCGTAACGGTTGCTTTGCCTGTTACTGCATCATAGGCTACCTCTGCAACCTTCTCATCGCTGGAGGACCATACGGCTGCTTTGTCTTTCAATTCAGTGCCCGTATTGCTGTTCCCCATCAAAGCGATGGCCATTAACGTTTTTGTGCCTTTCGGATCCAGGGAAATGGATTTGATCTCTTCTTGCGTTGTCATATCTTCAACGATTTTTAGTTTGCGCGGTACTTCAATGTTAACGGTAAAGGAAATCGATTTGCCGCTGTAGGTCGCGGTAATTTTGGATTCACCTTGCCCGTATGCCGTGATTTTCGCTAACCCACTATCCATACTCACGATCGCAATATTTTCATTGCTGGACGTCCATGTTGCTTTGGTTGTAAGGTCGCCTGGAGTACCATCTGCGAAGACGGATTGTAGCTTAACCTTGATCGGATTCGTCTTATCCATCGCAATTGAATCTTCGATAAGGGAGTTGTCAGACAATCTAACCTCTAAGCGACGAGGAACCTCCACATCTACCGTCATCGTTGCTTCTTTTTCCCCGTATTTAGCTTTGATGGTTGCTGAACCTGTCTTCAGAGCTGTTATCTTGCCTTTGTATACACTGACGATATTCTCGTCGCTTGATGTCCAAGTGGCCTTTGAAGTTACATTCTCAGGGGCAGTTGGTGTTTGTGCATACGTAGCTTCGAGCTTTACGTCGAATACGTCATTTACTTTTAGGTACAAGTTCTGCGGAGTGAGCTCGAGTTTGCTCGTGCGGTCCACATCGACCTTGATGTCGATCGTCTTCGTGCCGTATTCTGCAGTCAATGTAGCTTGACCGGGATTATAGACGTTGATCTTCCCGTCCACGACATCTGCAATTCGCTCATTGCTAGACTTCCAAGTCGCTTTTTTAGAAATATTATTATCTGTAGAGCCATCGATAAATGTCGCGCTGACGACGATATCTTTCGTCTTCTCGGTCAACAGCATCGATACTTCAGGCGTTGTCGTATCCAATCGGCGTACGACATCAACGTTGACTTCAATCGTCACGGATTGATTGCCGAACTTCGCTGTAACTGTGGTTGTTCCTGAATCGTGACCTGTAATGACCCCGTTCGAGACGGTCGCGATTTTATTATTCGCTGTAGTCCATTCCGCTTTGTCAGCAGCTTTATTGTCTGTTTCGCCATTTAAATAGTTGGCTGTGAGTACAACTGCTTGCGTCATGTTCGAACGAATATTGACTCTTTGCAGGTCAGCAGTGAGTGAGTTTACTTTTTTGGTTATATTGACTTCTAATGTTTTGACTTGCGGGTTCGTCGATCCAATTGGGTACGAAGCGCTAATCATGGTCGTACCTTCATTTTTAGCGGTAATAACGCCGTTCTCAATGGTCGCGATTGTGTCATTTCCACTCTTCCATGTCGTAGCTAGCGTTACGTCTTTGGAACTTCCATCCGAATAGACAGCAGTAGCTTTGACAGTCTGCGTGTTGCCTGTCTCAATGGAGAGCTTCGTGCTGGATAATACTAAGTTAACTAGATACGTTGGATCTGCCGCTGCTGCTGCTGGCTTCGCCCAACTCACCATCCCGAGCATCAAAATCATACATAGCAATACTTTAAGCTGTTTCAATCGTCTGTCCTCCTATATCCGAGTTTTATACTTCTATATCGGCTGGAAAACACGAAAATTTGATACAAATCGTCATTTTGTGTAATTTTAACATTTTGCGTCAGAGTTGAACTCTTGGGCCGTAATGGGTATATTTATTTAATATATGTAGGAATGGAATAGATGAAGGGATGGTCAGGATGGAGAACGAAAACAAGCCAACAACATCAAATTTTATCAAAAATATAGTGAGTGATGATCTACAGAGCGGACGCGTCCAAGAGATCATTACCCGTTTTCCTCCGGAACCGAACGGTTATTTGCACATTGGACATGCCAAGTCGATCTGTCTGAACTTTGAATTGGCGGATGAGTATAAAGGAAAAACCAATTTGCGTTTCGATGACACGAACCCGGTGAAAGAGGATACAGAGTACGTAGAAGCCATCAAGGAAGATGTGAAATGGCTTGGGTTCGAGTGGGATGGATTATTCTTCGCGTCGAATTATTTCGATGAAATGTACAATCGTGCGGTATTGTTAATCAAGAAAGGCAAAGCCTTCGTCTGTGATCTGACGCCCGAGCAAATGCGCGAATATCGCGGTTCTCTAACAGAACCGGGCAAAGACAGCCCTTATCGTACACGTTCCGTGGAAGAGAACTTGGATTTGTTCACGCGTATGCGTAATGGCGAGTTCGCGAATGGCGAGAAAGTATTGCGCGCCAAAATCGATATGAGCTCCCCGAACATCAACCTGCGGGATCCGATCATTTACCGCATTTCGCATACGGAACATCACAACACAGGCGACAAATGGTGCATCTATCCGATGTATGCCTATGCGCATCCACTGGAAGACGCAATTGAAGGCGTAACGCATTCCATCTGTACTTTGGAATTCGAAGATCAACGTCCATTGTACGATTGGGTCGTAGCAGAGTGTGAAATGGAGCATGTCCCACACCAATATGAGTTCGCACGCTTGAACTTAACGAATACGATTATGAGTAAACGTTATTTGAAGCAATTGGTGGATGAAGGTCATGTGGTAGGCTGGGACGACCCTCGGATGCCGACGATTTCCGGTCTACGCCGTCGTGGTTATACACCAGAGTCGATCCGTGAATTCTGCCGTAGCATCGGTGTGGCGAGAAGCAACGGGGAAGTGGATTCCAGACAACTGGACTTCTTCATTCGTGAAGATCTGAAGCTGAAGTCTCCGCGCACAATGGCTGTCGTTAGACCGCTGAAGGTCGTTATTACGAACTACCCTGAAGGCCAAGTCGAAATGCTGGAAGCGGAAAATAACGTGGAGAATCCAGAAATGGGCAATCGTCAAATTCCGTTCTCACGTGAAATTTATATTGAACAAGACGATTTTATGGAGGTTCCTCCAGCGAAATATCATCGTCTGTATCCAGGGAATGAGGTTCGCTTGAAGAACGCGTACTTCATTACTTGCAACGAAGTGGTGAAGGATGCAGAGGGCAATGTGATTGAGCTGCATTGTACGTACGATCCAGAGACGAAGAGCGGCAGTGGATTTACAGGGCGTAAAGTGAAAGGGACGATCCATTGGGTTGAAGCAACACAAGCCCGTCCAGCAGAATTCCGCCTTTATGAGCCGTTAATTCTACCGGAAGAAGAGCGTACGGGTGAGACGTTCATTGAAAATTTGAACCCGAATTCGGTCGAGACGGTTCAAGGATTCGTTGAAGCGAATATGTCGGAAGCAAAAGGGCAAGATAAATTCCAGTTCTTCCGTCATGGATACTTCAATGTGGATCCGAAGGATTCGACAGCTGACAAAATCGTGTTTAACTTGATTGTGTCGCTCAAGAGTTCTTTTGATGTGAAGAAGTAAATAAGATAGTTAGGGTAAAAGCCAACTTTTTAGTTTACCTCTTTTAGCTGAAGGAAGATGATGGTTATGATGGGCATACGAATTGTTATGGCGGCTGCGATTGCAGCTGCCCTTTTGTTCATGGGAGCAGGGAATTACTTCTATAACTTCGCCATTCGTCGCAGTAAGAAGGAATTCATGGAGAAGAACACGGATTTAGCCGATCTGCCGGGCAAACCGTGGGAGGATCGGTCCTCGTGGATGGAGGCTCAGCCGTATGAGACGCTGCGTATGACATCGAAAGATGGAATCCAGCTGACAGGCTACTATTTGGCGGCCCTTTCACCAACTAACAATCTCGTGATTCTGGTCCATGGCTACACGGGCAAAGGCAAGGATATGGCATGCTTCGCGGAGCTCTATCGGGAGCAGTTCGGCTATCATGTATTCATGCCGGATCTAAGGGGGCACGGTGAGAGCGGAGGGAATTATATCGGATTCGGCTGGCATGATCGGTGCGATGTGCTGCGGTGGATCGATATGATGCTGGAACGGCATGGTCCACAGGTTATGATCGTGCTGCACGGGGTCTCCATGGGAGGTGGAACCGTGCTCATGACGAGCGGTGAGTCCTTACCGGATCAGGTGAAATGCATCGTATCGGACTGCGCATACAGTTCTGTAAAGGATATTCTGTCCTATCAACTGAAGCAGATGTTCAAGCTGCCTGCGTTCCCGTTAATTCATGTGACGAGTCTGATCTGTAAGCTCAGGGCCAATTATTACTTCGGTGAGGCCTCGGCGATTGAACAAGTGAAGAAGACGAAGAAACCTGTCTTGTTCATACATGGGGGCAAAGATGATTTCGTGCCCACATTCATGATGTATCCACTCTATGCCGCATGCAGCAGCGAGAAACGGATGTTTCTCGTCCCCGATGCTGGACACGGAAATGCATATTGGACGGATGTCGATGGATACAAAGAACAGGTGCAAGAATTTGTACGGAAGTACGTTCAGATTCAGGGTCCGATGAACGTTTAGCTTCGTACGGGGCTTTAAACCGCCGACGAAAAAATAGAACCGTTACCAAACTTCTCTGGGGGCTTGGTGGCGGTTCTATTTGTTATTACATGGGATCATAAAAGACGCTGCCCGCATTGCAGTACCCTTGCGATGTGCTGCGCAGTCCGTTCCAGATTGGAGGAGGCCTCTAGACAGGCTTCCTCCAAGGTGCAGACTCCGGGGACCAGAGAGAACAGCATATCCATCCCAAGAAGCTGCAGTGATTCAGAGCCAGGGCCCAAAGAACCGCCAATCGCAATAACAGGAACGCCGTGCGAATGCGCGATGCGGGCGACCCCGCTTAATGTCTTGCCGTGCAGGGTCTGTTCGTCTATTCTACCCTCACCGGTAATGACAAGGTCTGCATCTTGGATATGGCTAGGTAGTCCTACGGCGTCGATAACCATATCGACGCCGCGCTGCAGCTTGCCTCCGAGGAATGCAAGCACGCCGGCGCCAAGTCCGCCTGCTGCTCCGGCTCCGGGCTTGTCTGCTACATCGCAGTGAAGATCTTCACGTATTCGCCACGCAAGATGGGTCAGGGCCATATCGAGCTGTTGTACCATTGCGGGCGTAGCGCCCTTCTGCGGTCCGAAGACAGCAGATGCGCCTTGCTCTCCGATTAGTGGATGATCGACATCGCAAGCGGCAATGAATTCCGTGTGTGCAAGCCGAGGATCGACATCGTGAAGAAGAATGTGGTCCAGCCCTGTAAGGCTGGCGCCACCAGGCGTAATCTCGGTGCCGTCATGCCGGACGAAACGAAAGCCCAGTGCCTGAGCCATCCCGACACCACCATCATTGGTGGCACTGCCGCCAAGGCCGATGAGGATCCTCCGTGCTCCGGCATCAAGCGCGGTACGGATAAGCTCGCCCGTGCCGCGCGTTGAGGTGAGGAGCGGGTTCCGTTCTGCAGGAGAGACACGTGCAAGACCAGATGCGGCTGCCATTTCAATAATGGCTGTGCTGCCATCGCCGAGCAGGCCAAAATGTGCTTCAATAGGGCGTCCGAGTGGATCGCTCACTAGGGCTGGAATCAGCTTCCCGCCAAGGGCATCGACGAGTGTCTCCATCGTCCCCTCGCCGCCATCCGCTAAGGGGACCTGCACAATTGTGGCTTCTCGGAACACCGCTTGGAAACCGCGAGCTATCGCGTCTGCTGCGGCTTTGGCCGACAAGCTTTCTTTATATGAATCAGGAGCTATAACGATTTTCACTGGGACCTCTCCCCTTACTCATCAATCGAATGTACGCTCAGTATAGAAGATTCTGAGGCAGGCATCAATAGAAGCCCCGGGTACGCCATTTTTTTGCTTTGACACGTGCTTCTACACGTCGCTTCTTCCCACGAACTAGGCGGGAACGGGGGCGTGAAGAGCGGTGTTTGGGCTGTGCTAACAAGTTGGATAAGGTACTGTTCTGTTCGGGGAGCAGTTCGGGTTCTGGCGGCATATGGAAGGTCGGCGGATCGGGTAATTGTCCATAATGAATGAGATGCAGTCCGTAAGCACGGATGACGGTTCCGATTTCCCGGTGGGTGAGGTGAGTAAGCTCTGCTTCCCGTTCCCCAATCATTGTGCTGTGCCGTTTCAATTCTTCATCGACATATCCAGGATGGCACATGATCTCGGTGGTTCCGTCTTGGATCCATTGTATATGACGAATGAGGCGCACGACGCTATCCGGTTCATTGTATTTGTCACGAATGAGCGTATCTATTGTTCTTACTGGGACCGGGGGGGTTACCCGATCTTGTGATAGATCGCAACGGACGGGAACGAGCTCCCGGAAGGCCAGTCTCGCAACAGCATGATAGACATGGAGGAACTCCATGTGGATATGCATATGCGAATCAATATGTGTCGGATAGATGCCTTTTCGCCGCATAAGCTCCCACTGGGCATGAAGTTCGCGTTCCACATCTTCTTCACGCCATTCATGACTTTGGTTATGAAAGGAGCCGTGTATATTCACGAGCGATGGTACTAGAGATGGCGGCGTGATGGGCTTACCATCCGATAGATTGAAATGGAGACCTACACCGAGTCGGGGGTTCCGCTTGGCCTGAGCAACCGCGTCCTTTAATCCCGGTTTGTTCACAATGAGGGATGCGCTTGTCACAATGCCGGCCTGATGGGCTTCAATAATCCCGCGATTTACACCTCGTGAAAGTCCGAAATCGTCTGCGTTAATAATGACATATTTGGTCATGCAAAGGCCTCCCATTAGCCGACTCATTCAAGTTTGTGTTTGATTTCCTATTGAAGGAAAAATACCTGTAAAATAAAGGTTTATCTCTCTGTTGTTAGAATATTTATTAATACATGAAATTGTGCATCTATCCGGGTAAAGGGGACGAAAGATTTGCGTGATTATCATTACTATAAAAAAGTGTGTGCGAGTTTACCGATGCCGTTTGCCTTCGTGGATCTAGATTTATTACAGGAAAATATGCAGCGCATCATAGACCGATCGAATGGCAAGCACATTCGCATCGCGAGCAAATCGATCCGCTCAGTGGATGTGCTAAGGCGCATTCTGGATGCGAATGCGCAGTTCCAAGGCGTGATGTGCTTCACGGTGCCCGAAGCACTCTATCTCGCGCAGCAAGGCTTTACTGACTTGCTGCTGGGTTACCCTGCGGCGGACTCGCGTTTGCTCGAGTCCGTCGCCATGCATCAGCGTGAAGGGCGCAGCATCACGCTGATGGTCGACTGCGAGACGCATGTCGAGCAGGTGGAAGCAGCCGCCGCGAGATACGGCGTGCGGCTGCCGCTCTGTGTGGACATCGATATGTCAATCGATGTCCCGGGGCTGCACTTCGGCGTATGGCGCTCGCCGATACGCCGGGCGGCTGATGCGCTCAGCCTCGTGCAGCGCATCGCACAGTCGAAGCACGTCGTGCTCGACGGGCTCATGGGCTACGAAGCGCAAGTGGCCGGCATGGGCGACCGCGTGCCGGGCCAAGCGCTCAAGAACGCGATCGTGCGGCAGCTGAAACGCCGCTCGATCCGCGAAGCCGCTGCCCGGCGGGCGGAGCTGGTCTCGGCGATTCAGCGCCTCGATCTCCCGCCGCTGCGGTTCGTCAATGCAGGCGGCACGGGCAGCCTGCATACGAGCAGCGCAGAGCCAGCCGTTACCGAAGTGACGGCTGGCTCCGGGTTCTATTCGCCCGGTCTGTTCGACCACTACCGGGACTTCACCCTGCACCCCGCCGCGGGGTACGCTATCGAGATCGTGCGCCAGCCGCGCGGCGATCTCTATACCTGCTTAGGCGGCGGGTATACCGCTTCAGGCGCCGCGGGCCGTGATAAGCTGCCGCGTCCGTATTTGCCGCTAGGAGCGAAGCTCCTCGCGATGGAAGGCGCCGGCGAAGTCCAGACGCCGATCCGTTATAACGGACCGGAGGAGCTGGAGCTCGGCGATCCGATCTTCATGCGTCACAGCAAAGCAGGTGAACTCTGTGAACGCTTCACACAGCTTTACTATATATCGAACGGCAGTATTGTTGGCGAAGCCACGACATATCGGGGGGACGGGCAATGTTTTCTGTAGATTTGAAGGCGGGTAATACAAGAGTGTGGCGCAACTGGTCGGGACTCGTGCGAAGTGTACCGCGAAGTATCGTATATCCGGCGAGCGTGGAAGAAGTGATCGCGATCGTCATGTCTTGCGCGGCCGAAGGAAGGAAGCTGCGCGTCGTTGGATCAGGACATTCCTTTACCCGACTGGTCCAGACGGATGACGTGCTCGTCTCGCTAGATCAATTGCAAGGTGTCATTGCCGTGGATCAAGAACGGGGCATTGCCGAGGTCTGGGGCGGTACGAAGCTGGACCGTCTGGGCGAAGAATTGCACGCGCATGGGGTCGCGCAAGAGAATCTTGGCGATATTAATGCGCAATCCATTGCGGGGGCGATCAGCACGGGAACGCATGGTACGGGAGAGTGCCTGGGGAGTCTTGCAACCCAAGCTGTTGGACTGACGGTGGTGACGGCAGCAGGAGAGATTCTAGAATGTACGCCTGGGCAGGATGAAGATCTTTTTCGTGCGATGCAGGTATCCTTGGGGATGTTCGGCATTATCGTGAAGCTGAAGCTCCGGGTTGTGCCGACCTATGTGCTGCGCTATTCTAGCCGAAAAATGTCTTTCACAGTGTGCTTGTCTCAGCTTGAACAGTTGAAGTTGGAGAATCGCCATTTCGAATTCTACTGGTTCCCGTATACCGATGTGGCCCAAGTGAAGCTGACGAACGAAACCGATGAAGCCCCTGGAACGCCGAGCAGGTGGAGCTATTGGAAAGTGATGCTGATGGAGAATGCGCTGTTCTGGGCCTTGTCGGAGTGCTGTCGCTTCATTCCACGCCTCTGTAGGCCGATAAGTCGATTATCTGCTGCCGGTGTGCCAAATGTGCAGGCAGTAGGCTACAGCCACCGTATTTTCGCAACGCCAAGGCTTGTGCGGTTTAACGAAATGGAATATAGCGTACCTGCAGAACGAATGAAAGTTGTGCTGGAAGAAATTCGCGATGCTGTAGATCGTGATCAATTTGCTGTTCATTTTCCGATCGAATGCCGATATGTACGTGGAGACGACTTGTGGCTGAGCCCGGCGAATGGCCGCGATTCTGCTTATATTGCCGTACATATGTACCGAGGGATGGCGTACAAGGAATATTTTGCGAAGGTCGAGGAGATTTGCAGGAGGCATGGTGGTAGACCGCATTGGGGTAAAATGCATACGATGCAGGCGGAGCAGTTCCGCATGGTATATCCGAAGTGGGAGGCCTTCATGGACCTGCGCGAGCAGCTTGATCCAGAGGGCATGTTCTTGAATCCCTATCTGGCTGAAATGATGGGGCAGCGTGATCGGGCACATGAGCTGACGACACTAGGAAGTGTGAGTAAATAAAAAGCCCCAAATCCACTAAAGGATTCGAGGCTGGGAATACTAATCAAGCACGGCTGTAATGTGTTCTTTGGTAACGGACCAGTGTGAGGTTGTCCAATATTTTTCTTTATTTTTGATGAAAATAACTTGAGGGGATTCGTGCTTCACACCTAAATCTTCAGCGATTTGGTTGGACACCGGACGGCTCTCGATGACTTTGACAAGCATGTAATCAACGTCTTGATTGGGCTGTCCTGCGATATATTCGTCGAATTCCCGCAGCGCATTTGCGCTTACTGGACAGGTGGTGCTGTGCTTGATGATGAGCTGACCGCGCTCTGCGGAGCGTTGCAATACATCGTTCCATTCGCTCTCTGTCGTGATTTCTTTCCAGTTCATAGGGACACATCCTCTCAGGGTTTCAGATCATGCTAATGATTCTATCACAGGCCTACACCGATCATCAAATTCGATCTAAACATATATATCTTTACCCGCAAATGCTATAAGATATTTAATAAATTACAATTCAATCAAGGGGGATGGCGATGCACGCGTTAAAAGCAATGAACCCAGCTACAGGCGAGGAAGGAGAAATAATACAGACGATTGAACCTTATCAAGTGGAAGAAGTTATGGAGGAGGCCTGGGATGCTTTTGAGGGCTGGAGCAGCAAATCGATCCAAGAACGCGTATCAATCTTGCGTACCCTCCGCATATATATATCCGATCATGCCGATGAGATCGCGCAGAGCGTGTCTTGGAGCACCGGCAAGCCGAAGATTGAAGCGCTAACGAACGAAGTGCTTGTCTTATTGGATTGGATTCACCACACCGAACGAACAGCCCTCAAGGAATTGAAGACGCGCAAGGTGAAAACACCGATCACGCTTCTCGGAAAAAAATCATACATTGCGTATGAGCCGCGGGGGGTCGTACTCGTTATTTCACCATGGAACTATCCGTTCTATCTTGCGATGGTGCCTGTCCTTAGTGCGTTGATTGCAGGGAACGCGGTTATCATTAAACCGTCGGAAGTGACGCCGGCGATCGGTCAGCTCATGGAGCGAATCTTCACAGCAGTGGGCTTCCCGAAGGGGCTTGTCCAAGTCGTCCAAGGGGACGGTGCGATTGGTGCGGCGCTGGTTGCAGCCAGTCCGAACTATGTATTCTTTACAGGTTCGGTCGCGACAGGTAAGAAAATTCAGGTCGAAGCTGCCAAGCGGCTCATCCCGACGACGCTCGAACTTGGCGGCAAAGATCCGATGATCGTCTTCGAAGATGCCCATCTCGAACGAACCGTGCGTGGCGCCGTATGGGGATCGCTTGCGAACAGCGGGCAGGTCTGTATGTCCATTGAGCGAATTTATGTCGAACGACCGATTTATGATAAATTTATTGCGCGGCTGAAGCGAGAATTGGAATCGCTGAAGCAGAACAATCGCGAAGATACGGACCTTGGTTCCATGACATTTGCGAAGCAAATTGATATTGTGCGCGGGCAAATTGATGATGCGCTCGAGCAAGGGGCTGTGCTTGAATTTGGAGAGCGGCCGGTCGAATGGAAGATGAAGAAGTCGATGCATCTTCGTCCGATCGTGCTCACGCATGTACGGCATAGTATGCGCGTGATGCAGGAGGAGACGTTCGGCCCGGTGCTCTGCATTATGCCTTTCGATAAGGAAGAAGAGGTCATCGAGCTTGCGAACAGCACAACATACGGACTGAATGCGAGTGTATGGACCAATAATCTGGAACGAGGCCGCCGGGTTGCGAATGCACTGCAATCTGGAGCTGTCTGCATTAATGATGTGAATATGAGTATCGCGAATCCGAATTTGCCTTTTGGCGGCGTCAAAGATAGCGGAATTGGGCGCTCTCATGGATCTCTCGGACTCCAAATGTTCTGTCACGAGAAATCGATCATCGAGGATCCGGGTCGTAACAAGGGAGAACTGCACTGGTATCCCTATGCGGGCAAATATCCGTTGTTCCTGCGTATGATTCAAGGCCTATATGGAAGGAACCGGAATTATGTACAGTTCATACGCGCATTTTTAAGTCTATCGAAGAAATCTCGCTAATAAATTAGAAGACGAACGTTATCGTTCGTCTCTTTTTGTACAAAAAAATTTATTTTTAATTCATACTTTACAGGTCGGAATTATTATGTTAGATTAATCTCATCAAATAACAAATCACCGGATTTGATCCATTAGATTAAAGGAAAATAAGGGGAGGATGTTCGACATGGAAGTGTTGTCAACCATCGTGAATGTTGTAGTTCTACTCGCACTAATAGGTATACTCTTGTACATGCAGAAGAAGCATGTCAGTTTCTCGAAGCGGGTATTTACGGGTCTTGGACTCGGAATTCTGTTCGGGGTATCGCTGCAGCTGATCTTCGGAAGATCGTCGGACGTGATCAAAGATTCTGTGGATTGGTTCAGCCTTGTCGGTAACGGTTATGTGAAGCTGTTGCAGATGGTTGCAATTCCGCTGATCATGGTATCGATCATCTCCGCGATTATTAAAGTTAAAGCGAAGAGCGGCGTAGGTAAGCTAAGCACATTGATTATCGGTCTATTGTTATTCACAACAGCGATTTCTGCTGCGGTTGGTATTTCGGCTGCACTCGGATTTAACTTGAAGGCTGTGAACATTGAGCAAGGTGAGAAGGAACAGAAGCGCGGCGAATACTTGAACGGTAAACTTGCTGACGTCGAAGATAAGACGATCCCTCAACAAATTCTAGATGTGGTTCCATCCAATCCGTTCGACGATATGACAGGCTCGCGTCCAACATCGACGATTGCGGTTGTTATCTTCGCGGCTTTCATCGGGATTGCGGTTCGCGGAATTGCGAAGAAGAAACCGGCGGAAGCGGAGTTATTCACGAAGTTCGTGGAAGCTATCTATGCGGTCGTTATGCGAATTGTCACGATTGTACTACGCCTAACGCCTTACGGCATTCTAGCGCTGATTGCCAAAGTCACAGCGACGACGAACTATGCTGAGATTGCTAAGCTTGGACAATTCGTTATCGCATCGTATGTTGCATTGATTGTGATGTTCATCATTCACTTGATTATCATCGCGTTGAATGGTTTGAATCCTGTCACTTATGTACGTAAAGCATTGCCTGTACTGTCCTTCGCATTCACATCCCGTACAAGTGCCGGCGCATTACCGCTTAACGTGGATACGCAAGTGAAGAAGCTAGGCGTGTCGGAAGGGATCGCGAACTTCTCCGCATCCTTCGGTCTATCCATTGGACAGAACGGCTGCGCAGGGATTTACCCGGCGATGCTCGCGATAATGATTGCCCCAACGGTTGGCATTGATCCATTCAGCTTCAACTTCATTGCAACATTGATCGCAGTCGTGACGATCAGCTCCTTCGGGGTTGCTGGTGTAGGCGGCGGTGCAACCTTCGCAGCGATCATCGTATTGTCGACGATGAACTTGCCGGTTGCTCTTGCAGGTCTTCTGATCTCCGTCGAGCCATTGATCGATATGGGTCGTACAGCATTGAACGTCAGTGGTTCCATGACGGCGGGACTGGTCACGAGTAAAGTGACGAAAGATCTGGATGTGAATGTCTATAACGCGCCAAGCCGTGTAGAGGACGTTGATGGAGGCGTAACAGCTTAATCGGATATATCAATAAGGCAGAGATCCAAGTCATGGATCCCTGCCTTATTTGTGTCACATCGCCCTATGAAGCTTACCCCAGTTTACAATCTCCTCTGGAAGCCCTATCCCCATCTCGGCGAGGTATGCGCGTTCGTAATCGACGTATTTTTTCTCCATCTGATCTTTCCGATCACTCGTGAAATAGACTTGCAATTGATATAAATTCATTTCTTCATCGAGCGGGTAAATGCTAAAAAAATGGTTAAATCGTTGATCGGCCATCTTCCAGTTCTGCTGCTCTACGTCATACTGAATGAGGCTGCGCATATAAGCGAGATATTGCTGTCTGTATTTCTCCTCAAGTGCGGTCTTCCAGATATAAGCTTTGCGGTCTAGTAACGGTCCCTGATAAAGGGAACATCGTTGTTCCCTCATTAGCAGATCCACCGATTGAGGTTGAGGCTGCATTGCCTCATGGTCACGTTTATATTCGAGCAGATCATAGGTTTGTTGATGGGTTTGGAGCAGATAGCCCTCATTGATTTTAATGATCTCTAGGTGAATCTCCTGTTCTTTCAATAGCTTCTTCAGACGGTACAACGTATTGTGCAGGTTATGCAGGACCCGTTCTTCTTCGAGATCGGGCCATAGCAGTTCAACCAAATGCCACTTACTAATTTCGTAATTCGGATGACAGAGGAAATAAGCAAAGAGCTCCTCGGTTTTGCGTGTTGGGAAGCGGACAAGCTCACCTCGAGGATTCCGCACCTCCAGTCCTCCAAAGCATTTGATGGTAGCCGCCTGATTCACAGAAGGAGCAGGGGGCACAACAACCGTTCGCTGTTTATGGAGTCGATTCGTTATGCGTTCGATCGCACTCTTCGTCACTGGCTTTAAGATGTAGTCTGTCGCCTGCACTTGGAAGGCTTCCAGCGCATAATTTTTGTAAGCTGTTGTGAAAATAATCTGCGTGTGCTCCGATACCTCATTAATCATCTGCGCTAGCTCGAGCCCGTTCATACGCGGCATCTCGACATCTAGAAATGCAACATCGGGCTGCAGGGTCACGATCTGCTCCAACGCTTCTAGCGGACTGCTGTAAGCGCCGACGATCGTGTAGTAGGGGTTCTGCCCAACAACATGCTTCATTAATTCAAGAATCGGGTTCTCGTCTTCGACAATAATGGTCTTGAACATATTACTTCCCTCCATCGTGATTCACCTTCGGGCTCTCATCGTGATCTTCCTGCTGCGCCAGCGGCAAATAAATAGTGACTTGCGTTCCGCTGCCTAACTCGGAATGAATCGATACCGAGGAACCTGGAATTGAGGCAATCCGTTTCTTAATATTGTGAAGGCCGATCCCACCAGTGCGTCCTTTGCCCGCCTGTAGATGGTAGAGTTGATCGTCGGATATTCCGGTGCCATCATCTTCGATCATGATCTTGATATATTGGTCGCCTTCTGAAATGTCCAAGCTAACATGACCGTACCCTTCTTTCTCGAATAATCCATGCCGAATCGCATTCTCTACGATGGGCTGGATGCATAACGACGGAATTTCTATATCAAGCAAGTCATCGTCTACATGAACAAAATAATCGAATCTTTCCCCGAAACGTGCTTTCTCAATTTCCACATACGCATGAATTAATTCGAGCTCGCGATGAAGGGGGACGAACAATCTTGTACGGTCCATGTCCAAGATATACCGCAAATATTGGCTCAGCATGGATAACAAATCAGCGGCTTTCTCCCCGTCGGTATAGCAGAAGGAGATGACGCTGCTGAGCGCATTGTACAGAAAATGCGGTTTAATTTGTGCCTGGTGGAAAGCCAGTTCATTCTGTATCGCTTCACGGATGGCCTTTTTCATCGAAATTAAGTTCTGAACGCGTGCCATCAAGGTCTCCATCTCGAACGGCTTCGTAATAAAATCATTGGCCCCTGCACGCAGACCGAGTGCGATTTCTTTCGATGATTCTTGGGCGGTTGCGAACAGAATGGGCAGATCAAGTATCGAATATTGCGCCCGGATCAACTGACTGAGCTCGATCCCGGACACCTTCGGCATCATCATATCGACAATGGCGAGATCAATTTGAGCATGGCTGCTTAATTTGAGTAGGGCCTCTTCTGCTGAGAATGCGGTAATCACATTATAGTGATTGCGATTTAGTATATTACGCAAGGTATGGATATTCTCGACTTCATCATCCACGATTAAGACGGTATGATCATGCTGATCCGTAATGTCCAGCGGCTCGTTGTCTATCTCTTCTCGGGTAGCGGCATATTGATTCCATTTCATCTCGGTCTGCATCTGAAATTGTTCCACGGCAGGCAGGGTAAAGGTGAATCGTGTGCCAATATCGAGCAGGGACCATTCCACATAAATCTCGCCCTCCATCAGTTCGACCAGCTTGCGACTAATGTATAGCCCGAGCCCCTCATGTGTATATTCCTCTTGCGTTAAGAAGGAGTCAGGCTGCCCATAGTCGTTGAAAATGGTCTCGTGTCGTTCAACAGGGATCCCTGTCCCGGTATCCTCCACACTGATCAGAACATCCGAGTCTGTCTGCAACGCCTGAATTTTGATGACCCCTGAATCCGTGTACTTGATTGCATTTTGGACGAGATTATACAGAATTTGACGCAAGCGATTCTCATCAGCAAGCACCCAGACATCGGCATCAACGTCATTAATGAATTGAACTTGCTTCCCATGCAATTCGAATTGCAGAACTTCGAGCACAATTTGTGCGACAACTTTCAGATCTACAGCTGTGGGATAGAGCCGCAGCTCGCCATGATTCAGTCGCGTGACATCAATCAGATCCTGAATCAGCATAGACAGCTTAAGGGACGTATCTTTAATTAGCCACAAATTCTGTTTCTGCTTGCTGGTCAGCATCTTCTTATCATCATCCAATAGATGAGAGGTGATATTCATAATGCCATGCAATGGTGTCTTAATCTCGTGCGACGTATGCGTCAGAAATTCATCCTTAAGGCGATTGGAGAGCGTCAGCTGGTGCGTGAGCACCTCCGTCTTCTCATAGGCGTTCGTAAACCGCAAGGCGAGCAGGATATTCATAAAGATAATGAATCCAAGAATGCCAAGGATACCGAATATTTCACTATGAACTTGATATTCGGCGTAGAGCACGCTAAATACCAAATAAATGCCTAATGACAGAACGGATCCAATAAATAGAATCAGTTCTTTACGGTCAGCATGATCCCGATCCTTGCGAAGGAATAGGTAGACCATGCGGCAGAATAAGAACAACGTCACGACAGCTATGTATTGAAATCCATACACCTTCATATCAATAAAGACCGGATAGGGCAGGAGCAGGACTGCAAGCAGATAAGCCATAAGCGGTGAGATAACGAGCAGCAGTCTACGCCTGGACATCAGCCTCGAATCAATGGAAAAGAAGAAGATGATGATCAAGATCGGACCTAGAAATTCACTAAACTCAAGCAGCTTATAGGCAAAAGCAAATGGCAAATCTGGCAGAAATCGCAGCGCGATTTTTTCCCCCAGAAGAAGATGAGTGACGAGCAGGTTAAGCAAATAGAGACCGCTGTAGAGATAAGGCTTCTCCTTTCTGCGTAAGAGATAGAAGCTTATATGATAGATGCCGAACATCCCCAAGACGAGAATTGTGCCCAGACTCGAGCCGAGCTGAATACCGCTCAGGGTATTGATATCCTCATCGTGTCCGAACTGAATCGCATTCACAATCCCGCCATTGACGAACATGAAGTTCGCCGTCTGAACGACAATATCAATTTGCGAACCTGTTACATGAAAATAAGCGGAATAGGGCGTATTCCCTGGCGCGTGCAGTTCTGCTCGGCTCGCAGGCGTGCCGCTCTCTCCTAGCAATTGACCGTTCAGATAGAGGCGATGCGACATGCGAATGTTATTCACTTTGATCCCGTAAATTTGATCCCGGTTAGGAACGATCACTTCCAGGTGATAGGTCCCGTAACCTTTCTTGCTCATCTGGTCAGGGGCTGGTTCACCAGACCAACTCTGGGGCACGGTTAAATCGATGGATGCTTCCGTAAGACTACCGCCATAACTGAAATCCTCAGGCCCCAGCAATTGATGCTTGTAGAACGTCCATTCTCCGTTTAGACTGACCACACCCTCCTTTTGGAAATCCCATTTCGATAGGTCTAACACGCCGTGGACAGCCTTAGGCGCGCTAGAATTGGTAAGGCTAAGTGAATACACACCAACAAATAATGCGATAGATAGAACAAATATAAATAAAATGCCAACGAGTGGACTAAAATGATTTTTCCGCAATGTATCTTCCCCATCCATATTATGACTATCCAATGTATTCTATCATTCCATACTCACGAAATTCTCACAAGATATTAGAATGACGAAGGAGTGTACCGTTTGTGAGAAATTTGAGAGATGGAATTGGTAGAGTAGAGATAAACAGAGAGGGAGCGATTCGTATGGTCCGTCATATTGATACAATCATTGAACCTGTATCTGCATTTGCAGGTGATCCTGATCATGAATTCGTGAAGCAAATGGATGCCAGCGTAAGTCTGATGAAGGATATGACTCGGTTTATTATACCGACGAAGAAAATACCGCTGTATGAGATGCGCAAACACTTCTTGCCGGTTATGCTGCAGGCAGCGGATGTGACGAACGTTGCGAGTCTACTGGCAGCACTGCAGTCCAAAGATGATTATCTCTATCGACATCTGATCGGCGTGGGAATGATTGCTACGTTAATAGGGAAGTGGATGGGGATGAATGAAGCGGAGCTATCGTCGCTCTCAATGGCAGCCCTTTTGCATGATATCGGGAAGCTACGGATTCCGGAGGAGATCTTGAATAAACCAGGGAAACTGACGGTTGAGGAGCAGAAGCTTATGCGCAAACATACGATATTCGGCTATAAAATGCTGATCGAGACCGTCGGTTTGAATCACCGGCAAATGCTTGTCGCGCTTCAACATCATGAACGGCAGGATGGCAGTGGATATCCCTTCGGGGTTGGCGCTGCCAAAATTGACATTTACAGCCGTGTCGTCGCGATTGCAGACATATTCCATGCCTTGTTATCGCACAGAATCTATCAAAGTGCACACTCTTTCCACGATAGTCTCCATCAATTGAAACAAAATGCCTTTGGAACCCTTGATCCGCAGATCTTAGGAATATTCGTCCATAAATTGATGCTGTCGCTGATCGGGAATAAGGTCGTCTTGAGTGATGGGAGAATCGCAACGATCGTGATGATGAATCCAATCGATCCGTTCTATCCACTAGTCCAGACCGATCGTGAATTCATTGATCTTAGTAAAGGCGTTCATTTGAAAATAAAGCAAATCATCGCTTCATCGTGAAACTGGACGGGCATATTAGGATGATTTGCGGAATTCTTTCATGAATTGTCCCAAAGAAACACGTGCACAGACGAGCGCTATGATAGCGAATACCAAGGCCCAGATGACGGCGGGGATAAAGGTTGCTTCACTCAAATTCGTCGCATCCCCTGCATATCCCGGTATGGTGAGTGCAGTGAACACCAGATAGACCGGGGCGAAGACAGATTCAACCAAGCAGATGAATGCAATAAGTACGAAATAGAGTTCGCGAACGAGAAGCCATGGAATCCACAGCATCAAGAGGTTGATCGCGATAAATCCGAGAGCCCAGAAGACGCCGAAGCTGTTGCGTATGAAGAAGATTAAATTGATCAGTGTGATGATGCTTAGCAGAATCAGCCCTGCACGTGCCTTGTCTCGAGCATAGAGGGTGAACAGCAACGCCGTGATAAGGGATGCCGTTATGTACCCGGCGAGTGAGATCGGAATGAATCTCCACGAGTCCCACACCTGGGAATAGGTTACCCCGCTATGGTCGTTGAATAAATGAATATAGAGCACTTTACCCGACAACAACAAAGTGATGAGTGCGTGCCCAAATTCGTGGATCATCGTGTCTACATTTCTAAAATAAGAATTAAATGGAATGATATATGTTAGGACTGCTGCAATAACGATAAAGATGATTGTCGTTCCCCATTTACCCATATGGCTCGCACACCTCATTTAATATAATCCTTCGATTTTTAGCATAGAGGATGTGCGGCGGGTTGTAAACGATTAGGTCAACAATTTAAGGCCAACCGCAGAACAGAGGACCATAGAAATGAACAGAATCCGGCGCCACTCCTTGGATTCGCCATAGAAGAACATTCCGAGCAGTGCCCCGCCTGCCGTACCGATTCCCGTCCAGACGGCATAGGCCGTACCCATGGAGATGGAGCGCATGGAATAGGACAAGAAACCGAAGCTGCATGCGAAGGTGATGGCAAGGAGTACGTAAGAGATGAATTTGCCGTCGCGATTGATCTTGTTGATCGCCATCACGCCCGCCACCTCACAGAAGCCTGCAATAATAAGAGATAACCATGCCATTATGCTTCAGCCTCCTTCGGTTTCGTAATGGATTTTAAGCCGACCACGCCAGCTACTAGCAAGGCAATGAGCAAGATTTTAATTAAGTTGAAAGGTTCGCCGAAAAACAACATTTCCGCAATGACAGCTCCAGCTGTACCCAGCCCCGTAAATACCGCGTAGACTGTTCCAAGCGGCAATGCTTTGGATGCCCGCATAAATACCGTAAAACAAATTGCAATGATAATGACGGTGCCAAGCCATTCATACCAGGTCGAAGCATGCTTCAATCCGGATACCCAGACCACTTCGAGCATGGAAGCGACCAGCACCATGAGCCAATGTTTATTCATGATTAATTCCCCTATCTGTTGTTCTAAGCTAAAGATATACCTCTCCAGAAAACCATCCATGACGCATCAAAGCGTCGTTGATAACGTTCTTTGCCGCTATATAACAGCTCGATTTGCAGCCCATCGGATAGACACAGGAAAGCGGATGCCGCATGTGCCGCCCCAATCCCGCGCAGTTCTTCTCGGTCACATGAGGTTTGAATCGTCTGCTCCAGCACCTGCTTCCATTGGTCGATATGCGCATAAACCTTTTCCGAGACTTGATCGCACAAACTCTTCGGTGGAATGAAGGATACCCGCAGCAAGAATTTCGCGGCTTCACTCTGTTCATACCGATGAAGCTGGTAGTCTAAGACGCCATGCAGGCGTTCTTCTAACGAAATGTGCGAATGATCGTGCATATATTGGATCAGCGCTTGATATTCCTCGTGAAGCACCTCATCCAAGACATGCAGGAATAAGTCCTCTTTTCCCTTGAAATGCGCGTAAATGGAAGGCTTCTTAATCCCGACGTCTTCAGCGATCTGTGAGAGAGAAGCTCCACTATAGCCATGGACGGCGAAATGTTCTAAGGCAACTTGTTGAATACGCGTTGCGGTGGACATGTACGACGTACCTCCTTGTGCTGTCTACCTACCGTTCGTTAGGCACAATGCAATATAGCACATGAAATGTTCGAATGTCAATGCATGGTTGATAGAAGTCACTGCCGAATTTGGGGGACTCAAGGTAGATTGAGAACGATAGATTCGAATCGCTTGTCGAGGTAAACACCACCGGAAGGAGGAGCTATGTGATTCATGCCAGCAATTGCTTCAGTACGCACATGTGCGGCTCAATCATTGTCGCTTCGGAGAACAGAAGAGCACCTGCGGCGGATGTCCTGAGCACTGCTATAAGCCGGCAAAGCGCGAGGAGATTCGAGCGGTCATGCGGTATGCGGGACCTCGCATGGTACTGCATCATCCGATGGCGCTCTTACGCCATACGATCCATGGATTGATGCGCATGCGTAAGAAGTAATTCCCTTCCATCCGCCTACAGCATGGGGTATAGTATTAATGCAATGGCACAACCCCATGGAAAGAGGAATTGAAATGAATCGCATATTGAAACTGCTTATCTTCATCCTCGTATGCGTGATGTTCGTGTACTCGAGCATCGGTTTATTCGGCTATACCGTACCTGCTGCAGTCAGTATTTCCACCTCGCTTACGGTAATATTTATCGGGCTAATTATTTTTATGGAGAATCGGCATCCTTCAAGCACGATGGCATGGATTTTGCTGCTAGCATTATTGCCGGTTGTTGGATTTGTTTTTTATTTGATCTTTGGCCAGACGTATCGAAGCAAACGGCGCAAATATGTTGAGAAGGGGATGCAAAATCAAGAAGCCTATCAGCATTACAAACAACAAATTCTTCGCAATGAAGAAGAAATTAAAGATTACTGCGAAAATCAGCAGAAGATGTTTCGGTTATCTCTAAAGCTCGCTAAGAGCACGATTTCGTTCTCAGGCAGCAGCACCGAGGTGCTCACAAATGGGAAGAAAACATTCGATGCGCTTATTCGGGAGCTGGAGCTCGCGCAGCATCACATCCATATGGAATATTACATTTTTCGAAATGACCACATTGGAACGCAGATTAAAGATATTCTCGTTCAGAAGGCGAGAGCAGGGGTAGAGGTTCGTTTCCTGTACGATGCGGTGGGGAGCTATCAACTGCCGTCATCTTTTCTCCAAGAAATGCGGAATGCGGGAATCGAAGTGATGTCCTTTATGCCGGTGAAGTTCCCGACCTTCTCGAATAAGCTGAACTACCGCAATCATCGTAAAATCGTGGTCATTGACGGGAATGTCGGATTTATGGGCGGATTAAATGTGGGAGACGAATATTTAAGCCGCAGCAAGACGTACGGATTCTGGCGGGATACGCATATGATAATTAAGGGGCAAGCGGTCCGATCGCTGCAGATCATTTTCATGCAGGACTGGCAGTATATGACCGGCAAGTCGTTCATGCTGCCAGAGTACTTCTCCCCTGCGGAGGTGGAGAGCACGCCTGGTGCGGTGCAGATTATTCCGAGCGGCCCGGATAGTGAATGGACGACGATGAAGAGCTTGTTCTTCTCCATGATCACATCGGCGAAGGAGTCCATCTGGATGGCGACGCCATATTTTATCCCTGATGAAGATATATTAAGTGCATTGCGGATCGCCGCGTTGTCAGGGATCGAAGTGCGTATTCTTTTCCCAGCCAAACCAGATAAATGGCTTCCATTCCTTGCTTCGCATTCGTATTTCAGTGGATTAATTGATGCGGGTGTCGAAATTTATGAGTATGAACGTGGTTTCTTGCATTCCAAATTAATGATTATTGATGGTGAGACGGCATCCATTGGTACGGCGAATATGGATATGCGCAGCTTTCATTTGAACTACGAAGTGAATGCGCTCTTAGTGCGTACCGCAAGTGTGCAGCGGATGGTACAGGATTTTGAACGTGATATGACGTTTGCAAGCCGTATTGACTCGAAGAAATTCGCGAATAAGAAGGTGATTGTCCGTTTCCTGGAGTCGGCCGCAAGGCTGTTCTCTCCGTTGCTATAAGTTAACAGGGGTATGGCGGACAGATTGAGTTACTTTAATAAGAAGAAGGGGTGAGCGGGGATGAAGTATAACAGCGTGTTCGATATTATCGGGCCGATTATGGTCGGTCCTTCGAGTTCCCATACCGCGGGTGCGGCGATCATCGGTCGTCTGGCTCGCAGTGTGTTCGGAAGAGAGCCGAAGCGGGCGGATATTCATTTGTACGGCTCTTTTGCAGAGACATATCGCGGGCATGCGACGGATGTGGCCATTGTAGGTGGGCTGCTTGATTTCGATACGAACGATGAGCGTATTCCGAATTCGTTACAGCTGGCGAAGGAAGCGGGACTTGTTGTTGAGTTTCATAAAGAAGAGGCGGTCCCGGAGCATCCGAACACGACGAAGATTCGCTTGGAAGATGAGCGGGGATCCCTTGAGGTTATTGGCATATCGATTGGTGGCGGCAAAGTGGAGATTACGGAATTGAACGGCTTCAAGCTGCGGCTAAACGGGATGTATCCGGCGATTCTTGTGCTGCATGATGATCGTTATGGCGTGATCTCAGGTGTGACGAATATTCTGACACAGCATCGTGTGAATATTGGGCATATGGAAGTATCGCGGAAGGAAAAAGGCCAAATGGCGCTCATGGTCATCGAAGTGGATCAGAATTTGGAGGATGCCATCCTGGATGAGATTCGGAAGCTGGATCATGTGACCCAAGTGACGCGGATGAGCCCATAACGGGATTGAGAAATAGAGGAAATAAGGAAAGTAACATTCGAATGAGGGGAGTCGAAGTGACATGTTCCGAAATGTAGCAGAGCTCGTAGAAAAGGCACAAAATCAAGGCATTTCGATTGCGGAGGTCATGATTCAACAGGAGATGGAGTTCGCGGAGCTCAGCCGCGAAGCCGTCGTCGCTCGCATGGAGCGCAATTTGGATGTCATGGAACAAGCCGTCGATAAAGGGCTGGCAGGCGTACAATCCTTGTCTGGATTGACGGGTGGGGACGCTGTCCTTATGCAGCAATACATTGCAAAGGGGAAGACCTTATCCGGGCCATTCATCCTCGATGCGGTATCGAAGGCGGTCGCGACGAATGAAGTGAATGCGGCGATGGGGATGATCTGTGCGACGCCAACGGCAGGTTCGGCAGGTGTCGTACCGGGAACATTGTTCGCTGTTCGGGAGACACTAAAGCCGACGCGTGAGCAAATGGTTCATTTCTTGTTCACGGCAGGGGCATTCGGCTTCGTAATCGCGAATAACGCGTCCGTATCGGGTGCAGCTGGTGGTTGTCAGGCGGAAGTTGGCTCTGCGACAGGGATGGCCGCAGCAGCGCTTGTAGAACTGGCAGGCGGAACGCCGGAGCAGTCCGCACATGGAATGGCCATTGCATTGAAGAATTTGCTTGGGCTCGTGTGCGATCCTGTAGCAGGACTCGTCGAAGTACCTTGCGTGAAACGGAACGCAATGGGTGCAGCCGTCGCGATGGTTGCGGCAGATATGTCGCTCGCAGGCATTAAGAGCCGTATTCCAGCTGATGAAGTTATTGAAGCGATGTACCGCATTGGACAAGGTATGCCAAGTGCGCTTCGCGAGACGGCTCGTGGCGGATTAGCTGCGACACCAACAGGCAAGAAGCTAGCTGAACAGATATTTGGCGAGAAGCAGTAAAAAGGGGGCCGCTGTTCGTTCAATGGGGCCGATGGGGTAAGGTGAGAATGAAGCAAGTCCCTTGTCCATACCGGCTCTTCACTTCAATCTGGCCATGATGCAATTCGATGAGCTTGGACACAATCGACAGACCAAGTCCGCTGCCGCCGTGCTGCCGGGATCTGGATTTCTCCACACGGTATAGCCGGTCGAAGAGGTAGGGAAGCTCGGCTTCTGGAATGCCGATGCCCGTGTCTTGAATGGATATCCGGCATTGCTCCGTACCTGGCTCGATTGACGCTGTAATAGAACCTTGATCGGTATAACGAATGGCATTGTCGAGCAGATTCACCAGGATCTGCTCTAGACGTCCTTCATCGCCCCAGATTTGGATGACGGAGGCTGGTGTTTGCAAGCAAAGTTCAATGCCTTTCTGGGCAGCATTCAGAGATACATTCGAGAGAACGCGTTCCATTAATGGGACGAGGTTCAAGGTTTCGGGTTCCAGACGGATCTGGCCGTCCTCCAGCTTCGATAATTCGAACAAATCATTAATTAATCGATTCAATCGCTTCGCTTCATGATGGATAATCATGAGGTATTGCTGTTCTTCCTCCTCGCTCTCATAGAGCCTCTCCGCAACGACCCGTGCATAACCCTCTAAATAAGTAATTGGGGTCTTCAAATCATGTGATATATTCGCAAAAAACTCACTCCGCGTATTCTGATACCGCTCCAAATCCCGTGCCATATCATTGATCGATGCGGCAAGCGCGCCGATCTCATCTTTGGATTCTACGGCTACTCTTGTATCCAAGTGACCGATCGCAATATTGCGCGTCGCGGTCACCATCTGTTGTATGGGCTTCGTTAATTTGCGTGATAGAACAAACGAGAAGGCTAGACCGATCACCATGCCAACGATACATAGAATCAGTAGCAGTTGTCGGATGTTATGGAGGAACGCAACAATCGGTGCGAGGGAGGCAGTCATAATGACACTTCCTTGGAAGATGTCGCGATCCATTAATGGCAGTCCTGAGATGATAAAGCCTTGGCCTGTCGCAGTCGTAATCTCGGTATCGATAGATTGACCCTTCTGTAGCGCCTGCAGCATGGAAGGCGTTAGATATTGTTCCAGCGGTTGCTCCATGTTGGAAGATCTGCTAGCAATTGCGCCAGTCGCATCGAGCACGTGAATGCCGACCTTGGAGAATTCGGCCATCGTTGTGATGGCATCAGGATTGATGCCATGCTGCGTATTTGCCATTTTCAGAAAATGGGCTGCAAGCTCCATATTCTCCTCATGGGATTTCTGGATATAGAATTTCGTAATGACGCGGTCTGTCACAAAGCCAAGCAGGGCGAACACGAGCAGGAAGATGGAGAGCATTGTAACGCCGAGCTTTATATCTACACGATTCCACTTCACCTTAGTGTCCTCCTGATTGGAATTTGTACCCTACACCCCATGCCGTCTGTATGGGTGAGAATGATAAATTTGCACGGTGCGCTTTTTCACGGATGTTCTTCACATGGTTATCGACCGATCGAACATCCCCGTTGTAATCGAAGCTCCAGAGCTGTTCGACGATATGGTCGCGCGTAAAGACCCGATGCGGATTCGAGGCAAGCAGATATAGGATATCGTATTCTTTGGGCGTGAAATCGACGAGCTGGTTCTGAATATGAATCTCACGGCGGTCAGGGTAGATCGTCATGTCTTCAAAAGTCAGCGGCTGTGTGATCGATGATGGCGTTGGTATATTCAACTGCTGCACGCGGCGGAGCAATGCACCTACACGGGCGACGAGCTCGCCAGGATCAAATGGTTTGATTAGATAGTCATCTGCACCGAGATTGAGCCCTGTAATCCGATCCTTAGTCTCACTGCGTGCGGTAAGCATCAGGATCGGCAGGGTTTGAATGCGGCGAATTTCGGTACATACCGCATAGCCATCCATTTCTGGCATCATAATATCGAGAATGACGAGATCGATCGGCTGCCTGTTCAGCCATTGCAGTGCCTCGACTCCATTCTGAGCTTCATGGATGAGATAACCTTGTCTTTTGAGATAAATTCGTATTAAATTACGCATTTGGGGTTCGTCGTCGACGACGAGGATTTGGTTAGCGGTCATTCGCTTCACCTCCATCATGAGCTTCCTCTCCATTATAACGAGGAATTATGTATGTTTTGTATGTGATCTACATCATTTACACATAATTGTTCGATATAATCCGATTCAGAAATGAACGAAGGAGATGAAATGATGAAAGGAACATATAAGCTTGGTATGCTGCTCGTGATCGGCACGCTTGCGGTTCTGCTTGTGGGCTGTAAAGATCAGAGCACCGAAGCGACAGCACCTGTAGAGGTATCGAGCAATAAGACCATTACATTGACGGCACAGGCAAGCATGCTGGAGGTGAAGGATGGAGTGAAGCTTCCGGTCTGGACCTACAACAATCAAGTGCCGGGTCCGCAGATTCGGGCTAAAGTAGGCGATACGATCCATGTCACATTGAAGAATGAACTGGATGTGCCTGTATCGATACACTGGCACGGCTATCCGGTGCCGAATGAGATGGACGGTATTCCAGGTGTGACGCAGGATGCCGTAGTCCCTGGCAAGAGCTTCACGTATTCCTTCAAAGCGACGGTTCCCGGAACCTATTGGTACCACTCCCATCAGGACAGTGTGAATCAAGTGGATAAAGGACTGTATGGCACCCTGATCGTAGAGGATCCGAAGGAGAAGTATGACCGGGATTATACACTCGTATTGGATGAATGGGTCAATGACGGAAAGTCAGAGACAGATAGCAATGACATGGCAGGTATGGACCATGGGAATATGGATATGTCGGGCATGAGTGAAGGCGGCATGGAAGGCATGGATCATTCGCAGATGGGAAGCGATTCGAAGGGGTCTGAGGATTCATCGATGGCGGGTATGGCCGGGATGGACCATGACATGAGTATGTACAATTTATATACGGTTAACGGGAAAGCCGGGGCGAGTATACCTGCACTTGAGGTGAAGCAAGGGGAGCGCGTCCGTGTCCGGTTCGTTAACGCGGGCTACATTGAGCATAGAATGCATCTGCAAGGCCATGATTTCAAAGTCATTGCGTCAGATGGGCAGCCGATTGCGAATCCCGTTTCGATCCGCGACCAGCTCCTGGCGATTGCGCCTGGCGAACGATATGATGTGGAGTTTATAGCGGATCAGTCCGGTAATGTGCTCATTGATGAGCATGGGGTGGATGCACGGTCTGACAATATGCGTGTCGCGATTGCCTATGAGGGAAATAAGGGTAAGACTTCACCGTCTGATGCTTCGCAATCCTTTCCCGTATTTGATCTGACGAAGTATGGCGAGAAGCGTGATGCCGCAGCGAAGCTATCGCTGAATACAGCATTTACACAGAAATTAACCTTGCGTCTGAACACGGCGATGAAGGGTGGAAAGATGGTCTATACGATCAATGATAAGGTGTTCCCAGACACGAATCCGATTCCGGTAAAGTCGGGTGACAAGGTAAAAGTAACGTTGATAAATGAATCCAAGACCGATGACCATCCGATGCATCTGCACGGTCACTTCTTCCAAGTGCTCAGCAAAGACGGCAAGCCTATTGAGGGATCCGATCTCGTAAAAGATACGTTAAGCCTGAAGCCGGGAGAGCAATATGTGATTGCATTTGAGGCGGATAATCCGGGAGAGTGGATGTTCCATTGCCATGATCTGCACCATGCTTCCGCAGGAATGGTAACCGAGGTGAACTATTCGGATTATAAGAAGGCGTATGTACCAGACCCGAGTGTAGGGAATATGCCGGAATAAGATATATGAAAAAAAACACCCTCTTGCGATATGATCACTTGTAGATAAGGGATCATGTCGCAGAGGGTGTTTGTTGTTATTGAAGAATTAGTAGCAGCAAACTGGCGGTCTATGTTGGATTTTGTCCAAGATATGACGCTGAATTGAGGCTAATGTTCCTCTATATTGTATTTGTGCAGGATAGAAGCTTTATATCGCCATATGTTCTGCTTATACTGCCTAAAGTTCGTGCAAAAATACAGGATAACACGCTATTGGAGGATAATAACCTCTTAGTTAATGTAAATATCCATGATAGCGGGGTTACTGCTCGAAGTTAGACGTGTAATCTATCTTCTGCCGCGCCCGCTGTTACCACCACGACTACCGCGGCCTGAATCTTGGCGTCCGCCACGGCCCGCTGGCTGCGTGGAGCGACTACTGCTGCGCTCACCGCGTCCCGCGGATTGCGCTGCGCGCCCGAAGTCGCGCTCACCGCGTCCCGCGGATTGCGCTGCGCGCCCGAAGTCGCGCTCACCGCGTCCCGCGGATTGAGCCGCGCGCCCGAAGTCGCGCTCGCCGCGTCCCGCGGATTGCGCCGCGCGCCCGAAGTCGCGCTCACCGCGCCCCGCGGATTGCGCCGCGCGTCCACCGCTGCGCTCCTCGCGCCCCGCGGATTGCGCCGCGCGCCCGAAGTCGCGCTCACCGCGTCCCGCGGATTGCGCCACACGCCCGCTGTCGCGCTCACCGCGCTGTGCGCCACGGCCTGCGCTGCCGCGGGAAGCCCCGCGCTCGCTGTTGCGCCCTGCACCGCGACGCTCACCGCCACCGCGACCCGCCTTCGGCGCGTCCGTGCGGTTCTGGCGTCCCGCTTTGGCTAGGGATGCCTTCGCGTCGCCCGTGCGCTCAAGCCCTGCGGCACCGAGCTGGCGCTTCGGCAGCGTCATGCGGATGCCGCGCTCGATGACTTCTAGCGCTC
The DNA here is from genome assembly GCF_058791655.1 of Paenibacillus sp. EB106-05-06-XG162. Classification (NCBI taxonomy): domain Bacteria; kingdom Bacillati; phylum Bacillota; class Bacilli; order Caryophanales; family Paenibacillaceae; genus Paenibacillus; species Paenibacillus sp. EB106-05-06-XG162. The sequence continues at coordinate 302,891 of NZ_JBYTDT010000002.1, forward strand.
CGCGATCATGCGATGTCACGAATGTAATCGCGGTACCTGTATTCCCGGCACGGCCTGTCCGTCCAATGCGGTGAATGTAGAGCTCAGCGTCAGCCGGGATATCATAGTTGAAGACATGCGTGACGCCTTCGATATCAAGGCCGCGTGCAGCCATATCTGTCGCGACGAGGATTTGCAGCTTCGCTTCACGGAATTTCTTCATGACCTGTTCACGCTTCGCTTGCGTCAGGTCACCGTGAAGCTCGTCCGATGCGTATCCTTGCTCTTGCAGCTCTTGATTCAGCTTGCTCGCCCGGCGCTTGGTCCGGCAGAACACGACAGCTAGATACGGATGCTGCTGCTCGATCAAGGTGCAGAGGTCGTTGAATTTCGAGCGATCCGTCACCTGCATCGCAATTTGTGTAATTTCCGTTAAAGTAACTTGTTTCGCTTCCACTTTCACATGGTGCGGCTGCTTCATATAAGCTTGTGCTAATTGACGCACTTGCTGTGGCATTGTCGCAGAGAAGAGTAATGTCTGACGACGTGTAGGCGTCTGAACAATAATATCCTGAACATCCGTCAAGAAGCCCATGTGCAGCATTTGGTCCGCTTCATCCAGGACGAGCATTTTCAGCTTGCCTAGGGTGATCGAACCACGGCGAAGATGGTCTAGCAATCGCCCAGGCGTTGCTACGACGATATGGACAGCGCCTTCAAGCTTACGCAGCTGTCGTTCAACATCTTGTCCACCGTAAGCTGCAAGGACGCGTGCACCTACAACGGGAGCAAGCTTTTTCAGCTCCGATGTGATCTGGATAGCTAGCTCACGCGTCGGTGTCAGGATAAGCCCTTGTACACCGTCATTGTTTACATTGATACGCTCGAGCATTGGCAATACGAATGCGAGCGTCTTCCCCGTACCTGTCTGCGCTTCGGCGATGACATCATGTTCATTGTGTATAAATGGAATGGACTCTTCTTGAATAGGTGTCGGGGATGAGATCCCGAGCTCCTGCAGCTTCAGGACGAGTTCCGTTCGAAGGCCTAATTTGTTAAATGGTTTTGTCATGAGATTGATGAGCTCCCTTATCATAAATTCCTGTTGCTATTGTAACATGCGCGGCGTCTTAAGCAAGCGGCGTCGGCATCTTCCGTTTCCTTGTTACCGCGGTACAGCATATATCCTTTACTGTGGTTGGGTGGATTTGGTATGTATTGTTTTCCAGTTATCTATTGACTATTATCATCAAAACAGGGCATACTGTGAAAACATTCTCATAGAAGTTGTTTAAAAAGTCATCATTTGATCACGAAGTCATTCAAGAAGCATAATCGACATCGAATCTTGCGTTCACCTTCGAAGAGCATATGCTTACGAAGTATGTTTCCTCCGGAAACATTTCAGGTACTCATTTAGGTTTCGCCTAAACTCCGTTCATCTGAAAGTTTTTAGAAAGAAAACTCTCTACGGAAGCATAAGCTCTTCAGGTTCTCGCAACCTATGCTTACGCTTACGATGTAAGTTTTCTTAAAAACTTTAAGGTGCTGAAATACCGACTTTTTGAACACGCACTCATAGAAGAAGTTCATAAGCTAACTGCGTTTCATCCGAACTAAGCAATTGCATATGAGGTAGTTTACTGCAAAATCGATAAGGTACAAGTATGATAATTATTTGAACCATATCATATGAAGGAATTAATGAATCAAGCAGTGTTTTCCCACACTACATCTTAGATTACACAATAAGGGGTTATTTATGTCAAAGAAGTCACAGCAGCGCAACAACACGGATCAATTCTCATCTTTTGGTTTCATTATGGCTGCGATCGGCAGCGCCGTAGGTATCGGGAACATGTGGAAGTTTCCCTATCTCACCGGGAGTAACGGAGGGGGAGCCTTCTTATTTGTATTTATCATTTGTTTAGTCTTGGTAGGTATTCCGATTCTACTCGCAGAGCTGTCTTTGGGTCGTGCAGGTCGCGGCGATGCGATGACTTGTTTTCAAGTATTGGCGGTTAAGCAGCGCAAGTTGTGGGCTAGCTTTGGGCTGTTATCCATCATCGCGGCATTTATGATCTATTCGTTCTATATTGTTGTTACGGGTTGGACGTTCAACTATGCGGTAGTATCATTCTCCGGTGCGTTATATCGTCAACCGGATTTTGCTGCGTATTTTAAGGAGTTTTCAGGAGGGGGATGGCCTCTCTTCTATATGATCGTGACCGTCGTGATTGCGGCTCGCGTGCTGATGAAAGGCGTATCCAAGGGGATTGAGCTGTTCAATAAAATACTGATTCCCGTCCTAGGTGTTTTGCTTATTGCATTAATGGTGGTGTCCTTAACTCTTCCTGGTGCAAAAGCAGGCATCGAGTTTTTCCTAAAACCTGATTTCTCGGAACTATCGATTCAATCGACACTCGTCGCACTTGGACAAGCGTTCTTCTCGTTATCACTCGGGATGGGGGCGATGGTCACGTACGGTGCTTATGTGGAGAAAGATCAATCGTTAGGCAAAGCAACGCTCGCCGTGAGTGTCGGGAACATTATCTATGCGGTTATCGCGGGACTTATTATCTTCCCGATGACCTTCTCGTATGGACTCGAGCCTACGGCAGGCCCAGGGCTGATCTTCGTTGCATTGCCAGCGGCTTTTGCGAATATGCCATTCGGACATATGCTCGGCGGTTTGTTCTTCCTGCTTATTGCATTTGCAGCGTTGACATCCTGCGTATCCGTTCTGGAGGTTATTATTGCGTTCGTCATCAAGCATTTAGGTTGGACACGTCGTCGTGCCGTCACCGTGCTGTCCTGCTTAGCAGCGATTCTTGCGATTCCGATCTCCCTATCCGTCGGTGGTCCTATCGCGGAATGGAAGTTATTCGGTTTCAATCTGTTCGATTTGTTCGATTATATCGCATCGAATATATTCCTGCCGATTGCCGGGTTAGGGGTTACATTATTCATTGGTTATATCACCAAAGCTGGGGCGCAAGAAGCGAACCTGCATCCGGGAATGAACAAGGTATGGCTCACCTTACTGCGTTATGTGGTCCCCGTCTTCGTGGTCCTTATCTTCCTGTATTCCACAGGGCTTATTGCATAATACTTCACGACGACTCGTGCAGACAGGAGAAATTGCATTTATTATGGCGAACAACAGAACAGCGCTTGAGACAAAACAAGCCACAGATCAATTCAGTAGTGCCGGCTTTATTCTAGCTGCGATCGGCAGCTCCGTCGGCCTTGGGAACATGTGGATGTTCCCTTATATTACGGGACAGAACGGAGGCGGAGCTTTTGTGCTCCTCTTTTTCTTATGTCTCCTCATCGTCGGGATGCCTGTCTTGTTGGCAGAGCTTGCGATTGGGCGGGGTGGGCGCGGGGATGCAGCTTCCTCATTCCGTAATCTAACCACACGCAGAATATGGCATAAGAGCGGAATTTTCCTTGTTATCGGCGCATTCTTGTTATTTACGTTCTATAGTGTCGTTGCCGGTTGGACGCTGCAGTATACGCTGCAATCGTTTGTTGGTGATCTCTATTCGAACCCGAATTACACGGAGACATTTGCGCAATATACGAGTGGATGGATGCCAATATTCTGGCAGATTATGATTTTCATCATTACAGGCTGGATTGTAGCCAAAGGGATCTCCGGCGGGATTGAGAAGTTCAATAAAATCGTACTTCCAGCACTATTGATCATCTTAGTCGTTCTTATGGTGCGCGCGTTATTTTTACCTGGTGCAGGGGAAGGGGTCTCTTTCTTCTTGAAGCCCGATTTCTCGGAATTGACGGTGGATTCCTTACTGCAAGCACTGGGTCAAGCGTTCTTCTCGCTCTCTCTTGGGGTCGGGGGGATGATGACGTACGGAGCTTATGTGGAGAAGAATCAGTCACTCAGTCAAGCAACCGTAGCGATTACAGGGGGCAGTGTGGTGTATGCGTTGATTGCCGGACTCATTATTTTTCCGACCACCTTCTCCTTTGGCATTGCGCCAAGCTCAGGGCCAGGACTTGTGTTTATCGCGCTTCCTGCTGCGTTCTCATCGATGCCTTTCGGGCACATGTTCGGGGCCTTCTTCTTCATTCTACTCGCCATTGCGGCGTTGACTTCAGCAATTTCGATGGTTGAGGTACCCGTTGCATATTGTATGAATCGTTGGCAGTGGAGCCGGAAGAAAGCAGCCACGCTTGTACTAATTGTTTGTTATGTGTTTGCGTTACCCTGTGTTCTCTCCGCAGGCGGTGTGCTTAGTTCTTATACGTTAGGCGGCAAAAATGTCTTTGACTGGATGAACTACATCACCTCGAATATTATGCTGCCGCTCGGCGGACTCATGATTACGATCTTTGTCGGTTACGTATGGACGAGGTCGGTGGAAGAGGCAGGGCTTAGCTCGGGATGGTTCAAAGCTTGGATTTTCACACTGCGGTATATTGCTCCATTATTAATTATTTTGATCTTGTTATCATCGATTGGTCTATTGAAATAAAGCGAGATCCGAGAAGCGTCTACAGCCCTTTTACGTGGTTAGAGTAGACGTTTTTTTTATGTGTATACATAGAGGATTCTAACGCATCTTGTTCAGATGAAATAAAGATTGAGTTAAATGGGGGAAAATTTTTTTATGTATTTTCTTGCAACATTTTGTGGAACCCTCCCGTTAAGGAGTATGTATGCAAGAGCACATCATAGAAACATGGCCATGAAAAGAATGAAACACCAAGCAGCAACCATAAAATTTAGATGACAATGGAGGAATTACATCATGAACAAATTTTACAAAGTACTCGCTACGGCAACAATTCTAGCAATGGCAGCAGTCCCTGTGGCAAGCGCGCATCAATCGCAGCAAGTACCTAGCATTGCGGTATGCCCTCCAGGTCCAGTTGATCAAGCGGATCTGAAGAAAGATGTATCTATCTTGAATGCGAATGCGAAGAGCAACCAGAACAAACACGACAAAGAACATAACGAGAACAAAGAAAATAAAGAAAATAAAGAAAATAAAGAAAACAAAGAAAACAAACATAATGAAGATAAAGAACATAAAGAAGACAAAGAACATAAAGAAGATAAAGAAGACAAAGAAGACAAAGAACATAAAGAGCAAAGACAAGTTCTTGGTACAGTCGGCCAAATTACGAACTATACAAATAATCAGAACGGCAAGTACATAACAGTAGTCGGGAGAGGCGTAACGTCGAAAGATCAAAGCGATATGATTCTCGCGATCACAAAAGATACAAAGATTATTAATTCCAAGGGGAAAAAGGTTAGCATAGATTCCATCATCAAGGGTGGAAAAGCGGTAAAAGTATTCTATGGTCCAGTGATGACGAAGAGCTTGCCACCAAGAGGAACAGCGATAACGGTAATCGAACAAGATCAAGCGATGAACGGTGTTATTGGTAAAGTTACGGACGCCAAGAATAGCAAAGTCGTCGTGACAGGCAAGAACATTTATAATGGCAAAGAAGAGACGATTGTGCTTCAGCTTACAGGCCACACGCCAATCGTGGATCAAAACGGCAAGAAGATTGAGCGCAAAGACATTACAAAAGGTATGAGCATTGAAGCGTTCTACGGCCCGCATACAACAAAGAGCGTTCCTGCACAAGCGAAAGCGAGCTACATTATCGTGAATAAGGAGCAACAAGTACAAGAGCTTGGAACAAGCGGCGTGATCGTGGAGAAGAATGACAGTCAAATCACGGTTGTAGGTACGCCTGCAGCGCAAGGTGGACAGAAGGAAATCAAGCTTAACGTGACTGATAACACAGTTATCGTGAATGAAAAAGGCGAGAAGCTGACGAAAGATGCACTTAAAGCGAACCAAAATGTCGATGTCTTCTACGGACCAGCGATGACATTCAGCTTGCCGCCAATGGGCAATGCAACGAAAATCGTTGTTAAAGGACAAGAATCGGTTAAAGCCGAGGGAACAATCGAGAAATCGGATTTTGCCAAAGGTTCGCAAATCTATCTGAATGTAAACTCGGATGACAACAAGGTGAATGATATTGTTCTAAATATCAACAAAGATACGAAAATTGTGAATCTTCATGGTAACCAAGTGGAATTGAAGCCAGGCATGAAAATTGTTGCTTTCCATTCTCAAATCATGACGATGTCGATTCCTGGAATCACAGATGCTAATATGATCGTTATTACTGAGGAACAACAAGAACAATTGCCAGGTACTGACGGCATCGTGACAGGTGTGAACGGGGACCGCGTGACGGTTGTCGGCAATCCGCTTGAGCAAGGTGGACAACAACAAATTATTCTTACTGTCGATAAAGATACAGTGATCGTGAATGAAAAAGGCCAAGTGCTCAGCAAGGATGCGATCAAACCGAATGTAAGTGTCGAAGCAACGTATGGCCCAATGATGACGGCGAGCTTCCCAGCGATGTCTCATGCGAGCAAAATTGTTGTTAAAGGTCAAGAGACTGTAAAAATCGAAGGTACAATCATGAAAGATCGTACGAACGATAAGCAGCTGTATGTGAATGTGAAATCCGATAATGAAACGTCGAATGACGTGATTCTGAACGTTACGAAAGATACAAAAATCGTGAACATCCATGGCGGCGAAGCAAAATTGACACCAGGAACGAAGATCGTTGCGTACCACTCGCCAATCATGACGATGTCGCTGCCAGGCATCACGAATGCGGAGTTGATCATCGTAACTGAAGCACAGCAAGAGCAATTGCCAGGTACAGACGGCATCGTGACAGATGTGAACGGAGATCGCGTGACGGTTGTCGGCAATCCACTGGAGCAAGGTGGACAACAACAAATTATTCTTACTGTCGATAAAGATACAGTGATCGTGAACGAAAAAGGCCAAGTGCTTAGCAAGGATGCGATCAAACCGAATGTTAGTGTAGAAGCAACGTATGGCCCAATCATGACGATGAGCTTCCCAGCGATGTCGCATGCGAATAAAATTGTTGTTAAAGGTCATGAGACTGTGAAAATCGAAGGTACAATCATGAAAGATCGTACGAACGATAAGCAGCTGTATGTGAATGTAAAATCCGATAATGAATCGTCGAATGACGTGATTCTGAATATCACGAAAGATACGAAAATCGTGAACATCCATGGCGGCGAAGCGAAATTAACGCCAGGAACGAAAATTGTAGCTTACCATTCGCCGATCATGACGAAATCTCTTCCAGGCATCACAAATGCAGAATTGATCATCGTTGTCTCTGAATAATCACTATCGTACAACAGAGCAGCCGCTCCCAGAAATGGGGCGGCTGTTTTTTTGATGAGAAAATTGCTGAAGTGAGGGATTTCTTATAGGCGCTAATTCCACCAAGATATGTCAGGGAATGTTTAGTGATTATGTTATAATGATGAAAATGCATGGTTTATGAGGACGGGGAATATCATTTGATTTTTGTGCTGATTGTATTGTGGATTGCGTCTCTATTATTACTACTATCCGGCTGGCGCAATCGCTCGGCCCGTTGGCTGAGCAGCGTCGCATTCTGCGGAGGTTCGGGTGCCCTGGCATCCGTACTGCAAGAAGTGATACGGCCTGTCGTATCGGTTCTTGGGGGAACGGCAACAACGGATGAAGGTCTCTATATCGCTATGACGGTCTTCTCGTTAATTAGCTATTATGGATTGCCCTACTGTTATGTAAGATTCGCGGGAACATACCATGGATTACCGCAACTGCAGCCGAAATGGCGCTCGCTCCATTGGCTCTTGCAATTACCTGTCGTAGGTATGTTCCTCATTCATCACTATTATCCACCAGATTATAACGTGCTTGTCTACTGGGCGGTACCTTATATTGTCATCGGGACAGTGCTTATTGTGCGTAAGCGCGGTGTCCAGCCGTGGGAGCAGCGTTCCCATCAGGTGACGATGATAGCGGTCGTTCCTGCTGTCTTATTCGCGATGGTGATGAATTATGTGATGCCGGCGCTTGGCATCTACGAGATGTGGCGGTATAACGTCTGGACGATCACACTTGCTTTTCTGATCTTCGTGACCGCATTGTTCAAATCGGGCTTCCTTGGGGTCCAGCTCTATATTGAACGTCGCCAAATGGACCGGACGCTCCGAGCGATTACTTCCGGGACAGCGATTCTAAATCATGCGATTAAGAATGATATTGGCAAAATCCAGCTCTACTGCGACAAGCTTATCTCTACGCCAAATAAAGATTCTCATGATGAGCTGAGGCAAGATGTGAAGGTGATAGCGCGTGCTGCGACACATATTCAGGAAATGGTGAGCCGTGTGCAGCATAATACACAGGATTTGGTCCTCAGACCGGAACCGGTACAACTTGAGACATTAATCTCGGAGACGATCGAGATGCTTCGTCCGAAGCTTACGCAATCGGGTATCGAGGTCAGCACGTCATGGGGCGATGATCAAGCGTCGATGGAACTTGTCATTGATCGCGCTCAAGTTCATGAGACACTACATAATATTATGATGAATGCCATTGAAGCGATGCCGCAAGGGGGCAAGCTGAGAATTCTACGGAATGAGACCAAGCGGTTGTGGATCGTAAGCATTGAAGATACAGGGGACGGCATTCCGAAGGAACATCTGGGCAAGGTGATGAACCCATTCTTCACGACGAAGGCAAGCAGCTCGAACAACTTTGGGCTGGGACTGGCTTACTGTTATCAAGTGATGAAGAAGCATGGCGGGACGATGCGAATCGAGAGCCGTCCATCGGGCGGAACAACGGTCTATTTACATTTTGCCAAAAATAAACGAGCAAGTCGGGAGGCTGGAGCATGACAATGATTCGCGTGTTCCTTGTGGAGGATGACGAGGATTGGAGAAGAGGGTTGTCCGCTTATGTCACGAAAGAGGCGGATATGGAGGTCATTGGTACGGCTGCACACGCGGCTGATGCACGTACGCTTGCTCCAGCCCTGAACCCGGATGTCATCCTCATGGATATCATGCTTGTCGATTCGATGGAGGGGATTGCATTAACTGCCGAAATTAGTGCGTTGTGTGAGGCGAAAATTATTATGCTCTCGTCGTTGACGGAGAAGCAGGTGATCTTCGATGCGTTCAAAGCGGGGGCGGTTAATTATCTGGTGAAGTCCGACTTTGGGGCGATTCCTGGGGCGATACGTGAGGCTTATCGTGAGAGTTCGCCGATTGATGCGCAGGTTGCCGAGCAAATCCGAGAGGAGTTCCGCCGCTTGAAGCAGATGGAACAAGAGTATGAGGCGAAGAAGCTGAAGGATCTGATCACGCCGGCCGAAATTCAAGTCTTGTCGATGATCGACCAAGGTTATACGCAGACACAAATCGCCGATAAATTCGTGATTTCCATTCGTACCGTGAAAAATCACGTAAGCCATATTCTGAAGAAGCTGCCAGGCAAGAGCAGTAAAGAAGCGGCTAAGAAGGCGAAGGACATGGGCTTGTTCTAGGGAAAAGGAGTACCTGCTTGATGTAAGAGCAGGTACTCTTTTTCATGACGAGAAAATTGTCCAAATGAATATCACGAAGGAGGAGGGTATGTCTTGGAAGAGCCTGCGTTCGATCTTTGGGAGCCCTTTGCCACCGACTATTCCAATCATCGCAAAGGGCGGACAAGAATCGACTGGAAAGAGATACCCTCTCCGATGCTTCCTATTCATTGGGCAACGGCATTCGAGTCATGCCCGTACCTGCCCTTAAATCAGGGCAGGTACGGGATAGGGATTAGCGGGATTTACGGTTGCTGCGAGTACGGTTTGCGCTACTTTTGCGAATGCCTTTTGTACGAGCACGCATGCCACAGTGTACGTCTGATTCAGTGACGTGGCAGAAATGTTGTGGGACAGGGATCGTGTGATGTTGGTTAACGACATTGACTGGATGAACGATCGGTTGTGTTGCTGTGTGGTACTTGTTGTTAACAACCGTTTGCGTTGGAGCTACAATCGCTGGCAATGTGGATGGTTGCATAGGCATAGGCATAGGCATAGGCATCATTCCGTAAGGGCTAACATTCGATGGACCCATGTTGGATGGTCCCATGTTGGATGGACCCATGTTCGACGGGCCTACGTTCGCAGGACTAACATTAGAAGGATATCCCATTGGTTTCATGTTGCTTCCACAATTACGTTTCATTTTTAAATTCATCTCCTTTAGCCGAATTAATATACAATACGTAATACGCCTCCGCCCTGCTTGTTCATTTGCCCCTGGTATAACAGTTTATTTTTTGTGGTGAAGGTACTATAAGAAGATGGTACTATTCGTTATCGGATTCCAAGCTACAATGGAATTATGACCAGGTCATAAAGTTCCAAGTGAGGAGAGGGTAACGGATGATTCATCGAATAGAGCGGAACTGGCCGACATTGCTCGGCGCAATATTCATATTCATTGCATTAATCACATTGCTCAAATATTCCATTGATCTCGACTTCATTCATGATTCGACGAAGATTGGCGTAGGTATTCTGGCGGGGTGTGGACTGGTCGTGGCAGGTCTTCGTGGGGCCTTGCGTTCTAACACGGTCATCAGTGAGGTGTTTACGGGACTCGGTGTCGCACTGCTCTATATGACCTGCTCCTTCGCGGGTGTCTACTATAGTCTGTGGGACTCGATGGTTGTCTTGTTATCCATGCTCGCAATCACCGTTGGTACATGTACCTACGCAGTTCGGTTCAACTCTCGACTCTTGATGTCCATTGGGCTGGTCGGAGCGATTTTGTCACCTATTGTCATGCAGCCGGTGACGGATCAAGTATTCTCGTTATTCCTCTATCTGCTCGTTATTAACTCGGCATTCTGGTATATCAGCGTCATGAAGAAGTGGTTCGAGCTTCGGTTAGTTAGCTTTATTGGCACTTGGTTGCTCTATGCGGTGTATTTTATCTTGTTCCGTCCGCATGTTGATATGTTCTGGAGCAAACCGTTCTTATATGCTCTTGCAGCGTACAGCTTCTATATCATTGCGATGTTCTACGCTTCTTATAAAGCGCAGATGAAATTCGACGGATTGCATGTGTATTTGGGTATTGCGAACGCAGTCATCTTTGGTATGTGGTCGCTAGGGCTTCTAACTCAATTCGTATCTTTTGCAGTACCGTTGTTCTTCATGGGCGTTCTATACATCATTGCCGCTATCATTGTACAACGTCTTGTAAAAACATGGAGTATGCCGGTCATGACGAAGCTTTTTGGCGGATTGCTGCTTGTCATTATTGCAACATCGCAATTCGGCAAAGGATGGGAATATAAACCGCTGATTAGCGTCTATCTTTGGGTCTTCATTGCCGCAACTGTACTGGTTACTGCGAAATGGTGTGCGATAGAGGGGCTTAAATACGCGAGCGTGACGATCTGGGCTTCCATTGGTCTCTATTGGTACGTTGTCACGTGGAGTACGCCGCGCGGGGAGTGGTTCGGTGTATTCATCCCTTTTCTGAACTGGGGAGCAGTTGCATGGATGCTGCTTGCTTTATTCGGCTTCTATATGTCGCTTCATTTGGATGTGAAGGGGTTAAGTTCGTGGGGACAAAAAATGATGTCGACGGTATTGTCCCTTATGAGCCATTTTATTGTAGGGGGCTTGCTAACGGTTCAAGTTCAGACGTTATTCGAAGTGTATGAATTTCGGGGTGTGGGATTAACATTATCGATCTCATGGGCGCTCTACTCCTTACTCTTGTTCCTCTGGGGAGCGTACAGCAATCAATGGTTCTTCCGGATTTTCGGTACGGCTGTGCTCTTGCTTGTCGCTGCAAAAACGATGATTATCGACCTTGCTGAACAAGCGACGATTTACAAAGTGGTCGTGTTCCTTGTGCTTGGGGGAATCTGTTTCTTGATCTCCTACATTAATTCCAAGTGGAACCCTCCGCAAGTGCCAACAACGCCTGCTCAGCCACAACCAGAAGAATTGAATTGGGAAGATGATCTATAAATTCATACGCCAAAAAACAAAGTGCCAAGGTCACTTAAGACGCGGGCACTTTGTTTTTTGAATGCAGGACTAGCTGAACAGGGTTAATCCGTTTTAATCTTCTTGCCTGTGTTGAAAGGTGTGACCGACTTGGCTCCTTCAATCGTATCATTGACGAAGGCCATGTCTTGATTTTTGGCTTTCATGTTCGTGGTACCGGTATAATTGCCCTTGTGTGTTTTATTTTCCATTGTGCGCTTCACCCCGGTTATGAGATAGTTAAGACGATACAGTTAAAGTCTAGCCAATGACTAGGCTTTTTATGTGTTTGTGGTTATAATGATAAAGATATTTTAGACGAATATGTTATAATGATTAGATGAACCTTGAAGGAGTTGCGAATAGATATGGCATTGAAAGCGGGAATCGTTGGTTTGCCGAACGTAGGTAAATCGACTTTGTTTAATGCAATTACACAAGCAGGTGCGGAATCAGCGAACTATCCATTCTGTACGATTGATCCGAACGTGGGTGTCGTTGAAGTACCGGATGAGCGCCTAGATAAATTGACAGAGTTGGTTACACCGAATAAGACGGTACCTACAGCATTCGAATTTATCGATATCGCTGGTATCGTGCGCGGTGCGAGCAAAGGGGAAGGACTTGGGAATAAGTTCCTTGCACATATCCGTGAAGTCGATGCGATCGTACATGTGGTGCGCTGCTTCGTAGATGAGAACATCACGCATGTCGACGGTAAAGTCGATCCAATCAGCGACATTCAGACGATCAACTTGGAGCTCGTGCTTGCGGATCTTGAGAGCGTTGAGAAGCGTATCGAGCGTTCCAAGAAGAATATGAAGGGCGGTAACAAGCAGTACGCAGCCGAAGTGGAAGTGCTGGAGAAGGTAAAAGAAGCACTCTATGCAGACATGCCTGCCCGCAGCGTGGAATTAACGGATGATGAGAAATTGGTGATTCGTGACCTTCACTTGCTTACGATGAAGCCTGTTCTATATGCGGCAAATGTGAGTGAAGATGGCGTCACAAGTGCTGACGACAATGAATATGTTATCAAAGTAAAGGAATTCGCAGCGGCCGAGAATGCAGAAGTCGTACCGATCAGCGCCAAAGTAGAGGCGGAGATTGCAGAACTTGAAGGCGAAGACAAAGCGATGTTCCTCGAAGAATTAGGTCTTGAGGAATCTGGTTTGAACCGTCTGATCAAAGCGGCTTACCGTCTACTCGGGTTGTATACGTATTTTACAGCGGGAGTACAGGAAGTTCGTGCTTGGACGATTCGTAAAGGGATGAAAGCACCACAAGCGGCAGGTGTCATTCATAGTGACTTCGAACGCGGCTTCATCCGTGCAGAGGTTGTTTCCTATGATGATCTCGTCGCAGCAGGCTCGATGAACGTTGCGAAAGAACGCGGACAGCTTCGTCTCGAAGGTAAAGAGTATGTTGTTAAAGACGGCGATGTTATGCATTTCCGGTTCAACGTATAGAACTTGTATACCTTTTCTAAGGCTGGGGGCAGATGCCCTCAGCCTCCTCACTATTTGGGGACGCCTCAAGGGACGAAGTAGCTGCGTAAGATCAGGTAGTCGATGGAGAGGGATTGGAATTTCTGACCTTCGGGGCTATTCGGATCATAGGGATTGGACTGCGGTAATATCCCCAACCAGACGTAGGATTCGTTACTTTTCAGCACCGTCCCTGGGATCGGCCCATCTTCGGCACGCAGCTTCTGATAAGCTTTGCGAGAAAGGCGTGTGATGGTTAATAAAGGCGCTTCTTTTTGGGTGAACTTACCGCCCGGTGAGAAGACGAATACCGTCTCCCATTCCGCTGTTGGAATTGCTTTTCCTCTACGCTCGATCGCAATGAAATTATTTTTCCATTTGGTAGGTAAATTAAATTTGAACTGACATTGTTCACTATGAAATACATTACCTGTATACTTAATCGGCTTCGGGGGTTGGTCGTACATGAGGTGTTCCTGCTCACTCGGTTTTTCCGGTTCTTTGGTCTCTTCCTTATTTGGTTCAGGTTGACAGCTAGTCAGGAGAATCAAGATGATTAGGGCGAGCGCAATACGGAAAGGACCGTTCTTCGATGGTTTCATTGAACGTAAGTCCTCCTTTTATTCTGGTGACTATCATAACACGTAGTATGGCAATTTTCCGCTTGAATTTATGCTGGATTGGATAATTGACGAATTTTGCAAGAGATGACTAGGTTTTTCGATGGTTTCTGGTTATAATGGTTAAGGACTTTGGGTCCGGTACGTAAAATGTGAGAGAGTCAGGTGATTCCGGTGTAGCTAGACAATATGCTGGAGACCGTTCAAATAGATAGCATATGTAGAAAATAATCAATAATTGAGGTGATTCCATCATGATCGATAAATTGCAATCGTTAGCAGATCGTTATGATAAATTGAGTGAGTTATTGTGTGATCCAGATGTGACGAACGATTCGAAGAAGCTGCGTGAATATTCGAAAGAGCAGTCCGATCTGCAAGAGACGTATGAAGCGTACACAGAATATAAGACCGTCATGGAAGAGCTCGACGCGGCGAAAATGATGCAAGCTGAGAAGCTCGACGATGAGATGAAAGAAATGGTTAAAATGGAGATTGATGAGCTTAGTTCTCGTCAGAAGGAGCTGGAGGAGCGTATTCACATTCTCTTGCTGCCAAAAGATCCGAATGATGATAAGAACGTTATCGTCGAGATCCGCGGTGCGGCAGGCGGCGATGAAGCAGCGTTATTCGCTGCGGATTTATATCGGATGTACACGCGTTATGCAGATGCACAAGGCTGGCGTGTTGAATTGATGGATGTGAACATGAACGACCTTGGCGGCTACAAAGAGGTTATCTTTATGATCAATGGTAAAGGTGCTTACAGCCGTCTGAAATACGAGAGTGGCGCACACCGCGTACAGCGTATTCCGGCAACGGAATCGGGCGGACGTATTCATACATCGACTTCAACGGTCGCTGTGCTACCGGAAGTTGAAGATCTCGATATTGAAATTCACGATAAAGATATTCGCGTAGATACGTTCTGTTCGAGTGGTGCGGGAGGTCAGTCCGTTAATACGACGAAATCGGCCGTTCGTGTAACGCATATTCCAACAGGGATCGTGGCAACATGTCAGGATGGGAAATCGCAGAACTCCAATAAGGATAAAGCATTGCAAGTATTGCGCGCTCGGATCTTCGACGTGATGCGTCAAGAAGAAGAGGCAAAATATGCAGGCGAGCGGAAGAGCAAAGTCGGAACGGGCGACCGTAGTGAGCGTATCCGTACGTACAATTATCCGCAGAGCCGTGTGACGGATCACCGTATTGGCCTAACATTGCACAAGCTGGATGCGATCATGAACGGTGATATGAATGAGATTATTTCATCGTTGACGCTTGCCGAGCAGGCTGAAATGATGGAGAAAGTCAACGCGTAACAGCCCCGTTCGAGAGTAAGATCTTTCGTAGAGAAAAGAGCGTGGATATAGATGAATGGTACAATTCGCGAAGCCTTGTTAGAGGCTTCTTCTTTTTTAGCACAGCATCAAGTGATGGAACCGTCGCATAATGCGGAGCTCTTGCTCTGCCACGTGCTTGGCTTAGGCCGTGCAGAGTTCTTCATGCGAATGACGGAGCCGTTCCCGGTGGAACATACGGCGGCATGGCAAATGGTGCTGGCGCGCAAAGCGGCCGGTGAGCCTGCACAATATATCATAGGGGAGCAGGAGTTCTATGGGCTTCCTTTTGAGGTAACCCCCGATGTATTGATTCCGCGGCCGGAGACGGAACTGCTCGTCGAGGCAATCGTGAAGGAGGTGCGCCGTCTCTGGCCTGACGGCGCACCGACGGTCTGCGACATCGGCACCGGGAGCGGAGCGATCGCGGTGACGCTGGCGGTACAGTGTCCGATGTGGCAGGTTAACGCATCGGACATCTCGGGCGCTGCGCTGGCTGTAGCGCAGCGCAATGCAGCGCGCCACGGCGCAGCGGCGCGCATCGCATGGCACAGCGGCGACCTGCTGGCGCCGCTGGCGGGCATGAGATTGGACATCCTGGTGTCCAATCCGCCTTACATCCCCGCGGAGACGATCGCGGGGTTGCAACCCGAGGTGCGCGACTTCGAGCCGCGCACCGCATTGGACGGCGGTACGGACGGACTCGATCCGTACCGCCGTATGCTCGCGCAGCTGCCGCTGCTGGCAGCAGTGCCGCGCGTCGTAGGCTTCGAGCTTGGGCAAGGCCAAGCTCGTGAGGTCGCCGCCTGGATGGAGGCGGCGGGGCACTGGGACACGGTGTACATCGTGTCTGATTACGCGGGCATTGAGCGGCATGTGATCGCGGTGCGTGAGCAGGCATAAGCGTGTTATGAACGGTATATAAGAAAAAGGGGCTGTCCCACATTGTTCGTATGGCGTGGGAATGCCCCGAATTCAAGCGAAAGGACCTCAAACTCCACTGTGATGTGGGGCAAGAGGTCTTTCTTTTTAATAAACAATATTCAGCACTATGTGGGGGGCGTATCGTCTTGTCTAGCTTCACACGATGTCCGTCACGCAAGCTCTATACTGGATTGTTGCACTAATTTCCGTACAATTTTCCTCAATACGGTGCCTATGTTGGAAAATTGCACTGTAGCTGTTGAATTTCAAGGTATATCGTAGGAATTAGCCTACGTATCCTGCAAATATCCAAAATAGGTGCGTAATAGGCACTTATCTGGTGCTCTATCCTGCATATATCCAACATAGGCCACGCCGCTCAGGACGCTGCATCCCCATGGCCTTCAGATGAAGATCTTCAAGAGCACAGGGTAGAGCAGTTCACCGCCTCAGTCCTTCCACACCACTTCTTCGCCATACTCCTTGCCCCACTTGTACATCATCTGTAGAATCGGCATCAAGCTCTCACCGTAGGCTGTGAGCGAATATTCCACACGCGGCGGAACCTCGGCGTACACTTTGCGTGTGACGAGTTGATCTTCCTCCAGTTCACGAAGCTGATTGGTCAGCATTTTTTGCGTAATCGAGGGGATGCGTTTCTTGAGCTCGCTGAAGCGCAAAGTGCCATCTAGTCCCATATGCCAGAGGATGATGAGCTTCCATTTGCCGCCGATGACTGCTAAGGTAAGCTCCTTCTCACAGTTAATTTCCTTGAGATTGATTCGTTCTTTAAGTTCCGTTGCCAAGGCGGTTCCCTCCTCCATTAGTATCCTTCAAGTAACTACACCACTTCAAAGTGCGTACTTCCTTTTTGATCGGTCTGACTCTAGAATATACCTAGTTTCCCAAAGAAACAATCATGGATATTATGGAGGTATATAACATTATGGAATTACAATTAGCGCTAGATCTCGTGAACATTCCTGAAGCAATCGAAGTGGTACGTGAGGTTGAAGCATTTATCGATATCGTAGAAATTGGTACACCCGTCGTCATTAACGAAGGTCTTCACGCGGTAAAAGCGATGAAAGAACAGTTCCCGAACCTGAAAGTATTGGCTGACCTCAAGGTCATGGATGCAGGAGGCTACGAAGTGATGAAGGCATCTGAAGCGGGTGCGGACATTATTACGGTACTTGGCGTATCTGATGACTCGACAATTAAAGGCGCTGTGGCTGAAGCGAAGAAACAGAACCGTAAAGTGATGGTCGACATGATCAATGTCAAAGACATGGAGACACGTGCACAAGAGATCGACGCGATGGGCGTAGACTACATCTGCGTGCACTCCGGTTACGACCACCAGGCGGAAGGCAAAAACTCATTCGAGGAATTGAATGCCATCAAACGCGTTGTCAAACAAGCTAAAACGGCTATCGCAGGCGGCATCAAGCTCGATACCTTGCCAGAAGTGATTCAAGCAAACCCGGACCTCGTTATCGTTGGCGGCGGGATCACAAGCCATGCGGATAAGAAATCAGTGGCTGCCGAAATGCGTCAATTGATTCAGCAAGGGTAACGCCGATGTCGATGCAGACAACGATGCAGAGCTATGCAATAGGGATTCTAGAAGAGCTCTCGCGCACCGTTCAAGCGGTGGATGAAGCATCCGTGAACGCCTTGATCGCTCAGATTGTTCGTGCGGATCGGATCTTGGTTGCGGGGGCAGGTCGGTCGGGATTGATGATGCGTGCCTTCGCGATGCGGCTCATGCATCTCGGATTCAACACTTATGTTGTCGGGGAGACGGTGACACCGGGCCTCGGGGAGAATGGGCTGCTTATTATTGGTTCAGGTTCGGGGGAGACGAAGAGTCTCGTTGCGATGGCGGAGAAGGCGAGAGCTATTGGCGCATCTGTTGCGGCCATCACGATTCACCCGGGATCAACCATTGGCGAGCTTGCACATACCATCGTTCAAATACCGGCTGCTTCTAAGGAGAATACCTCTCTGGCGCGTGCGACCATTCAGCCGATGGGGGCTTTGTTCGAACAGTCGCTGCTGATTATATTTGATGCGATCATCCTGCAGCTGATGGGCATCGGAGAAGTTGATAATACGGCGATGCTCGGGCGACATGCCAATTTGGAATAGGGAAAAGGGACGCGGTTTTGCGTCCCTTTTTTGCATGGATACATTTTTTTCATAGAATGCTAGGTTGATAGGTTTATCCCCCTCTGTTCTGGACATACTGAGAAATACCAAAGGATAGAGCGGGGAGGCTTCATCACATGGCAAATCTTATTCAGATTCTTAAGAAAAAAAGCACTTATTCGATCATGATTATTCTTATTCTATTAGGTTGGTTCTTAAATCTGGTAGGTTCGGCAGCTGTCGTATCGGCGGCTTCAACAGAGGTAGGGGCAACGCAAGAAATTCCGAAAGAATCCATCCGGCTGCGCATTCTTGCGAATTCGGATTCGGCGTTCGATCAAAAGGTTAAGCGCGAGATTCGCGATAAAGTCGTAGATCAAGTGAACACTTGGGTGGCAACATTAGAGGATCCACAGAGTTTGAAGCAAGCACGTGCGAAGATCAAGGAGCACCTGTCCGATATTGAGAAATTGGTGGGCAAGGAGTTAACGGCTCGCGAGCAGGATTACGGGTATAAGGTTGAACTCGGCGTGGTGCCTTTTCCGACGAAGATGTACGGGGATCAAGTCTATCCTGCTGGGGATTATGAGGCTCTACGCATTACACTGGGTAAAGGGGAAGGTCAGAACTGGTGGTGCGTGTTGTTCCCTCCACTTTGCTTCATCGATGCAGGGACAGGAGAGGCTGTTGCCCAAGCTGCGGATACGGAAGGTGCGCCGCTCGTGGCTGACGGAGGTTCGACATCGGCTGCTTCAGCGGATGGTGGCGGAGAGGCGGAAGTCCGCTTCTTCCTATGGGATTGGATTGTCAAAATATTCGACTTTATCGCGGGGTTGTTCAGCTAGAACGGATGATTGTCAAATTGTGATATAATAAAGGTTAACTTATTAGTAAGGAACTGAGCGCACATGCAAGCAAATGAAATGATACGCAACACAACATATTGGGAAGTTCGAGATCTTGAGGCCTCAACCGAGGCACTGGAAGAAGCGGCGCAGATTCTCGCATCGGGCGGGACGGTCGCTTTTCCGACGGAGACGGTATATGGGCTTGGTGCAGATGCGCGAAGTACAAGTGCGGTCGAACAGATTTTTGCCGCCAAAGGAAGACCATCGGACAATCCGCTCATTGTACACATCGCAGATATTGCTGATCTAGACACGCTCGTCTTGCCATACAATGCGACGGCACGTCTATTGATGGACCGTTTCTGGCCCGGACCCCTCACGATCGTATTGCCTGTACGTCCAGGCATCATCTCCCCCCGCGTAACTGCGGGGTTATCGACGGTTGGCGTGCGCATGCCGGCGCATGATGTCGCTCTCGCGTTGATCGCGCGTGCAGGCTGCCCCGTCGCGGCGCCAAGCGCGAATCGCTCGGGGCGCCCAAGCCCGACGCTCGCCGCGCACGTGCGCGAAGACCTCGCGGGCCGCATCGACGGCATCGTCGATGGCGGGCCGACAGGCGTCGGCGTCGAGTCGACGGTCGTCGAGCTCGTCGGCGACCGGGTCAACGTGCTGCGCCCGGGCGGCATCACGGTCGAGGCGCTGCGCGAGGTCGCGGCCGAGGTCACGATCGACCCGGCGCTCACGCGTACGTCCGACATCGCGCCAAGCGATGCCATCGCGGCATCGACGGAGCAGATTACGGGCGCGAGTCGCCATGCTGGCGACAGCGCCTTAGCGCAAGGCACAGCGGAGCAGGCCGCTCCTGCGGACGACGACGCAAGCCATACCCCACGTTCGCCGGGGATGAAATACGCGCACTATGCGCCGCGCGGGACCATGCGCATCGTCAAGGGCGAAGCGCCAGGACAAGTCTCGGCTTGGATTCAAGCCGAGCTCGATGCTGCATCGCAGCGCGGGGAACGCAGCGGGGTACTTGCCTTCGACGAGCATATCGCCGCGTATCGCGCGGATGTCGTCGTCTCCTGTGGCAGCTTGCATGCGTTGGAGCATGCCGCGCAGCGACTCTATGCCGCGCTGCGTGAATTCGACGAGCAGGGCGTCACGTTCATTCTCGCCGAAGCTTGTCCTGAAGACGGGATTGGCCTTGCGGTCATGAACCGGCTCGTGAAGGCTGCAGGTCACCGAATCATCCAGCTCTAAATTTCGGTTACTCATCCCCTGTTCTACTGCGTTGTTTCTCCCTTGTCCCACAATTTCAATGTATCTTTCCGGCCCTGTCCGCATATGGTTGTACAAGATCATATGGACAATGGAGGAACGTAGATGGAAACGGGCATAGCAATTTGGGGCGAGCTAATCACCATACTGGTCATGGCCGTTGCGTTAGGGTTTGATGCCTTCTCGCTCGGACTGGGTATCGGTATGAAAGGGATTCGCGTGCGAGAGATTATTAAGATCGGGGCTGTTGTTGCGATCTTTCATATCTTGATGCCGCTAGCTGGGTTGTACATGGGGCGGTATTTGGGGGCGCTGCTCGGTAATGTTGCGACGCTCGCTGCAGGCGGGCTGCTGCTATTGCTCGGTGGACATATGATATATAGCTCCCTGCGGGGAGATGCCGTTCAATCCATTAATTATCGCAGCAGTTGGGCGATTGTTTTATTTTCCCTCTCCGTGAGTATCGATTCCTTCTCCGTAGGTGTATCCTTAGGCATGTTCCCTATTAACTTATGGCTGACGATTTTATCCTTTGGACTGTGCGGCGGGATTATGTCGATCCTGGGGCTTATGCTTGGCAGCCAAGTTAGTCATCGTCTAAGCGAATATGGCGAGGCGTTTGGCGGTGTTATTTTATTTACATTTGGCGTATTATTTATTTTATAATTTGAATTCGATGAGACGAATTTAATCTAGCAAGCAAAAAGGAGATGAGCGTGTGATGAACATCTTATTCGTGTGCACCGGGAACACATGCCGGAGTCCGATGGCAGAAGCGCTGCTGCGCAAGCTTGCGAAGGATGCAAATCTGGATATCGAAGTTCGTTCGGCGGGTGTTGCAGCGTCGCAGGGCGCGTCCATCTCGAGAAATGCGGTTACGGCGCTGCAAGACCATCAGATTGATGCTGCGGGTTCCTCATCTACGCCACTCACCGGTTGGGAAGTCGAATGGGCAGATCTGATTCTGACGATGACGAGCGGACATAAGCAGCACGTTGTTCAACAGTTCCCTGGCTCGATTGAGCATACTTATACGCTCAAGGAATATGTGGAAATGGACGAGCAAGTCATTGCAGATTTGATTACGCTTGAAGAGCGCATTGCTGACTGGCAGATGAAGCATGCCTTAGGTGAGCCGATTCCGGATTCGGACCGAGCAGCCATCATTGCGCTGCAACAGCGCATTCCCAGCTTTGATATAAGTGATCCGTATGGCGGTTCTCTGGGAGAATATCGTCATTGCTTGGCCGAAATTCATAGCGCATTATTGAAGCTGCTGAAGCGTGCACAAGGCTGAAAATGCCCCATTGATTTTCATGATCGTTTGAGATATGATGATCCTATCGAGACAGATCCGATGTAACTGGCGACGAAGTGGATATTACCACGGTGGAGCATCGGAACATACGGCCGGTCGCCTGGGCAAAAGAGCAAAGACGTGGATGCGACGCGTCATGCTCTTTTTTTCGTTTTTTCCCCAAAAATTAGGTATACTATAAGAGGTTGTTCAAAAAGTCATCCGGTTTTTTGAACACATATTGTTATGGAATACGATTACGATGGGGTAGCAGGAGGAACGACTATGAAAATCGCTATTGGCGCAGACCACGCAGGAACGCTTCTCAAAGACGGGCTAATTCAAGTTATACGTTCATTAGGACATGATGTGGAAGATCTCGGTTGCAATTGTACGGATTCAGTTGATTATCCGGATTATGCGATTGCTGTATGTGAGCAAGTAGTGAAGGGGCAAGCTGATCGTGGAATTCTTGTCTGTGGGACAGGAATTGGCATGAGCATCGCAGCGAATAAAGTTCCAGGTATCCGTTGTGCATTGGTGCATGATCTTTTCTCCGCAAAAGCAACGCGTGAACATAACAATACGAATGTACTGGCAATGGGTGAACGCGTGATTGGTCCAGGCATTGCAGAGGAAATCGTGAAAGTATGGCTGGATACACCGTTTAGCGAAGGGCCGCGTCACGTGAACCGTGTGAACAAAGTGAATCAAATCGAGCAGCAATATCGCTCCTAGAAGACTCTTTTTCAGTGGAAGAAGTGAAAGGAGACGGTTACGATGAATCAACAAGAACAAGAATCTATTCAGCAGCAAGTCGAGCAGATCCTACGTGAGCTTGTCGAGGCGGCATCGATTCGAGCAGGTCAGATCGTCGTGATCGGCACGAGCACCAGCGAAGTCGTAGGTCAGCGTATCGGGACCAGCGGTGCCGAGGCGATAGCGGCCGAATTGTATGCGGGTCTTGAGAAAGTTCGCAGTGAAATCGGCTTCTATCTCGCCTTTCAATGCTGTGAGCATTTGAATCGAGCGCTTGTCGTCGAACGCGCAGCGGCAGAATACTATCGACTCGATGAGGTGTCTGCAGTACCAATTGCGAAAGCCGGCGGATCGATGGCGTCATATGCGTATCGTCATCTTACGGAGCCATGTCTCGTGGAGACCATCGAAGCGCATGCGGGGATAGACATTGGGGAGACGCTCATTGGTATGCATTTACGCCACGTTGCTGTTCCTGTACGTCCATCGATTAAGCAGGTGGGGCAGGCACGCGTGACGATGGCTAGAACGAGGCCGAAGCTAATCGGTGGCGAACGAGCAGTTTATACGTGCAATTAGCACTCAATATATTGGAGCCTTGCTCCGCTAATCATGAGGAGGAATTGGAAATGGTAGATCATTTGAGACAGGCAGATCCTGAAGTATTGAAAGCAATGGACTTGGAGCTTCAACGCCAGCGCAACAACATTGAGTTGATCGCATCAGAGAACATCGTGAGCGAAGCGGTTATGGAAGCGATGGGAACCGTTCTTACGAATAAATATGCAGAAGGCTACCCAGGCAAACGTTATTATGGCGGTTGTGAACATGTCGACATCGTGGAAGATATCGCTAGAGACCGTGCCAAAGAATTGTTCGGTGCTGAACATGCCAACGTGCAGCCTCACTCCGGTGCACAAGCGAACATGGCAGTTTACCTAGCGGCATTGAAACCTGGTGACACGGTTCTCGGTATGAACCTTGCCCATGGCGGTCACTTAACGCATGGTAGTCCGGTCAATGCATCCGGAATACTCTATAACTTCGTTGCTTATGGCGTATCCGAAGAAGATTTCCGCATCGATTATGATGATCTGCGCAAAGCAGCATTCAAACACAAGCCTCGCATGATCGTAGCAGGTGCAAGTGCATACCCACGCATTATTGATTTTGAGAAAATCGCAGCGATTGCGAATGATGTAGGCGCATTGTTCTTCGTCGATATGGCGCATATTGCAGGTCTAGTGGCTGCAGGATTGCATCCTAGCCCAGTGCCTCATGCACATTTCGTAACAACAACGACGCACAAAACATTGCGCGGACCTCGCGGTGGTATGATTCTTTGCCGCAAATCATGGGCACAAGCGATTGATAAAGCGGTATTCCCAGGTTCGCAAGGCGGACCACTTATGCACGTGATTGCTTCGAAAGCTGTTGCGCTTGGTGAAGCATTGCAGCCATCCTTCAAGACTTACGCACAGAACGTGGTTAACAACGCACAAGCGCTAGCTGCCGGATTGGTAGAAGAAGGCTTGAACTTGGTATCCGGCGGAACGGATAACCACTTGATGCTGATTGATACACGCAACTTGAACATCACAGGTAAAGATGCAGAGCATGTGCTAGACTCCGTGAACATTACTGTGAACAAAAATGCGATTCCATTTGATCCAACGAGCCCATTCGTAACAAGTGGTATTCGTATCGGTACACCAGCGGCCACTTCCCGTGGTATGGATCAAGCAGCGATGAAGACCATTGCGAAAGTCATTGCGATGACGCTTAAGAACCCGAAAGACGAAGCGGTTCTCGAGAAAGCACGCGGTATGGTACGTGATTTGACAGCACAATATCCGCTCTACCCGAACCTGAAATACTAATCTTAAAAAGTAGATTGAAGACCGACTCCTCACTGATAGGGGTCGGTTTTTTGATTTATTAACATGATAGCACTTAAGATACGGGGTCCCGCAAAGTACCTGAATAAGCATCGAAGCAGTGGCCCCACTTTGTGGGGGATTTTTGTGGGGATGAAATTTATTGACACGTCACAACCCTTTCGCTATGCTGTCAAAAACAGGAAGACGGGTGAAGCGGTTGGAGAACCAACGAAGAATACAAGCGCTTGCATGGATTACTGCGATTTGCTTATTAGGGGATTCGATGCTCTACGTTGTGCTCCCCATCCATTGGAAGGAAATCGGCTTGTCCTCGTTATGGGAGGTCGGTATTCTACTCTCTGCGAATCGATTGATTCGGCTGCCGCTTAATCCGTTGATTGGCTGGTTGTACCGTTCCATCTCTACTCGTACGGGGGTATTGCTTGCCGTTAGTCTCGCCGCGATTACGACAGCCTCTTATGGCATAGTCGGAAGCTTCTGGGTGCTTCTCTTGATGCGGATATTATGGGGCATTGCTTGGAGCTTCTTGCGTCTCGGAGGATACCTGACGGTGATGCAGCTCTCCGATTCTGGGAATCGGGGGCAATATATTGGTACATATAATGGAATTTCGGGTATTGGCGGTCTTGTCGGCATGTTGGTGGGTTCCTTTGCAGTCGATCTATTCGGTATGCGAGCTGTATCGCTCATTTTTGGCGCGATTGCCCTGCTGAGTATTCCTTATGTCATTCGTCATATCTCAGACTCACGAATTGAGATCCACACGGATCTATCGAAGGGTGCGTCGAGAATGAGCCCATGGAGAGTACCAACCGTGTTATGGATGCTCGTCACGGGTCTAGCGACAGCGCTTGTCTTCCAAGGAATGTTCAATGCCACGTTAAGTCGACTCATTCAAGTGCATGAATCCACGTTCGTGACGATTGGAATCTTTACGATTGGAGCAGCTTCGCTTACAGGTATCTTGCAAGCCATTCGTTCGAGCTGGCAGCCGTGGCTGGCGCCCCTGATTGGCAGAGGCTTTGACCGCGCATCACGTCCGCATCGCGTCGTTGCTGCTGTACTGCTCGCGTCGGCGTGTCTGCTTGCCATGATTCCGTTGCCAATGCCGTTTGGCCTCTGGATCGTCTTGCTGCTCGGCCTGCAGCTGGTCATTAGTGCCGTCACCACCGTCGTAGATTCGTTTGCGACCGAGGTCTCAGCCTCGCAACCGTCGAAAGTGGCCATCATGACAGCCTATACCGTAACGACGGATCTAGGAGCCTCGATTGGGCCAACGCTTGCCTACACCTTGGATGCAGCCACGGGGACGGCTTCGATCTACTGGTGCGCTGCTGTCATTGTCTTAGCGATCAGTCTTCGATGGCTGATTCCTATTCCCACATCGTCGAATCGCAATCAACACAACAAGGGCTCTGAATCCTTCGCGGATTAAGAGCCCTTCGCTTCGTGCATATCGTATTAGTCAAATCTACGTTTCTGGTAGATGATCAGGCAGGCTGGGATCGATAGGGCGGTCCAGATCAAGATGTTCAGGAAGTCGCCTTGAATAGCGCTGAATCCATTTCCCTTCGTGATTTCCGTTAAGGCGTGGATCAGATGATCTGTTGGTAAGTAAGATACGATGGTTTCCAAGAACTCATTTTTTAACATGGGTGCGAACATCGGTCCGACCATGAAGATCAATAGGACCGGTAAGCCAGAGATTGACGTCTCTTGTACCGTACGTGAAATGAGACCGATAATGGTACCAATCGCGATGAACATGATAAGGGCTAAGAGGAACATAAGAACTAACCAGAGATAGTCCATCGTTAACGTAGGGCCTACGACGACCACGCTAATGGCAACGACCACGATCGAGATGAGCATTGTGATGAAGCTTTTGCCGAATAAGATTTCAATGGCAGACGCTGGGGACAGCATCAGGACGCGAAGCGTATGTTTCTCTTTTTCCTCGGACACCATGCTGGCTTGGACGAAGGCTGCCGTCATCGACAGGACGAATAGAATCGGCATGCTTAATAGAATACCGGCTTCCATCCCCATTCTCTGGAACATGAAAGTGAACATGATTGGCATCGCAGCCATTAATAAGACTTGCGGATTTTTAATCGCATCTTTCCATTCTTTTTGAACAATCGCTTGAAATCTTCTCATTGAAAATGTCATTGTAAGTTCCCTCCCGTAAGTTTAACGAATATATCTCCTAATGTTGGTTCGTTCGAATGAATGGATTGTAATTGGCTATTCATCATGTATTCATTAATTTTCGCGATGCCTGCTGCATCTTGAATGATAATTTCTTTTCCGTTGTGTTCTGTGACGACGGTAATGCTGTGATCGCTGTACATCAGACGTAAGTTCTGCGGCGTATCGAGTGCCGAAATTTCACCTTCGTGGATAAAGGCAATGCGGTCGCAGAGCTGCTCGGCTTCCGACATATCATGTGTCGTTAAGAAAATTGTCGTACCTGCTTCGTTCAACTTGCGCAAGCTCTCATGGATATGCATCGTATTTTTGGGGTCCAGCGCAGATGTCGGTTCATCCAAAAATAATAGATCCGGCTTGTGGAGCAGTGCTCTAGCGAGCGTGACCCGCTGACGCATCCCTTTCGAGAGTTGCTTCACGAGGGCTTTCTTATCTTGAAGCAGGTTTACCTCGCCCAAGACTTCATCAATGCGCTTCAGGGGCACATCATATAGTTTGCAGAACAGCTCGAGGTTGTCGTACACGCTGAGTCGTTCGTATAATCCGCTATTATCGGTTAAGATGCCGATTCGATTTAAATGAGAGAAATCTTTGGTTCGAGTGACGTCTTTCCCGAATACATGAACCTCGCCAGCCGAGAGTGTGAGTTGCGAAGTAAGTATTTTAATGGTAGTTGTTTTACCCGATCCGCTTGGACCGAGGAACCCGAAAATTTCACCCTTGCGTACGTTAAATTCAATATGTTTGAGTGCTGTTTTGCTGCCGAATGATTTCATTAATTGTTTGACTTCAATGATATTCTCCATCGCTTAATTCCTCTTTTCGCTTAGGTCTCTTGCTTACATCCCCAATAGTAGAGAAAAACCCGAGAACCCGCATTATATATGGGGTGAAAAGAGTATACGAGGGGTTGAAACCTGCAATTTGGGACCTGAATGAATCACATTTAAATGCCAATTAGCACACGTAATTCATCGAATTTCCCCTTCGATAACGGAATGGAAGACTTCGATTTATCATCCAAAATAAGACTGTAGCTGTTCCGCGTCCACGTGATCACTTCACGCACATGTTGGAGGTTCACAATGTAGGAACGGTGACAGCGGAAGAAGCCGAATAGCTTCAGTTTCTCCTCCAAATCGCCAAGTTTAATGGTACAGGCAAATACGCCTTCATTCACATGGAGCTGAGAGACTCCCTCATTGCTCTCGATGAACAGAATTTCCGTCGGATCGAATAAGATGATCTTGTCATTCACCTTGGCAGGAATTTTCTCGATTCGCATCGGGTAGTTCTGCACAGGTGATTCGCTAGGAGCTGCCCGGACTTCACCGTGCTCTTCATCGGGCTCTCCAGCAGGTGCAGACGATTCTTCTGCGATCGGTATGTTGGAAGCTATATTCGCTTGTTTAATGATTGCTGTCTGTTCTAATGGCGTCTCCTCCGTCACGGCCGCAACGGATTGGCTTGATGGCTCGGGTTCATTAGCGCCCTCAAGCTCGATTTTCTTGAATTGCTGGCCTTTCAGGGAATAGACCTCGCTCGTGATCGAAAGGGCATCTTCCATTGATGAAGTTGTCATGAAGATCGCCGTGCCCTGTTCTTGAAGATGTGCGATCACCTGACGGACGATAATACAGCTCTCGAGGTCAATGTTCTGCTCTAATTCTTCTAGAATAAGCAGTTCAGGGCGATGAATGATGCTGCGGCCGAGATGAAGGCGTCGTTGCTCAGAGAACGTCAGCTTGCCGCAAGGCAGCTCCTTCTTGTCCCATAAGCCGATTCGGCGGATGATATCATCGATGGAGCTCGCATCTACACCGTACAATTGGCAGAAGAAATGCAAATATTGATGCACTTTCAGTCGTTCGTAGACACCATCATGACGCAAGCACACGCCAATCTGCTCCGGTGTCTTCCGATGGACAAGATGGAGTTCGACGCCATTCCATCGCGCGCTTCCGTTGGAAACGGGTGTTAGGCCAAGTAATAACTCGATGAGTTGAAATCCAATATCGGGATTGCATTGTATCGCAGCACATTGCCCGACTTCCAAGACCAAGTCCATAGTAGGGATAATGGTGTTGTTGCCTGACATTTTGCTTAATTGTTGGATATGAAAAGATTTGATTGTCATGCTGAGGACCTCTCTATCTCATTCGAAATAAGTGCAATCTAATGATAGCGGAAGAATAGAGGAACGAAAAGGAAAAGGATGTAAATCATTCATTTCTTAGGAAACTCAAAAAGGACAGGCGCATTAGTCGGCCTATCCTTTTCAATCCTATATTCGGTTATGCTCTGTTTATCCGATCTGCAGCGTTAATGTACCGTCCTTATAGTTCCATTGGAAGGCAGGGAATTTCGACTGGATGGCACCGAGTTCCAGGTAGGTCTCATTTTTCTCGCTCCACACCGATTGGGAAGCTGCGGTAAACGTCAATTTGGAATCAGATTTTTGAAGCGTGAGTGTCTGATTGGCTTTATCCCACTTTGGCTCTGCATTCATGAGCGCCGCGACAATGCGTGATGGGAGGTAGACCTTGTTTCCTTTTTGAATAACAGGAATCGGTTCAAGTGTGAGATCCTCGAACGCCACAAGTTGATTATTCTTGATCGTAACGGTGAGTTTGCCGTTATTGACGACCTTCATCGCTGTTAATAACTGTGCGTTGTCACCCGTTCGCATGATATCTGGCTTGAGTCCTTTTCCATTGAAGTCCGTCATGTTCGGAGTTACATACTGCTGGGTTGTCAGCTTGAGCAGCCCCCCATCGGACAATGGGATGACGGACTGGATCCGCCCCTTACCAAAGGTGGTTGTGCCGACTAAGGTTGCAATGCCATGGTCATGCAAAGCGCCGGATAGAATTTCAGATGCGCTGGCAGAATTTTTGTTCACGAGAATTGCGACAGGCATAGGAAGACTTGAGCCGTTCTGAATTTCTGTAGGCTGCAGCTTGCCAGTGTTATCTTTCGTATACATCAAGATGCCTTTCTCGATGAAATGTTCTGCAATATGCTGGGCAGACTCGACATACCCGCCTGGATTGTTGCGTAAGTCGACAATAAGGGACTTCATGCCGCGCTGCTGCAGCTTGGAGAGGTGTTCGGCGAACTCTTCGTCGGCCTCGCTTGTGAAGCTCGAAATCTGAATATAACCGATGTGACCCGGCAGCAGAGCGCTTGCAACCGCAGGTATATGGATTGCCTCACGCTTGATATTGAAATCCATCAGCTTACCGCTGCGTTTGATCGTAACGGTTACCGAAGTACCGGCTTTGCCAAGGATGTATTTTTGCACAAGGGAGCTGTCAGTAATCGCCTTGCCATCTACTTGGGTTAGGATATCGCCTTTCTGAATGCCTGCTTTCTCGGCAGGAGATCCCTTGAATACACGCATAATGGCGGCTTTTCCATCTTCAAAGCGCGTCTCGATGCCGATTCCTTCATATTGAAGGTTGAGTTGA
This sequence comes from Paenibacillus sp. EB106-05-06-XG162, assembly GCF_058791655.1. NCBI lineage: Bacteria > Bacillati > Bacillota > Bacilli > Caryophanales > Paenibacillaceae > Paenibacillus > Paenibacillus sp. EB106-05-06-XG162. Next base: position 333,123 of record NZ_JBYTDT010000002.1, read on the forward strand.
TTCTGGAACGCCTTACTCTCTTCAGGGGTAAAGTATTGCGAGTAGGGATCGTTCAGCCCAGAGACCATGCCTTTTAACGCTTTTTGGACAAGTTCTTCCTTTTGTGCATCGGTAATATTGTAAGCGTCGATATATTGCAAGACTTCATTCAGGATCGCCGTTGAATTCGAAGTAGATTCGGCATAAGTGCGTTCAGGAAGGATTGTTGCTGCCGTGAGTAGGGATAGAGATAATGCCATCGTTATAAAAATACGGTTGATTCGGGACATTGCGCAGTTCAATCCTTTCTTCAATTCTTTGAATGAAAATAGCTATGCTTTCACTTATATCACCAACGGAGAAGGGGTGTCAATTTAGAAAAAGATGCGGGGAAGGTTGGCAATATGATGAATAAGGTTTCCTTGCAATGCGAACAAATAGTATTATGCTTATTGGGAAGTTGTCAAAATTTCTCTTAAAAAATACATAACATGACAAAGATCAGCAGGTATTGCGTGCAGTGTAAAGCCTAGAATGGTATAATATCGAAGGTTATGTTGCTGCAATCATCGAAGAATCTGCAGACGAGAGCAATTGACAATCAGGAGGAAGAAAAATGGCTAAATTAGTAATTTGCGATCACCCTTTAATTCAACACAAACTGACTTTTATTCGAGATGTAAAAACAACGACAAAGGACTTCCGTGAGCTAGTCGACGAAGTTGCGATGTTAATGGCGTACGAGATTACACGCGACCTTCCGCTCGAGACGATTACGGTAGAGACACCTGTGACATCGACGGAGACCAAAGTCATCGCTGGACGTCCGCTTGGACTCATTCCGATTCTGCGTGCAGGCCTTGGGATGGTAGACGGCGTATTGAAGCTCGTACCGAAAGCAAAGGTAGGGCATGTCGGCTTATTCCGCGATCCAGAGACATTAATGCCTGTCGAGTATTATGTGAAACTGCCAACGGATGCAGAAGAGCGTGAGTTGATCGTCATTGATCCGATGCTCGCAACAGGCGGGTCCGCGATTGCAGCGATTGATGTATTGAAGAAACGTAACTGTACACAAATCAAATTGATGTGTCTGATTGCAGCGCCAGAAGGTGTAAAAGCTGTTCAAGATGCGCATCCGGACGTGGATATCTATCTTGCGGCACTCGATGATCATTTGAATGATCATGGTTATATCGTGCCTGGTCTTGGGGATGCAGGAGACCGCTTGTTCGGAACGAAGTAGAGTTAGAGCTTGTTCAAAAAGTCATCTTTTGATGTGATGAAAAGCCGACTTTTTGAACACGTATTATAAGGTAAGACTATGAGGCGAGGTGTAACACATGGAGAAAATTAAAGTCATGACGGTGTTTGGCGTACGGCCAGAAGCGATCAAAATGGCTCCGCTCATTCTTGAGCTGGAGAAACATCCGGACCAAATCGAATCGATCGTCTGCGTGACGGCACAGCATCGTCAGATGCTTGACCAAGTATTGGAAGTGTTCAATATCCATCCAAATTTTGACTTGGATGTGATGAAGGATCGCCAGACGCTTAACGAGATTACGATTCGTGTCTTGCAAGGACTGGAGCCTGTGCTTCAAGAAGCCAAACCGGACATTATTCTTGTTCACGGCGATACGCTAACGACGTTTCTGGCAAGCTATGCGGCATTCATGCAGCAGATTAAAGTTGGACATGTGGAAGCAGGGCTTCGCACGTGGAATAAGATGTCGCCATATCCGGAAGAGATGAATCGCCAGTTAACGGGTGTAATTGCTGATTTACATTTTTCTCCAACAAAGATCTCTGCTAATAACTTGTATAATGAAAATAAATCAGAGTCCATGGTATTTGTCACAGGCAATACGGTAACAGACGTGTTTCAATATACTGTACAGCAAGATTACACCCATCCCGTACTCGAGTGGGCGAAGGGGAAAAGATTGATTTTGATGACGGCACACCGCCGCGAGTCGCAAGGCGAGCCGCATCGGAATATTTTCCGCGCTGTCAAACGCATCGCTGATGAGTTCGAAGATGTGGCGATCGTCTATCCTGTGCATCTAAGTCCAGCGGTAAAAGAGCCGGCTTATGAAATCTTGGGCAATCATCCGCGCATTCAATTAATTGAGCCGCTTGATGTCGTAGATTTACATAACTTTTATCCACATACGCACTTGATTCTGACCGATTCGGGAGGCTTGCAGGAAGAAGCACCGTCCTTTGGAGTTCCGGTACTAGTTCTGCGAGACACAACGGAGCGCCCGGAAGGGATTGAGGCAGGGACATTAGAGCTTGTAGGCACAGATGAAGAGCATGTCTATCAACGTACACGTACGTTGCTGACGGACACGGCTACGTATGACCGAATGAGCGGAGCGGTCAATCCGTACGGCGATGGAAAAGCCTCAGAACGCATTGTTCAGGCGATTTTGTATCATTTTGGCAGAACAACGGAGCGCCCTGAGCAGTTCCAATAAAAGTTCATAAAGTTGTAATATTTGCGAACAAATCGCGCGCGAATACAGCATACAGTGATACTGTACGGTTTTGGTGAATCAAAAACCCTATAATATCAACGTTTCTAGGGCTTCGTTCAAACACTTTTAACATATAAATGAATTGACAATTCCCATTTTTTTTAAGTAAAATAAACTGGGATTCTAAGGATTGATTGGTAGATGACAACGTCGAAAAATGGCGGAACACCGTGGCGAGCAATGGGGCTTGTAACCTTGCTAGGACTAGATCTCGCCGTATGTACACTAGCGGGATATTTCGCTGGAAAATGGCTTGGAGAAAGACTTGGAAGCGTTCCATTATGTACGGCAGCAGGGGTTTTGGTTGGTGTTCTGATCGGTGTGACCAATGTCATTGTCCTGATCAAAAAGGTGTTGGAGGATACAAATGGATGACTTGTCGATCCACCTTAAGGCGCTCCAACGAGTGACTTTCATTTTTTTAGCAATTTGTCTGATGGGCTGGGCTTTAATTCCATCTGTGCGTAGTATTGCAGCTGGGCTTGCGCTTGGCGGAGTTGTTAGCTTGGTGAACTCCTATTTTCTAGCTTATAAAATTAGAAACGTAACCAAGAAGGTACTCGAAGAGGGACAGAAACGCGTGAATCTCGGTCTCCTGACTCGGGTGGCGATGGCCATATTGGCTGTGATGGTTGCTGTAAAGTCTGACAGCGTTAATGTTTATGCAACAGTAGCAGGTCTGCTATTCGCGCAATTCATTATATTGTTCATTGGGTTTACGCAAACGCGCAAAAACAAGTAGACGTTCTGGCTGAGAAAGGGGTGAGAAACATGCATGAAGCACCAATAATTAATGTTGGCGGTTTTAACATCGATATTTCGATCGTTACCATGTTAATTGTTACTTGTGTGGTTGTATTTATTCTAGCGCGACTAGCGGTACGTAATTTATCGGTTGAGAATCCTGGGAAGCTTCAGAATTTTATGGAGTGGGCAGTTGAGTTCGTTCAAGGAATGATCTCGAGCACAATGGATTTCAAAAAGGGTAAAGTGTTCGTATCATTAGGTATGACGCTAATGATGTTTATTCTCGTAGGGAACTTGTTAGGCTTGCCTTTCGGGATTGTGACGGAATATTCTGAACCGGGGCATAAAATCTTCGGCCAAGAGATTACGACGGTGAACGCAGCAGCGTTCGAGGCCATTCACGAGAAGAAGCCGGATGTAGAGCATCCTCATATCGGAGTCGCTTGGTGGAAATCCCCGACGGCGGATGTGAACGTCACAATGGGCTTGGCGTTTTTGATTTTCTGTATCGTCCATTTCTTAGGGATGACGAGAAATACGAAAGCCTACTTTAAGAGTTATATCGAGCCTTTCCCAGTGTTCTTCCCCATTAAGTTCATTGAGGTCTTCTCGAACTTATTGACGCATGGTATGCGTCTATACGGGAACATTTTCGCAGGTGAGGTACTCATCTCCGTATTGCTCGGAGCTGGCGTATTCGGGATTCCAGGATTGATCATTTGGCAAGGCTTTAGTATCTTCGTCGGATGTATCCAGGCATTCGTATTTACGATGTTGACCATGGTTTACATTTCACACGCAGTTGAAGATCATAGTGCAGAGCATTAGGACTCCATTCAAGCTAATTTATAGCTTGGTTGTAGATACAAAACAAAAAACATTTTTCTGAGGAGGAAATATTAGTATGGGAGCATTAGCATATATCGCAGCAGCAGTTGCAATCGGTTTGGCAGCACTTGGAGCAGGTATTGGTAACGGTTTGATCGTAAGTAAAACAGTTGAAGGTATTGCGCGTCAACCAGAATCGGCTAGCAAATTGCAAACAACAATGTTTATCGGGGTAGGTTTGGTTGAGGCGATGCCGATCATCGCAGTTGTACTTGCATTCTTGTTCTTCGCAGGAGCTTAATAAAACAAGATATAAGGTTTGGCGGGGAGGCTTAGGCTATCCGCGCCTTCCTTTTGGTTGATTAACCGCTTCAGAAAGGAGTGACTAGGTTTGAAAATTGAATGGACATCGACAGTGTTTACGTTAGTCGCGTTTATTATTTTGTATGTTCTGTTGAACAAATACGCGTTCAAACCGTTATTCAGCATCATGGAGAAACGTAAAGAACTCGTACTCGGACAAATGCAGGACGCCGAGGAAAACCGCAAACAAGCGTCGCAATTGCTTGAAGATCAGAAAGCTGCGCTTCAAGCTGCGCGTAAAGACGCTTACGATATTATTGAGCAAGCCAAAACAACTGGATCGAAGCAAGCGGATGAGCTTATCGCTACAGCGAAATCGGAATCGAACCGTCTGAAAGAAGAGGCTGTTCGCGATATCGAGAGCGAGAAGAACAAAGCCGTTGCTGCGCTTCGCAGCCAAGTTAGCGGCATGTCCGTCATGATCGCATCCAAAATCATCGAGAAGCAAATCGATGAGAAATCGCAAGAGCAATTGGTTGCAGAGTACCTTAAAGAGGTAGGGGACAAAGCATGAGCCAAGACCTTGTTGTAGCGAAAAGATATGCCAAAGCATTATTCGAAGTTGCACAGCAGAGCAACAACGTTGCTCAAGTCGAAGAAGACTTGAAAGCTGTTGTAGCAGCGATTGATGGTAATGTGGATATTACTCGTTTTTTGAATGCTCCGAACATTGATCTTTCGGTCAAAGTAGACGTTATTCATAAAGCGGTAGATGGCAAGCTGGCTGAAGCAGTCATTAGTCTTATTTCCGTTCTAATTAAGAATAGCAGACAAGATACCCTCGGCGCAGTGTTACAAGCTTATATCAAAGTTGCGGGTGAAGCGTTAGGTCAAGAGGACGCGGTTGTCGTGTCCGCCTATGCTTTGAGCACACCGGAAATAGAGTTAGTAGCCGACCATTTCGGTAAAATCGTGAATAAAAAGATTCGCGTTCAAAACGTAGTCGACAAGAGCATCATCGGCGGGATCCAAGTTCGTATCGGTGATCGTCTGTACGACGGCAGCTTGTCCGGCAAATTGGCGCGTTTGGAAAAATCGTTAAAGTAATCTCAAGCACTGTAGATAGGGGTGAAGCGAATTGAGTATCAGACCTGAAGAAATCAGCACGCTGATTAAAAATCAAATTGATCAATATAAATCCGAGATTCAAGTTGTCGATGTAGGTACGGTCATCCAAGTTGGTGACGGAATCGCTCGCGTCCACGGGCTTGAGAATGCGATGTCCGGTGAGCTTCTTGAGTTCTCAAACGGCGTTGTAGGTATGGCATTGAACCTTGAAGAGAACAACGTTGGGGTCGTTATTCTTGGACCTTATACGGACATTCGCGAAGGAGATCAGGTTAAACGTACAGGCCGCATCATGGAAGTTCCAGTCGGCGAAGCATTGCTTGGTCGCGTCGTGAACTCACTCGGATTGCCTGTAGACGGCAATGGTCCGATCGCGACGACAGAATTCCGTCCGGTTGAGAACAATGCACCAGGCGTAATCGACCGTAAATCGGTTCATGAGCCAATGCAGACAGGGATTAAAGCGATTGACTCGATGGTACCAATCGGCCGCGGACAACGTGAGCTCATTATCGGTGACCGTCAGACGGGTAAAACAGCGATTGCTATCGATACGATCATTAACCAAAAAGGTAATGGCGTAAAATGTATTTATGTTGCAATCGGTCAGAAGCAATCTACGGTTGCTAACGTAGTAGAAACCCTTCGTCGTAATGGCGCAATGGATTATACGATCGTGGTAACAGCATCGGCATCCGAGCCTTCACCACTCTTGTTCTTGGCTCCGTATGCAGGTGTTGCAATGGCTGAGTACTTCATGTACAAAGGCGAGCATGTCCTTATTATCTATGATGACTTGTCCAAACAAGCAGCAGCATATCGTGAGCTTTCCTTGCTACTCAAACGCCCTCCAGGTCGTGAAGCGTATCCAGGGGACGTATTCTACTTGCACTCCCGTCTACTCGAGCGTGCAGCGAAATTGAGTGACGAGCTCGGCGGCGGTTCGATTACGGCATTGCCATTCATCGAGACGCAAGCTTCCGACGTATCGGCGTACATTCCGACGAACGTTATCTCGATCACAGACGGTCAGATCTTCCTAGAGTCCGACCTTTTCTATTCGGGTCAACGTCCAGCGGTTAACGTTGGTATCTCCGTATCCCGTGTAGGGGGTTCCGCACAGATTAAAGCGATGAAGAAGGTAGCCGGTACACTACGTCTAGACCTTGCTGCTTATCGCGAATTGCAAGCATTTGCTCAGTTCGGTTCCGATCTGGATAAATCAACGCTTGCTCGTCTAAACCGCGGTGCCCGCATGATGGAAATTCTTAAACAAGGTGTTAACCAACCGATGCCGGTTCAGAAACAAGTTGTAAGCTTGTTCACGGCAACGAAAGGTCACTTGGATGATATCCCAGTTAACGATGTTCTTCGTTTCGAGAAAGAATTCTTATTCTACTTGGAGTCGAATGAGCCGGCAATTCTTCAATCTATTGTCGATACCAAAGACATTACAGCGGATAATGAGAAGGCATTGATCGATGCGATCAATAAGTTCAAAAAAGGCTTTAACGTCTCGGCGTAACGAGAGTCATATAACCGAGCCTGCTCGGATCGGTATCCTGTATTAACTTGGCTTAGGACAAGGTCGCTCGCTGATTAGCACTAGACCTTGTCTGCTAAGTTTGAAAGAGGTGAAATCATGGCAAAAGGAATGCGCGATATAAAACGCCAGATTAAAAGCGTTCAGAATACAAAGCAAATTACGAAAGCAATGGAAATGGTCGCAGCTGCAAAGCTAAGAAAAGCGCAGGAGAAGGCAGAAGCCTCACGCCCATACGCTGAGAAGCTTAAAGAAGTGGTCGGCAGTATTGCAGCAGGAACGAAAGGGATTAAACATCCAATGCTGCAAAGCCGCGATGTGAAAAAGACGGGTTATCTCGTCATCACATCGGACCGCGGATTATGTGGTGGCTCCAATACCAACGTTATTCGTACTGTAATGAATACGATTCGTGAAAATCATAAATCGCATGATGAATACTCGTTGTTCGTCATCGGGCGTAAAGGACGCGACTATTTCCGTCGCAGAGAACTTCCGATTGTGCAAGAAGTGACGGAGTTGTCCGATTCCCCGACTTTTTCGGATGTCAAATCGGTCGCTTCCAAGGCGGTACAATTTTTCGAAGAGGAACAATATGATGTGCTCTACATTTTCTATAATGAATTTGTGAATGCATTGACTCAAGTTCCTGTGAAAAAGAAGTTGCTCCCGCTTGACGAAGTGAAGGTTGAAGGAAGCGTATCTAGCTATGAATATGAACCTTCTGCGGAAGAAGTGCTTGATGTACTGCTTCCTAAATATGCAGAGACTTTAATCTATAGTGCGGTACTCGATGCAAAAGCAAGTGAGCTGGGCGCGAAAATGACAGCAATGGGTAGCGCAACGAAAAATGCTACGAAGATGATCAGTGAATTGACATTGACGTATAACCGTGCGCGTCAGGCTGCGATTACGCAAGAAATTTCCGAGATTGTGGCTGGAGCGAACGCTCAGTCTTAATAGATGGGTTTAGGAGGGTAAAGCATGAAAAAAGGACGCGTTATATCCGTTACGGGTCCGGTTGTTGACATTGAATTCGAACGTGGTCAATTGCCGGAAATTCTGAACGCGATCAAAATTGAACAACCAGCGAAATCCGAGAAAGAAGTTTCTATTAACTTAATCGTAGAAGCTGCGACTCACTTAGGTGATAACATGGTTCGCTGTATCGCGATGTCCACAACGGATGGTCTTGTTCGCGGTACAGAAGCTGTAGACTTAGGTGCTCCAATTTCTGTTCCTGTAGGTGAAGCAACACTAGGCCGCGTATTTAACGTACTTGGTCATGCGATTGATAACGCTGGTGATGTGAGTGCGGAAGTGAAGAATCCAATCCATCGTCAAGCTCCGTCATTCGATGAGCTTTCTGTACAAGCGGAAATTCTTGAGACAGGTATCAAAGTTATCGACTTGCTTGCTCCATATGCAAAAGGTGGTAAAATCGGTCTCTTTGGTGGTGCGGGTGTAGGTAAAACCGTTACGATTCAAGAGTTGATCAACAACATTGCACAAGAGCACGGTGGTATCTCCGTATTCGCAGGTGTTGGTGAGCGTACACGTGAAGGTAATGACTTGTACCACGAGATGAAAGATTCCGGCGTTATCAATAAAACAGCGATGGTATTCGGTCAAATGAATGAACCTCCTGGTGCGCGTCTTCGCGTAGCTTTGACGGGTCTGACAATGGCAGAATACTTCCGTGATCAAGAAGGCAAAGACGTTCTCTTGTTCATCGATAACATCTTCCGCTTTACACAAGCAGGTTCTGAGGTATCGGCACTACTCGGACGTATGCCGTCCGCGGTAGGTTACCAGCCGACACTTGCTACGGAAATGGGTCAATTGCAAGAGCGTATTACATCGACGAAGAAAGGTTCTGTAACATCGATTCAAGCGATTTACGTACCTGCCGATGACTATACGGATCCAGCTCCAGCTACAACGTTTGCTCACTTGGATGCAACGACGAACTTGGAGCGTAAAATCTCCGAGATGGGTATCTTCCCAGCGGTAGATCCGCTCGCTTCCAGCTCCCGTATCTTGGCGCCGGATATTGTAGGGGAAGAGCACTATAACGTAGCACAAGGCGTTAAACGTATTCTTCAACGTTATAAAGAATTGCAAGATATTATCGCGATCCTCGGTATGGATGAGCTTAGCGAAGATGATAAATTGACAGTTTCACGCGCACGTAAAATCCAACGTTTCTTGTCTCAGCCGTTCCACGTGGCAGAACAATTTACTTCGATCAAGGGTAAATATGTTCCAGTTAAAGAAACAGTGCGCAGCTTCAAAGAAATTCTTGATGGTAAACACGATGATCTTCCGGAAGCGGCATTCATGTATGTCGGTACAATCGAAGAAGCCGTGGAAAAGGCTAAAACGCTGTAAGTATGTAAGTTTTAGGAGGGTTCCATGTGAGTACCTTTTTATTGGAAGTTGTAACTCCCGAGCGTAAAGTGTACGCGAAGGAAGTCAATATGGTTATTGTGAAAGGGATGGAAGGTGAGCTTGGTATTCAAGCGAACCACGTCCCGCTCGTAACACCTTTGAAGGTTGCTCCAGTGGTCATCAAAACGAACGGCAAAGTGGAAGAAATTGCAGTTCATGGTGGATTTGTTCAAATTGGTAAAGAAAAAGTGGTCATTCTTGCTGAAACGGCTGAACTTCCAGGGGATATTGATTATAACCGGGCGAAGGCAGCAAGAGAACGGGCAGAACGCCGACTTGCCAATAAGAAAGACCATATTGATCATCGCCGTGCAGAGCTTGCTCTCCAAAGAGCGCTTGCTCGTATCGAAGTGAGTGAACACAAAATCTAGCTATCTAGCTTCCCCCTAAATCCCCCTTCACCATTGAAGGGGGACCCCAGGGCGCTGACGCCCCTGGACCCCGTAAACTGGGCGATATGAGCTGCGGTTGCGCGGGTTTAGGTGCGGATGGTGGGTGGAGCGCTACTAAAAAGCCTGATTTGTATTGCCTTATGGCAATATAAATCAGGTTTTTTTCGCTTTCAGTTGGCGGTGTTTAGTTCCTTCAAAGCGGATTGGTGGATAGAGCTGCGATTGGCGGGATGTGCGGTACAGTGTGCAAGGAGCGCTCACTGTGCGACTGATGCTGCCTGCGGCATCCCCAGCGCACCCGCTTGACCTCAAGATTTGGATGTTGATGCTACGAAGAGATGTGGCGATAGTGGAAAAAGTGGCGTGTGGCGGGATGAGAGGTACAGTGTACAAGAAGCGTTCCGGTACGACCGTCTTGGCCTTTGGCCAATCCAGCGTCCCTACTTCATTTCAGGATTTGCGAGCTTTCCTTCGGAGGCGGTATTTCTTGTAAGCAGAGTAAAAGGCGAGAATGACACGCACGGCTGCATGAATGCAATATTGAGCCGGACGCACTTTTTCTCGCCTTTTATCTTTTTTTCAAATACTATCTTTGAGAAGTACTCATCATATGATGATAATGATAATGATGGTGATGATGGACGAAGTGATGAGCTTGTGGATGACTTTGGGTATGAAATTGGGGATGATGCATCATGTGTTCATGACCTTGATGTAAATGGGATTGTGGATCGGGATCCCTTTGTTGAGATCCTTGAACACTAAGCTTTTCTTGATTCATTGACTTTCTCCTTTCACCTTTGAATAATTCATATTATGTCTGCACAGGATTAGTGACACTTGACCTAAATGAATTGGGCTACTTATAGTCGCCTTTAAGGGGATTTACTGACGAAGCACCCTCTAACGGACCCATGAGCACTTATTAGTAAAAGTTCGAGGTTCACAACGTTGGCACAAAGGACGAGCCAATGATTGAGTAAGTGTTAACCGAGGAAGTGCATGAATTCCAGTTTTCATGGGACAGGCATGCTGCATTCTGAAGGGAGCCCCATTTAGGCCTATGGCTTAATGGGGCTCTTCCTGCCCTCCCCTCCAAGTAAAGAGGGGAGGGTTTGTGATGGAGATGAAAATGCACAGGAAAAGCGGGTGTAGTGACTGGAAGAGCGATAGCGATCGCCTTTGAAATCAGGAATAAACCTCTAACGAGTCCAATCCTATATTCCTGATTTCAACAGCGACGGAAGGCACTACACCTGTGTTCCCCACTACATTTTCATCTCCATCATGCTCCATCATGCTTCACCCTGCCCTGCCCACTCCCCAACAGTCACAAACTCTTCACGAATTTGCATTCTCTCCCCCGCATATATAGCAAGTACAAGGGTTGTTAGACACATTAAAAAATACGCAGAAAACTACAAATGAAAACCCAGGTTTTGGATAGACGATATTGGTAGGTTTTGTTATAATTGTTACGGGTTTATTACAGTTTTTTTCGTTTTGTATAATAAAATTATATAGTTGTGAACGGAGGCGAGAGAGGACATGGAATACTCGAATAACTATGTCATTGTAGCGATCTTCATTGCGCTGGGGATTTTGCTACCAGTGGTAGCGCTTACAGTGGGAAGATTTCTAAGACCTAGCAAACCTACCGAAATCAAGCAATCGACCTATGAAAGTGGGAACGAGCCGGTAGGGGTAGGGCAGGTACGATTTAATATCCGCTATTATCTATTCGCACTGATGTTTGTTATTTTCGATGTGGAGACCGTGTTTCTTTACCCGTGGGCCGTGGCGTATCAGCAGCTTGGACTCTTCGTACTTGTTGAGATGTTGATATTTGTCGCATTGTTGCTTGTGGGGCTTATATACGCTTGGAAGAAGAAGGTGCTCAAATGGAACTCAATTTAGAATCGATCAGTCCTGAGGAACGTCAGGAGCTAGAAAGAAATGTATTCATGGGAACACTTGAACAATTGAAGGCGTGGGCGCGAAGCAACTCGCTCTGGCCGCTTACGTTCGGGCTTGCATGTTGTGCGATTGAAATGATGGGAACGGGAGCATCCCACTATGATTTGGACCGATTTGGCGTTATATTCCGCACATCGCCTCGTCAATCTGACGTGATGATCGTAGCAGGGACGGTAACGAAGAAAATGGGTCCTTTATTGCGTCGTTTGTACGACCAAATGCCAGAGCCGAAATGGGTTATCGCAATGGGATCATGTGCAACGGCTGGCGGTCCTTATGTGAAATCGTATGCCGTGATGAAAGGCGTGGATCAAATTGTACCGGTCGATGTTTACATCCCGGGCTGCCCGCCGAACCCGGCTGCTTTGATCTATGGCATTAATAAATTGCAAGAGAAGATTCGTTATGAAGCGAAGACCGGGAAGCAGGTGACGAACCAATGAGTGATGAGCAAGAGGTAAAACCTGACAAACCGGAACGCAAGATCATGACACCGGAAGAACGCGAAGCGAAGGTCAAGGCGGCTGCCGAAGCACGAGCAGCACGCGAACGTGCGAAGGCTGAAGCTGGAGGCGGCGACGTACCGGCACCAGAAGCGGCGGCAGATGGAGCTGCTGGAGCCACACCAGAGCGCAAAGTGCTAACGGATGAAGAGAAAGAAGCGAAGGTCAAAGCTGCAGCTGAAGCGAGAGCAGCCAGAGCCAAGGCCAAGGAAGAAGCCGAGGCAGCTGCAGCAGAGGCTGCGCCGAAGGAGCCTTCCCATAACCAGCCTCGTTTAGATCGTGCCATTGTGATCCTGAAAGAAAAAATAGCCGAAGATGTAGTGGAAGAGTCCTCGATTAACGAGAATAACAACCACTTGCCGACGCTTACGATTAAGAACGAACATTGGTATACATGTGCGGAACTTCTCAAGCATGATCCGGAGTTTCAATGCGACTATCTTCGGAATGTGTCGGGCGCGGATCATGAGACGCATATGGAAGTGGTCTATCATATGGTATCCATCACGACGCAGCACGAATATTGCATTCGTGTAAAGACGGATCGTGATCAGCCGTCCGTCGATTCGGTGACGCCGATTTGGCAAACGGCCAATTGGAATGAACGTGAAATCTATGACTTACTCGGTATCGCATTTCCGGGTCATCCCGATTTGCGCCGAATTATGATGTCCGATGATTGGGTAGGGCATCCACTGCGCAAAGACTATGTACCGCTAGATTCGGAGGTGTAATCACGCGTGATTCGGACAGAAGAACTTCTATTGAATGTAGGACCGCAGCATCCCAGTACACATGGTGTATTTCGGATCGTCGTGAAATTAGACGGAGAAGTGATTAAAGAAGCAACGCCCGTGATGGGCTACCTGCATCGGGGTACGGAGAAGCTGGCAGAGGATTTGAACTATACGCAGATCATTCCTTATACCGACCGTATGGATTATGTGTCAGCCATGACGAACAACTATGTGCTCGTGGATGCGGTGGAGAAAATGATGCAGCTCGAAATTCCGGAGCGTGCTGAGTTTCTAAGATTGATCGTGATGGAATTGCAGCGTCTTGCCAGTCACATGGTATGGTGGGGGACCTATTTGCTTGATATTGGAGCCATGAGCCCTTTCTTATATGCATTCCGGGATCGTGAGATCATCATCGATTTATTTAACGAATTGTGTGGAGCACGACTTACCTATAACTACATGCGTGTAGGCGGTGTGAAGTGGGATGCGCCAGCTGGCTGGATCGATAAGGTTCGAGAGTTCATCCCTTATATGAAGAAGAAGCTTGTTGAGTACGATAATCTCGTGAGCGGTAATGAGATCTTCTTGCAACGGATTATCGGGGTCGGCAAATACGATGCGCAAACGGCCATTGATTATGGCTTAAGCGGTGCGAATTTGCGTTGTACCGGGGTGAATTGGGATCTGCGGAAAAATGAGCCGTACAGCATCTACGACCGGTTCGATTTCGATGTACCGCTCGGTACCAATGGCGATTGCTATGACCGCTATGTCATTCGAATGGAAGAGATGCGCCAGACGTTGCGTATCCTGGAGCAAGCGATTGAGCAATTCCCGAAAGACGGCGAGATTATGGGCAAGGTTCCCCGTGTCATCCGTCCGCCGGCAGGCGAGATCTATGCGCGTATTGAATCGCCGCGTGGTGAGATTGGTGCTTATATCGTCTCGAAAGGAAAAGCAGAACCGTATCGCTTGAAGTTTAGACGTCCTTCCTTCGTGAATCTGCAGATTTTACCGAAGCTTCTCGTCGGGGAGACCATGACGAACCTCATTACGATTCTAGGCGGCGTTGATATCGTCGTTGGGGAGGTTGACTGTTAATGGGCGCTTGGTTGCAAGAATCGTTAACATGGACGAATTTTGCTATATTTCTAGCCTGGAGCATTGTATTTCTATTTATCGTATTGGGGTTTGTAACCTATGCCATCTACTATGAACGCAAAGTCATTGGCTGGATGCAAGGACGGATCGGTCCGAACCGAGTAGGTCCATTCGGATTGTTCCAGACCGTTGCAGATATCCTGAAGCTGCTTATTAAAGAGGATACGATCCCACGAAAAGCAGATCGTTGGTTGTTCATCCTTGCACCCGTTATTACGTACGTTCCTGCATTTGCGGTTCTAGTCACGATTCCTTATACGAATTCACTTTATTTTACAGACCTCAATGTAGGCTTGTTGTATTACGGCGCGTTATCTTGTATTTCAACGATTGGCATCATTCTGGGCGGTTGGGCTTCCAACAATAAATACTCCTTACTCGGCGGCATGCGCTCAGCAGCCCAGATGATTAGTTACGAGATTCCACTGGTAATATCGGTGGTTGGAGTCATTATGGTCAGTGGCAGCTTAAGCTTGCGTACCATTGTAAATGGGCAAGGCGATGCGTTCTGGCAGTGGAATTTCCTTCCGCAGATCATCGGATTTGTGGTGTTCATCATCGCAGCGGTCTCTGAGCTTAACCGTACACCATTCGATTTGCCGGAAGCTGAGTCTGAGCTCGTTGCAGGATACCATGTCGAGTATAGTGGATTCCGATTTGCATTCTTCATGCTTGCAGAATATGTCTACATGTTCGCTATTGCATCGCTTACGACGGTTCTATTCCTCGGTGGATGGCATGCGCCGCTTCCGTTCTTAACGTTCATCCCAGGAGTGATCTGGTTCATCCTGAAATTCACATTCTGTGTGTTCTTCTTGTTCTGGCTGCGCGCAACGATGCCGCGTATTCGTGTGGATCAGCTCATGAGCTTCGGCTGGAAAGTGCTGCTCCCACTATCGCTCCTGAATGTGTTCATTACGGCTATCTACATGGAACTATTCATCAAATAGAAGGGGAGAGTACCGATGAAGGGATTGCTTAAAGGGCTGGGAGTCACGTTCAAGACGATGACCTCCAAAAAAGTAACCTATAAATACCCGGATGTACCGCTCGAAATGCCGGATCGCTTTCGTGGTATTCAATATTTTGAGCCGGATAAATGTATCGTGTGCAATCAGTGTGCAAAGATCTGTCCGACAGAATGCTTGACGCTGACAGGCAAACCGAACCCGGATCCAGAGAAAAAAGGGAAAGTCATCGATACGTTCGATATTAACTTTGAACTATGCATTCTGTGCGATTTATGTACAGAAGTGTGTCCGACAGAAGCGGTTGTTATGACGAATAACTTTGAGCTAGCGGCATACAGCCGTGATGACCTGTTCAAAAATAAAGAATGGTTGTACGAGAACAACAACCATATTCGTAAGGAGAATAACTCGGCGATGACGACGAGGGGGGGCGTCAAGAAAGATGTTTGATTTGAGCTTCCAGCTTACGGGTGAATATGTTGCGTTCTTCATCCTTGCGGTATGTATTATCGCAGGTGCCGTCTTAATGCTTAGTTTCAGTAAAGTCATTCACATGGTGGTCTCGCTCGCTTTTGCTTTTATCGGGCTCGCCGGGATGTATGTCCTCTTGAATGCGGAATTCGTGGCTTTTGTGCAAGTCCTCATCTATGCGGGAGCGATTTCGATCCTGATGATCTTCGGTATTATGATGACGCGGCATGATCAGAAGGATGAAGAGATCCGAAGACCATGGCACGAAGCGATTACGGCGGTTGGATGTCTAGCCTTGTTCGGATTGTTATTCTATGCCATTCGCGCAACCGAGCTGCCTGCTGCGGCTTGGGATCCTCCGAAGGACAATACGCTGGAGATCGGTAAACTGCTCTATACGGAGCACGTGATACCGTTCGAATTGATGTCGGTGCTGCTCACGGTTGCTTTTATCGGGGCGATTGTGATTGCCAAAAGGGAGGAGGACTAAAATGAGCGGAATGTTAGGTTCATATCTGATGCTCGCTGCCATTTTGTTC
The DNA here is from genome assembly GCF_058791655.1 of Paenibacillus sp. EB106-05-06-XG162. Classification (NCBI taxonomy): domain Bacteria; kingdom Bacillati; phylum Bacillota; class Bacilli; order Caryophanales; family Paenibacillaceae; genus Paenibacillus; species Paenibacillus sp. EB106-05-06-XG162. Next base: position 349,399 of record NZ_JBYTDT010000002.1, read on the forward strand.
TGCCTTGGTCTGTACGGTGCATTAACGAAACGGAGCGCTGTTGTCGTCTTATTATCCATTGAATTGATGCTGAACGCGGTGAACTTGAACCTCGTCGCATTTTCGAAATATGGGGTTGTTCCTGGACTGAAGGGCCAAATCTTCTCGCTCTTTAACATCTCGATTGCTGCTGCGGAAGCTGCAATAGGTATCGCGATCCTCATCGCGCTATACCGGAATAAGGGAACAGCGAATGTGGATGAATTCAATGAGATGAAGCGATAACCAATAGGAGGAAATGCAATGGAATTTGTCTACTCGCAATATGCCTTTGTCGTTCCGATCCTCCCGCTGATCGCTTTCCTGATTCTTACGGCACTTGGTCGGCAGATGAGAGAGATCGGTGGATGGATCAGTATCGTATTTACGCTCGCTTCATTTATATATGCATTACTAATAGGAATCGAGCGAATCGGCGGTCAGGCAGAGGATTATACCAAAAATATGGATTGGATCCGATTCGGTGATGTGAATCTAACAGTCGGGTTCGAAGTCACGAACCTGAATGCGCTCATGCTCATGATCGTGACGTTCGTCAGTTTACTCGTTAATGTCTATTCCAGAGGATATATGAAAGGCGATGACCGGATCAATATTTTCTTCGCGTATGTCTCTCTGTTCACCTTCTCCATGTTAGGGTTGGTCATTTCGTCGAATTTACTAGAGCTCTATATCTTCTGGGAGCTTGTAGGGGTATGTTCCTTCCTGTTGGTTGGGTTCTGGTATCAGAAACCGGCAGCCAAAGCAGCCGCCAAGAAGGCTTTTATCGTAACACGTATTGGGGATGTAGGCTTATTTATCGCGATCTTGCTGCTCTACGTCTACATGCCGGATCATGCACTAGATTTCGCATCCATCCATAATGTGTTCACACAACCTGAGGTGATGACCGCTGCTGGCATTAGCGCGGGGATCTCTACACTTATTGCGATTCTAATCTTCGTAGGCGCGATCGGCAAATCCGGTCAATTCCCACTACATACGTGGTTGCCTGATGCGATGGAAGGTCCAACGCCAATTAGTGCGCTGATCCATGCCGCGACGATGGTTGCAGCGGGTGTGTACTTGGTTGCGAGAACCTTCGAAGTGTTCCATGCCTCACCGGCGGCGATGGAAGTCGTCGCATATGTCGGCGGGTTCACGGCGATCTTCGCAGCGACAATCGGGATTGCGCAGAATGATATCAAACGGATCCTTGCGTATTCGACGGTCAGTCAACTCGGCTATATGATGATGGCATTGGGAATCGGGTCCGTAACGGCAGGGATGTTTCACTTGTTTACGCACGCATTCTTCAAAGCACTGTTATTCCTTGGGGCAGGTAGCGTGATTCATGCGGTTCATAAGCAAGATGTCAATGAATTGGGTGGCTTAGGCTCCAAAATGAAAATAACGGCATGGACGTTCGGTATTGGCGCATTAGCATTATCGGGTATTCCGCCATTCTCCGGATTCTGGTCGAAGGATGCAATTCTGACCGCAGCATGGGAAGGTCACAAAGGATTATTCGTTATCGGGCTCATTGCGGCATTCTTCACCGCGTTCTATATGTCGAGACTCTTCTTCTTGGTCTTCACGGGCAAATCGGAAGCTGCTAAAGATGCGCATGAATCTCCAGCGACAATGACGATTCCACTCGTATTGCTCGCCATTCTAGCTGTCGTAGCTGGTTTCGTCTTTACACCGTTTAATAGTTGGTTCGGAACATGGCTGGAAGGGACAGAGACGGAGGAGCATGCGAATGTGATCGTCATGATCCTATCGACAGTCGTTGGGTTGCTCGGCATTGGACTCGGCTGGCTCATTTATCGTCAAAAATCGATCTCGCGGGATGCGATTGCTTCCAGTGCGCCATGGCTTACGAAATTACTCGCGAATAAGTATTATATTGATGAAGTCTATCAAGTCATTATTGTAGCACCACTGCGTGCGATTGGACTCGCGCTCTCCGCTTTCGATCAATGGATCGTGGATGGTATCGTTCGCGGCGTAGCCGGATTGACGATCCTAACAGGACGGACATCGACACGGATGCAGAACGGCCAGGTGCAGACTTATGGATTGATTACACTGCTCGGCTGTGTCATTCTGATCTTGGGTATTGTCGGAAGGAGGTTATGGTAGATGATTACCAATATTCCGATTCTTACGCTCATCGCCTTGTCTCCGCTGCTCGGGGTACTCATTTTATTATTCATGCCGCAGGATAAGAGCAGAGCGATGAAAGTGATTGCCATCGCTTCAACGGTGCTTACACTCGGTCTTGCCACTTGGATGTATGCAGCCTATGAATACAGCGGTAAGGGCACGGCCTATGAAGAAAATGTACGATGGATCAATATTGCGTTGAACAAAGAGTTCATGGTTGAACAAGGGTTTGCATCGTACAGCATTCAATTTAATTATCATCTTGCGATGGATGGCATATCGCTTCTCCTCGTCCTACTGACGGCGGTCGTGAGTGTGATGGCAGCACTTGCTTCGTTTCACATTAAGAAGCGCACGAAAATGTACTTCATCTTATTCTTACTTCTTGAAGTGGGCATGTTCGGCGTATTTATGGCAAGAGACCTGTTCTTATTCTTCTTATTCTTCGAAGTGACCTTGGTCGCAACGTATTTCTTAATCGGGATTTGGGGTTACGGAGGCCGCGAACGGGCGGCGAATAAGTTCTTGATCTATAACGGCTTTGGATCTGCGCTCATGCTGATCGCATTCGTCCTATTAATTGCAACGGCAGGATTTACGATCGATACCGCTGCGAATGCGCAAGGGCACTATATGTATTCTGGCAGCTTATCGACCATTATGCAGAACCTGTTGGATTCGAATTCCTATGTCAATATGAATCCAGAGCAAATGACGAGTGCTTTCTTCATGTCGGAAGGGATGAAGACAACTATTTTCGTCTTGCTCCTTGTTGCCTTTGGTATCAAGCTTCCCTTCTTTCCGTTCCATACGTGGATGCTCAAGGTGCATAATGAAGCACCACCAGCCGTCGTTATGATTCACTCGGGGATTCTGCTGAAGATGGGAGCCTATGGACTCATTCGATTTGCACTCTTCTTGTTCCCGCATCAGGCGGAATCGTGGTCAACGACCTTAGCGATTCTAGGTGTTGTGAATATTCTGTACGGTGCCGTGCTGGCTCTCGTCCAACGGGAGTTCAAGCTTGTTCTGGCCTATTCGAGTATCAGTCATATGGGCGTTGTTCTTCTAGGACTTTCGGCACTGAATGAAATCGGTTTGCAAGGCGCGATGTATCAGATGATCTCGCACGGATTTATCTCCGCATTGTTCTTCTTGATCGTCGGAAGTCTTTACGAAAGGACGCGTACGACGCAGTTGGATGAGCTTGGCGGACTTGCGCGAAGCATGCCTTTCATGAGTGGGATTCTACTTATTGCAGGTCTTGCATCCTTAGGCTTGCCTGGTTTATCGGGATTCGTTGGAGAATTTCTCTCCTTCCTAGGCTTGTTCAGTACGATGAAAGTCGTTGCGGTTGTAGGTGCACTCGGAGTTATTCTAGGCGCTGTCTACGTCCTACGAGGGGTACTGGGTATCACCTATGGTCCGATGGAAGACCGTTATATCGGCATCCGTGATGCTCGTCTAATTGAGGCCGTGCCCATGATTGCTCTGACTGCATTGATCGTATTGCTCGGTGTCTATCCGACGATACTCATTGATCCGCTGCAGCATAGCTTCGACCAATTTCTAGAACTTATCAAGGTAGGAGGTTAGTCCCATGAATCCAACTGAAACGATCATGCCACTGCAATGGGCCGATCTTGCCACCTTGGCACCGGAATTAACATTGGTCATCGCGGCAATTCTCCTATCTCTGCTAGATTTATTTTTACCGAAAAGGGTCAATCGTGATGGGCTAGGTGTATTCTCCTTGGTAGCTGTACTGATCTCCCTCGGATTTGTCGTCTGGCGGATGATCGATATGAGCAGCGGGGCAGAGACGGCTTCAACAGCTCAGGCGCTGCATCTCCTGGGGCAGAGTTACCGGGTTGATGATTTTGCGAATCTGCTGAAAATTATTTTCTTAGGCGGAACGGCACTTATTATTTTCATGAGTCTAGGATCGATTCGTGAGGAAGAGATTCCGCATAAGGGTGAGTATTACTATTTACTACTGCCTGCGGTACTCGGTGCGATGATGATGGCATCCTCTGGCGATCTGATTACGCTATATGTTGGGCTTGAATTGTTGAGTATCACTTCCTATGTGCTCGTAGCGCTTAAGAAAAATGATCTCAAATCCAATGAGAGTGCCTTCAAATATGTCGTACTTGGAAGTATCTCTTCGGCCTTCATTCTATATGGTATGTCCTTTCTCTATGGGATGTCAGGATCGACGGATCTTGCTACGATTGCTCAGATGTTATCGCAGCATTTGGACGATTTCAAAGTCTTAATCTATGTCAGCTTCTTCTTGATGCTCGCAGGATTCGGGTTCAAAATCGCGGTTGCCCCATTCCACGTATGGGCGCCAGATGTGTACCAAGGGGCGCCGACGCCAGTTACTGCGTTCCTCGCGGTCGTATCCAAGGCAGCTGGCTTTGCGATTTTATTCCGAATCGTCTATAACGTATTTTTCCCGCTCGCGAGCCAAGAATATCTGTATATTAGCAGTGATGTCATGCTCACGCTCCTGATCGTCGCTGCGATCGCGATGGTTATCGGGAATACGGCAGCACTTCGTCAACGGAATATGAAGCGATTGCTGGCCTTATCCGGTGTTGCGAATGCAGGGTACTTGCTCGTACCGATCGGATTATCCATGACACCGCTGCATGTCTCGAATTTCTCCGAGTTCGCGTTTTATCTTATTGCCTATCTGTTCATGAACATCGGCGCATTCGCTGTGGCGATGATTGTGAGTCGGGATGTGGGCCATGATGAGATCAGCGGCTTCGCAGGGTTGTACTACCGGGCTCCTTTTACCGCGGTGGGAATGACGATCCTGCTCCTGTCCTTTGCGGGCATTCCGCTAACGGGAGGGTTTATCGGAAAGCTCTTCATTGTTCTCGGAGCTGCACAGATGAAGGCCTATTGGATCGCTGCGATTATGATCATCACCAGCGTCATCTCACTCTACTACTACTTCGGAATCATCCGTCAAATGTATATGCGTTCGGTCGGTGAGATGCCTTCCATCCGATTCCCCGCACCACTCGGGATTACGGTATGGATCTGTGTTGCAGCAACGATCTATCTCGGGGTTATGCCGAATACGGTGCTAGATGTGATCAATAAATTTTTTGCCCTTTCGTTTGATTTATTCATTCAAGTAGGGAGTTAGTCGATAAAAGTATTGAAGAGAGCCTTCCTTCGCGGAAGGCTTTTTTTGCCAGATACAATCTTTTACAAAGTAAAAGGGGATTAAGTACGGCGTATCGAAGAAGTAGAGGTACCTATTTTAGAAGAAGCATGAGATAGGTAAATGGATGGTAGAATAGGAGAAGCAATGAAAAGATTACGATACCGCTTCGTCGTCGTATTGATGTGTATGCTGCTACTGCAGTACATGAGTGAAGCAACAACAGGGATGATGACAGCAAAGGCAGAGCAGTCGCAGCTGCAGACAACGAATAGCAATCAGATTGCGCAGGAAGCACAAATCGAAGAAGATCAACCGAAATCCTGGATCGTAAAATGGAAGGGCTCGTCCCAAGATCAGGGTTTATTACAAGATACAGAAATTCTAAGCAAGCAAGAGGCTGTGAATGTCTATGTTGTACGTCTGAAGCAGGGGATTGAACCGAAGGCTTGGTTGGCACGGGCAAGAGAATCTGCCGAAGTGGAGTATGTGCAGCCGAATAATCCGGTAACGGTGCTCAAGGTGCCGAACGATACCAATTATGAGAGTCAGAAATATTTGCGCCAGATTCATGCTGATTCGGCTTGGGAACAAGTCACAGGTAACACCAAGCTTACGATCGGCGTCGTGGATACCGGGGTGGATTTGAAGCATGCGGATTTGCGAGATAATTTGGTGGATGGCGTTAATCTGATTAAGCCTAGCCAGCTTCCGCAGGATGATAATGGACATGGGACGAGTGTCGCAGGTGTGATTGGAGCCGTAGGGAATAACCGATTGGGCGTTAGCGGCATATTATGGGATGCAAGAGTAATGCCCATTAAGGCGCTGGATTCCTCGGGATCGGGTGATGAAGATAAGCTCGGCGAAGGGATTGTCTATGCGATTGAGCATGATGTGAAGATCGTCGTGCTATCCGTAGGCTTGTATCGGTATTCAACCTATATGCAGCAAATCGTGCAATACGCGGAGAGCAAAGGGGTATTACTCATCGCAGCAACGGGGAATGATGGAGCGGAGTTGGCCGGAAAAGCAGCCGTGAAATATCCTGCGGCATATCCCGAAGTGATCGCTGTCGGTGGGACAGCTGATTTGAAGACCGCAGAGCCGCGATCGAACTATGGTCCAGAAGTGGATGTTGTTGCTCCATGGCGGGTCTATACCACAGCGTTAGGTGGAGGCTACACAACCGATGAAGGAACGTCGATGGCTGCGCCGCAAGTTGCAGCTGTCGCAGCGATGATCTGGTCCAAATATCCGGATATGAAGCCTTATCAGATTCGAAATTTAATTCGCCAGTCGGCACAGGATCTTGGAACGATGGGATGGGATGCGAAGACGGGGTACGGTCTACTCCGCGCAGATCGGGCATTGACGATGAAACCAAAGGAGGATATTTACGAGGATAACGGAAGTCGTGAGATCGCGAAGGCGTTTCCGATTGATACTTCGATGTCTGCTGTATTGCAAGGCGAGGATGAAGATTGGTTCTATGTCAATGCACCTTATGATGGGACCTTGACCCTTCAGACACAACTTATTCAGGGCGGAACGCCATTGCAGCTGACCTATTACACTTCGACGAAAGCCGGAGGAACCAAAGTTGCAAGTCTAACGAATACGAAGACACAGATTCCAGTGAAAAAGGGCAAAAATATATTGCAATTTAAGCTGACAAATATGAAGTCCAAAACACCTGTAACGTACAAATTGATTTCAAGATTTACGATATACACTGACCCATACGAGCATAACAATAAGCAATACCAGGCTTTTACACTTCCGACACGGAGTCAGGAAGTCATTGGAACCTTCCATCAGGACGGAGATGAGGATTGGTTCGTGTTCCGTGTGACGGATCAAGGAACGTTACGGCTTAAGCTCGATAGCGATACGGCACGTATTGATCCGGCGATGGAGATCAGCGGTCCTGGGATGGAGAAATTAACAATCGATTCTTTCAGTGAGGATAGCTCAGACAGTGAGAGTATTACGCTTGTGGATATCAAGCCGGGTCAGTATTATATGCGGGTCTATAATGCGATTTCGCCAAAAGCAAGTGCTGTTGCCGGTGAATATAAGCTATCCATCCAATACGTTACGCAATATACGGATCTCAATGAACCGAATGACAAGAGCTATCAAGCGGTAACAGCAGTGTCAGATACCGATTATATGGGCGTATTCGGATCGAATACAGATGTGGACTGGTTCGAATATCGTGTAGACCAGAAAAGTTATGTGGAGCTAAGTGTTAGAGGCATTCCTTCGAACCGTGTTGTTACAATGAACGTATATGATCGCAAGCAGAAGGCTTTATTCAAGATGTCGAATAGCTTAGGTAATACATCGCTCAAATCAGCACGAATCATGGAGCCGGGAACGTATCTCGTCCGATTGTCGACCAATCAAATGTTTAATGGACAATACTATCAATTCAAGATGCATGCCGAAACACTTGTAGCTGGATTTCGAGATATAAAAGGCCACTGGGCGGTTCCAGCGATTACGGCTTTGACGGAGCGGCGATGGATTGGTGGGTATGATGGGTATCGCTTCGAGCCAGATCGAGGGATCACTCGGGCGGAAGCCGTCTCCATCCTAAGCAAGGCTTTTAAGTTCAAAGCAGGGAATGCGGTTCAGTATAGCGATGTCAATGTGAAGCATTGGGCTTATGCCGATATCGCTAAAGCTGCATCAGCAGGGATCGTACATGGTTATCAGGATGGCACCTTCGCGCCGAACCGGTTCGTTACACGTGCGGAGATGGCAGTGATGATCGGTAATGCGATGAAGGAAAAGCCGAGAGGAAGCGGGAAAGATCCTTTTACCGATGTGAGTGTGAATCACTGGGCTGCCCCGATGCTGAGTCAAATGAAATCACGTGGATATTTGAAAGGTTACAGCAATGGATCTTTTAAGCCGGACGCTTCGGCGAGCCGGGCTGAATTCACGACCATGTTATACGAAATTTTGGTTAAATAATGGGTTGAAATCGGAAGGAGGAGCTGCGCATGGATGATTCGATGACATCGTTGGTTGGATTAAGTGGGTTGGTCGGTATTATCGTAACGTTAGGCTGTATCGGATTCGCCTGGTGGGCGCTTCAAGCGGTGAAGTTTGACTTGTTCTTGAGGAATGCCAAGGGGCCCCAAGGAAAGCTGTTACACGTGTTCCTATCGGTGATTATCGGTCACTGGGTGTCTGAATTCGTGCTCCAATACTGGGAGTGGACACAGCGGCTTAAGGGTTTATTCTAAATCGAGCCATGATTAACCTGCAGTCTGCAAGTTGTGTCGAATAACATCGAACAATTGTGTGAAGACTGGTAAATAAGAAAATGAATAGAAATGTTACGATTTTGTAACCATTTTAATAAGTTCTTGATATGATCGCGAAAATAACCCTTGTAAGTCTTTAGGGTTGAATGGTAATATGAACTTTGAGCAAAACAGGCGTGTCATTATCTTTGTTATTTTGGAGAAAATGGTAAAAATTTATCGCGGAGGGAACCAGAATGAGCAAATTTATCGTCCGCGGCGGCAAACGGTTAACCGGAAGTGTTCGCGTCAATGGTGCAAAGAACTCTGTTCTTCCGATAATCGCTGCCTCTCTACTGGGGGAAGATGGAGTAAGCGTGATCTATGACGCACCTCCTCTTGACGATGTTATGACGATCAATAAAGTACTAGGAGTATTAGGGGCAGAGGTTACATATCTCAATGAAACGATCCGTGTCAATGCACAGAACATTGAGTCATGCGAAGCACCTTATGAATATGTTCGTAAAATGCGTGCATCGTTCCTTGTTATGGGACCTTTATTAGCACGATTGGGCCACACTCGTATTTCACTGCCAGGCGGCTGTGCGATCGGCACAAGACCGATTGATCAGCATTTGAAAGGCTTTGAAGCGATGGGTGCGGAAATTGGCCTTGGCCAAGGGTATATTGAAGCGAAAATTAATGGTCGTTTACGCGGTGCGAAGATCTACCTTGATGTCGCGAGCGTAGGGGCAACTGAAAATATTATGATGGCAGCGACGTTAGCTGAAGGCGTGACAATCATTGAGAATGCAGCCAAAGAACCTGAAATCGTGGATCTCGCGAACTATCTGAATGCGATGGGTGCGAAGGTGCGTGGAGCAGGAACGGGAATCATTCGAATTGAAGGTGTTGAGAAGCTGCAAGGTGCGGAGCATACGGTAATCCCGGATCGTGTTGAAGCGGGAACGTATATGATTGCTGCAGCGATGACAGGTGGCGATGTCTACGTCGAGGGTGCTATTGCCGATCATTTAGGCCCAGTTATTTCGAAGCTGCAAGAGATGGGCGTAACGGTAGAGCCAGACGAGAATGGCATTCGTGTTACTGCGGATCGTCCACTTCGTTCAGTTGATGTGAAGACTTTACCTTACCCAGGATTCCCGACAGATATGCAATCCCAGATGATGGCGTTGCTACTCATCTCCGAAGGGACATCGGTTGTAACGGAAACGGTGTTCGAGAACCGCTTCATGCATGTGGATGAGTTCATGAGCATGCGCGCATCCATCAAAGTCGATGGCCGTACGGCTGTCGTTAGCGGGGGATCGAAGCTCTTCGGTGCGAAAGTAACGGCAACGGATTTACGTGCAGGTGCAGCTTTAATCTGTGCAGGATTGGTTGCAGAAGGTACGACGGAAGTGAGCGGCGTGCATCATATCGACCGCGGCTACGTGAACTTGGCTGAGAAGCTCTCGAAATTGGGTGCAGATATTTATCGTGTATCCTACGATGAATCGAAGCTGAATCCACTCGAGGTGGAGAAGAAAGAAGAGAAGAAACCGCTGTTCCAAGTGCAGCCTACTTGGGCGTAACTTAACCTTTGAATGTAGAGACCGAGATGACGATTTGTCATTTCGGTCTTTTTGTGTTGTTGTAACGGACTGGAGTCGGAGTGAGGCTTTAGAATAAATCGTGAAATACTAGGGTGGTTCTTTTTGGGGAATACTAGATTGGGATGTGTTGGACATCTTATTTAGTACTAGATCATAGAACGTGAATCTAAGCGCAGTAAGGTGAAATCGATTCTATTCGAAGTTCTAGCATGTCGTCTCGCTTCATACTAATAAGTAGAGTAGAAAGACAAGCAGACGGAGGAACCTAGCAATGACACGAATGACGGTGAAGCTTTCAGAGGATCACGCCCGTCCTGCGGAGGACGGGCCTAAGAGCAGCGCCAGCGCACGTGCGGACCGCACCGAGCGCGTGAGCGCTAGCCCCACCGCGGGCGTGCAAGCACCCGCCCGCGAACCCCGCGTCCCGCGCGGCGAAGTCGTCGCCCGCGCTGGACGCAAGCCGCCACGCAGGCTGACGCGGCGGGGCCCGCTCGCCTGGGCGGCGGGAATGCTCCTGCTGTGCATGATCATTCCTGCGCTGCTCGTGCAGCGGCAGCACAGCCCTGTGACGGACGAGTCAATCGCCGTCCGTGAACCCAAACCCGCGCCGAGCCCGCCTCTGCAAGAGGCCGTGCCGCGCGAACCGCTTGTCCGCGTCTACCTCGCGGGCGACCAAGCGATCGAGAAAGTTACGCTCGAACAGTATGTCCGCGGTGTTGTTGCCGCCGAGATGCCGAGTGAGTTCGAGATGGAAGCCCTCAAAGCGCAGGCGATTGCCGCGCGTACCTTCATAGTTAGACGGATGGCGGATCAAGATACGACCGGCGTTCCTGTGAAGGGGGCAGATGTGACGGATACCGTCACCCATCAAGCGTATTTGCCGATCAAGACACTCAAATTGAACGAGAATCGCAAGAAGCTCGCTCGGGTGAGCCAAGCCGTCAGTGAGACACGAGGGATCGTCATGACTTATAAAGGGTCACCCATCGAGGCATCCTTCTTCTCGACAAGTAACGGGTATACCGAGAACTCCGAAGATGTGTGGCCGAATAAGATACCATATTTGCGCAGCGTGTCGAGTCCATGGGATAAGGCGATTGCGCCGCATTACACGGATACTGTTCGTATGACGCTCGATCAATTTATGAGACGATTACGCGTGTCGTTGCCTTCCTTACCTGCTTCGGCAAGTGTGACGCGGAAGCAGCAGGCTTATGCGAACGCTGCCGAGCCTCGTGTATTATCCAAGACCGAAGGGCACCGGATTAAGCTCATCCGGATTGGCGGCAAAAATTACACGGGCAAGGAAGTGCGAGAGAAACTGGGCCTTCGCTCAAGTGAATTTACATGGAAGATTCGGAACGGCAATATTGAGATTACGACATACGGTTATGGCCATGGTGTGGGAATGAGTCAATGGGGAGCGAATGGGATGGCAAAAGAGGGCGCGTCGGTAGAAGAGATTCTAAGACACTACTATACGGGTATCTCTCTCGAACAATCTACAGAGTTCCTGCCTCAGGAATAACTAGCGGGGTTAGATGTATCTTTAACAAGCTTGTCGAGGCTTCAATTCAATAGCCTAGCAAGCCCCTTGCTCCCCCGAATTGCAGCATGTTGCCGAGTCCCTTCTTCTATATGAAATAAAAAAAGGAGAAGGAGGTGTTCCACGTAAGAGTTTACGTCCGGCCTTTGGTAGCCCATTCCATCCATAACATCTAATCAAGGGAATGGGCGGACAAGAGCCGGCTGGAGTGGAACACCTCTTCGGATCTACTTTTCATATCATTAGAACTACTTTCTCCCAAAACATGCTCGCAATCCCACCACTATGAATCTTAAAAATTACTTTTCCAATCACGTATAAAAGGAAAAGCCTTGGTAACAATGGTTATTGAGGTGATAGAGAATGAATAATGAACAGAACAAAAACAAAGCAGGTCATGAAGAATCTCCTAAAAATTCACTAGGGGTAACGGGCGCGAAGCCTTCTTCATGGAAAAGAGCAATGTCGAAGAAATGGGTATTTCCAGCAGTGTACATGGCAGCAATCGCAATCTTATTGACCGTATTGGTCGTCTACCAGGGGGCTAGATCCAAAACTAGTCCAGACCTCAGCACGAGCACCATCACCGAGAATGTAGACGGTACAAAGACAACGGATGCGACCACGGATGGCAAAACACCGGATGCGACGGAAATTGCTGCGAACAGCGAACCAATCGCTTGGCCTGTCGAGAATGAGAAAGATGTAAAAGTCGTTATGCCGTTCTATGATACGAACGATTCCTCTGAAGTACATAAGGATGCAATGGTCGAATACAACGACACATTCATTCCGAATGTGGGGATCGACTTAGCGCGTAAAGACGACAAACCTTTCGAAGTTCTTGCTGCACTCAGCGGTAAAGTAACAAGAGCAGATAAGAACCCTGTTGCGGGTCAAGTGGTCGAGATTCAAAGTGCTGATGGTACGAAAACGATCTATCAGAGTTTGACAGACTTGAAAGTGAAGAAAGATATGGAGATCAAACAAGGCGATGTGATTGGTACAGCCAGTCGTAACGAACTCGAGAAAGATCTTGGCGTTCACGTTCACTTTGAAGTCCATAAGGACAACAAGCCGGTCAATCCGCAGACTCTATTAGGCAAACAATAAACAATGCTATAACGTTAAACCAAACAGCCTTCATTCGGCTTATGCCGGATGGAGGTTTTTTTATTGCCATAAAGCGTCGAACTTCATGCTTACAAAATTGTTAGCGAAGCAAAAGATTCTGTGAAAAGGTTTATGACCGTAGCCCTTGAAAATTTCGGGAGCATATCCGACAGATATGAATCCAACTTTTCAGCTGAGCGTGTTCAGCTTGTTGAAATCAAGTGAGTAACTTGAATCAAGTTGAAGGTGAGAGCGTCCTTCGGGTATCCCGGGATGAGCTCGCCATTTTTGGCGTGCAAAGTCAGTCTGGTCAAGAGATTGCAGCCTTTTTACAGAATCGAATTCATGGTTTTCAGAAAATAATTGTACAGATTTCAGCTTGTCTGTCTTGGAAACAAAGAATATATAGGCACGCCCCTCATATAATGTACCAAACTATCTCGAGTAGGGAGGCGGGAGCGTGCACGACTACATCAAAGAACGCACCATTAAAATAGGCCGTTGTATCGTGGAAACGAAGAACACGGTTCGAACCATTGCGAAGGAATTTGGAGTGTCAAAAAGCACGGTGCACAAAGATTTGACCGAACGACTGCCGGAGATCAATTCGGAGCTTGCTGACCAGGTAAAGCACATTTTGGAATACCACAAATCGATTAGACATCTGCGGGGAGGAGAGGCAACTAAGATTAAGTACAAGAAAACGAGCAACAAAAAGCGCGAAGTGATCGTCGCGGGCAAGTCTTAGAACCGTGAGGGGTGAAGTCGTAATTGCTCATATAATCTAAAGTGTGGTAATTTATAGAGGTATGACATTTTTTGAAGGAATTTCCCGGGTAATGTCGAATGCTTTTATATTATCGTGGGTTCAAAAGGTGATTTTGAACTGCCTTTATTAAAACTGTATACTTTGGAGGACATGGTCAATTATGCTTAGCAAGGATATCGGGATCGATCTCGGCACAGCGAACGTGCTGATTCACGTAAAGGGTAGAGGTGTCGTGCTTGACGAACCTTCCGTCGTAGCAATCGAAAGTGAAACAAAACGGGTACTAGCGGTTGGTGAAGAAGCAAGACGCATGGTCGGTCGTACACCGGGTAATATCATTCCGATACGCCCTCTGAAGGACGGAGTTATTGCCGATTTTGAAGTTACGGAAGCGATGCTTAAATATTTCATCGATCGTGTTGGCGGTCGCAAATGGTACAGTCACCCGCGCATACTGATCTGTGCGCCGACGAATATAACTTCGGTTGAACAGAAGGCGATTCGTCAGGCGGCAGAGCGGTGCGGTGCGAAGGAAGTTTTTATGGAAGAAGAACCGAAGGCAGCAGCAATCGGGGCTGGAATGGATATATTCCAGCCTAGCGGGAACATGGTTGTTGATATCGGCGGCGGGACAACGGACGTAGCTGTGCTCTCCATGGGCGACGTCGTTACCGCCTCTTCTATTAAAGTCGCAGGGGACAAGTTCGATGCTGCGATCATGAAATATATTAAGAATAAATATAAATTGTTAATTGGAGAACGGACTTCCGAAGATATCAAGATCAATATCGGAACAGTCTATCCGCATGGACGCCAATCCGAGATGGACATTCGTGGGCGTGATATGGTATCTGGACTTCCGTTTACGGTGACGATTAATTCGAGTGAAATACGGGAAGCGCTCTGGGAATCGGTAACGAGCATTGTCGTAGCAGCGAAGTCGGTATTGGAACGGACACCGCCGGAATTGTCTGCCGATATCATCGATCGCGGGGTTATCCTAACAGGCGGCGGCGCATTATTGGACGGATTGGACGAGTTGCTCGCCGAAGAGTTGAAGGTGCCGGTGCTTGTTGCTGAGGACCCGATGCATTGCGTAGTTAAAGGTACGGGAATTATGCTCGATAATTTGGACAAGGTCGTAAAGAAAAACTTCAGATAAACCGATATATGCTTTATACGTAGATTTGAGTGTGTATAGCATCAATCGATTTAGATGAGGGGGATCCACGATGCTTCGAGGTTTATATACGGCTGCCGCAGGGATGATTAGTCAGCAGCGTAGACATGATACAGTAACCAATAATATCGCCAATATTAATACACCGGGGTACAAACAAGTCAATGCTGTGGAACGGTCTTTTCCAGAGATGCTCGTCTCGTTAATGGGGGGCGATCATAACCCGCGCGGCTCCTTAGGGAAGTTGAACACAGGTGTGTTCGCGGAGGAGAGTCTGCCGCAGTATACGCAAGGCGATGTAACGGAGACAGGAAATGGTTCGGATTTTGCTCTGCTTGCGGATCTTGAAGCAATTGATCCGAGTACCAATGAGCCGATTGTCTTTGATGCGAATGGCCGGAAAGTCCTAGATAACGGCGAAGTGAAGTACAAGCCTCAGGCGTTCTTTGCAGTGCAGAATGCAAATGGCGAGACGCGCTATACCCGAGACGGAAGATTCAAGGTTGATAAGGATGACAATCTGCTTAGCAGTACAGGTTCACTAGTCCTCGGTGCAAACGGTCAGCCGATTAAATTAAAAGATCAATTGGGGAATTCAGCCCCAATCTCGAACCTCCGTGTAAATGCGAAGGGCGAGTGGCTGGATAATGCAACAGGACAGCCTGTTGTGGGGATGAATGCGATTGGGATTACCCGGATAGAGAACCCGAATTTGCTGATTCGCGAAGGCGATGGCAATTATAAATTCACGACCGAAGAAGATGCTGCGAATAATGCAGGACCACTTGGACTGAGAGATGCTGTGGAAGTGCGCCAAGGCTCGGTTGAACGATCGAACGTTGATTCCGCGCAATCCATGGTTGATATGATGGCTGCAGCACGTGCTTATGAAGCGAACCAGAAGATCATTCAGTATTACGATCGCAGCTTAGATAAAGCCGTAAATGAAGTGGGACGTGTCTAGAAGTAGATCATTCTTTGGTATCGCGGAGACTTCCGCTTCACGTGAAAGGGGTACATATCAATGAATAACTCAATGATTTCCGCTATGGTATCGATGACAGGCATTCAGCAGAAGCTCGATATCATTTCCGATAATATGGCGAATTCGAATACGACAGGATATAAGGCGAAGAAAGCTTCGTTCGAAGACGTGCTGACGAATATCCAGCAGCATGACTCGAAGATGAAGCAACCGGGACGTGCGACACCACTTGGGTTTACGCAGTCTTGGGGGACACGGATGACCGCACTATCGGAAGATGCGACACAAGGATCACTGAAGGTAACGGACGTTCCGACAGACCTTGCAGTGGAGGGCAATGCGATGTTCGAGATTGAGTTGGACGCGCAAGGCAATAAAGCTTGGACCCGTGACGGATCCTTCAAACTTAGCATGGTTGAGGGTGATCTGGAGAATGCTTACTTGACGAATGATCATGGATATATGGTTATGGATACCAACGATGATCCGATTCGTATTCCGAATGGCTATGTGATGCAAGTGGACCCCAAAGGACATATTACGGCACAGAAGCCGGGTTCTTCGGATATTCAAGATATCGGGTTTTTGAAAGTAGTTGAACCAACACAGCCGAATCTGCTCCAACAGACCGAACAGAATTTATATGTGCTCCCCGTTGGGGCGCAGAAATCGATTATGCAGACTGTAGACCTAGCCAATATGGATCCTTCTGATCCATTTACGCGGAAAGACATTGCGATTCGGCAAGGTGCTCTAGAGCAATCGAATGTCAATCTTGCGAATGAAATGGTTGATCTCATGCAAGTACAACGCGCGTATCAATTGACAGCAAGAGCCTTAACATCCAGTGATACGATGATGGGACTCGCGAATAATCTGCGCGGCTAGCGCAGTTGAAGTGGGGATAGTCCAATGAATGAAGCTAGTAATGAAATGAGACAGGATGCTCGTGTGAATAAACCAAAACAGACGACGGTGAAGAAACGTAAGCGTAAGCCCGCATGGCGAGCTTGGCGTATTCTGATCTTTATTGCGGTATGGGTTATTGTGATTTATGCCGGGTTATCCGTCGGTTATGTGATCGTTGGCAAACGACCGCTTGGAGATGTATTTCAATGGGCAACGTGGCAACATGTATTCGATCTCATCTTTGCCAAATAGAGCATAGGCCATTTTGGCCAGTATGAAACTCCTCCTACCGGGGAGTTTTATTTTTATTACCAGAGTTGTATAATGATTGGGAGAACTGAGACAATGGAGGGGACCCTAGTTTGAATGTGCCCAATTTAATGACGTTGGCCCGCTTTATGCTAATCCCCATTTATATCTTGGTCTTCGCTTATGGGGCTAGATATATCGCATTTCTCATCATTCTGGTAGCGGGACTAACGGATATTGTAGATGGCTATATTGCGCGTAGAACGAATCAAATTACCAAAGTAGGTGTCATGTTAGATCCCCTCGCAGATAAGTCCATGATGCTCGCCGTGATGGTTTCCTTGCTATGGTCAGGAGATCTCTCTTGGAGTGCAGCGGCAGCGATGGCCGTTCGTGATTTAGGGATGATTGTTGGGTCTGCCTTTTTTCATTTTAGGGGACTTCAGACCGTTCCAGCGAATTGGATGGGGAAGCTGACTACGGTATTGCTATACGTCGCAATCATGTGGATTTTCTTCCAGCTTCCATATGCTGAAATGCTGCTATGGGGCGTGATCATCTTTTCATTTGTAACTTCCATCATGTATATCATACAATTTAGAGGGTTAAATCAAGTGGAAGCCCCGATCTCATCTGTCAATAAGGGTGAACGTCTTTAAGTGCTTCTACATTCATGAGCATCTTTACAAGTCAAAAAGAGCTTATTAAGAGGCTAGTTATGCACTCGAAATAAGCTCCTTATCTTAACCTTCACATTCTGCAGCACATGAAGGACGATGGTAGCTTTTGCATCGCATGGGGTTTTTATTCATACGCTGATCGGGCGTGAATTTCGAAAGGGGCAAAAATCGTGTTAAATACGCAACAAATTCAAGAAATTATTCCTCACCGTTACCCATTCCTACTCGTAGATCGCATTATCGAAGTGGAAGAAGGCAAACGTGCAGTAGGGATTAAGAATGTAACGATGAACGAGCCGCATTTTGCAGGCCATTTTCCTGGACATCCTGTCATGCCGGGCGTGCTTATTGTTGAAGCTCTTGCTCAAGTGGGTGCAGCAGCAATCCTAATGAAGGAAGAGAACAAAGGTAAAATTGGATTCTTGGCTGGGCTGGATGGATTCCGTTTCCGCGATCAAGTCACGCCTGGCGATACACTGCGTCTTGAAGTGGAGATCATCCGCTTGAAGGGGCCAATCGGTAAAGGAAAAGCTGTCGCGACCGTTGGCGATAAAGTGGTATGTGAGGGAGAAATCATGTTTGCCCTTGCTTAATGGCAAAGGTGAGTATGTACTCAATAGAGATAAAACCTAAAATACGGAAGGAGCTTATTTCTAATGACAACTGAAACACGTACTGCGCAAGAAATATATGAAAGCTGGCTTCAAGATACACTCATTGATGAAGCGACCAAGCAAGAATTACAGGCAATTGCTGATCAACCAGGTGAAATTGAAGAACGATTCTATAAAGAATTAGAGTTTGGTACGGGCGGCTTGCGCGGCATTATGGGTGCGGGAACGAACCGGATGAATAAATATACCATTGGACGTGCGACACAAGGCTTTGCGTCATTCATTCTGGGGCAACAGGCAGGGGCATCCGCGCAACCTTCTGTTGTTATTGCTTACGATTCGCGTAATCATTCGCCAGAGTTCGCGCTCGAGACGGCGCTCGTGTTAGCAGGGAATGGGATTGTAGCTAAAGTGTTCAAATCGCTGCGCCCAACACCACAGCTATCGTATGCGGTTCGTGCACTGCGTGCAACGGGTGGGATTGTCATTACAGCAAGCCATAACCCGCCAGAATATAATGGCTACAAGGTCTATAACCGAGAAGGCGGCCAGCTTGTCCCTCATGAAGCAGAGCAAGTTATCACTGAAATTGGGCGTGTACCTTCTTTTGCAGCCATTCGCAGCATTTCAAGAGAAGAAGCAGAAGCGAAAGGCTTGCTCGTATGGTTAGGGGATGTGGAAGATCAAGAGTACATCCAGACGGTTGCCGCTGAGAGCCGTAATCGTGCATTGATTGCTGGAGAAGGCGGACTCGGGGAGAATTTCCGTATCGTCTATACGCCATTGCATGGATCAGGGAATATGCCTGTACGCCGTGTGCTCGAGGAGATTGGATTCCAGCATATTCATGTTGTGGCCGAGCAGGAGCAGCCGGATGGTAATTTCTCAACTGTGAAATCGCCGAATCCAGAAGAGCGTGAAGCCTTTACGCTTGCAATGAAGCTTGCGGAAGAAGTGGATGCTGACATTATTGTCGGTACGGATCCTGATGCTGACCGGATGGGCGCTGTTGTGAAGAATGTAGATGGCGAGTATGTTGTCCTTTCAGGTAATCAATCGGGTGCGATCATGGTCAATTATTTGCTTAGCCAGCTCCAAGTGGCAGGGCAATTGCCGGCGAATGGCGCTGTAGTGAAGACGATCGTAACGAGTGAGATGGGTGCGGCGATTGCACGTCACTATGGTGCGACCGTGATGAATACGTTGACAGGCTTCAAATATATTGGCGAGAAAATGTCCGAGTTCGAGCAATCAGGAGATTATACATATTTATTTGGTTACGAAGAGAGCTACGGCTATCTTGCAGGAAACTATGCGCGGGATAAAGATGCGGTCATTGCCGCAATGTTGATCTGTGAAGCGGCTGCTTATTATAAGAGCCAAGGGAAGACGTTGTACGACGTGCTGCATGAATTGTACGAATCCTTTGGATATTTTATGGAGAAGCTAGAGTCACGTACACTGAAGGGAATTGACGGTGTTGCGCAGATTCAAGCGATCATGACAACATGGCGCGAGCAAGCACCGAAATCGATTGCAGGTGTGAACATCAACGAATGCATCGATTACTCTGCTGGCGTTGACGGCTTACCGCCTGAGAATGTACTCAAGTTCATTCTAGAGGATGGGTCGTGGTTCTGCCTTCGCCCATCGGGCACAGAGCCGAAGATCAAGATCTATTTTGCGGTGCAAGGCGAGTCCTATAGCGAGTCTGAAGCGGCGCTAAACCGTCTTGTCGAGGCTGTTGTAGAGCGCTTGTAGCCTTAAGTACCATTTAAACGCATCAAACTTACGACCTCTCTGGAAAATCTTCAAATTTTCTGGAGAGGTATTGAAATTTTATGTACATCATTTAGGAGGTTTTTCTGTGCTTCAACGTTTGCATCCTTGGAATACACGTGTTCGCTCATGGTTATGGTGGATTGTTATCGTGGCCATCATCGCTGCGATGCCTGTTGTCTATGACCGTATCCAGACGGAGAATACTTCGAAAAAAGTTGAAATTGTTTTTGATTATCGCGATTTATTAGATGTCGCTGCGGTTCAGCCGAACCCGGACGCTTTTGTTCAAGAATGGCTTGGTAAATTAAAAGATGCTGGCGTTCAATCCATGTCAATGTACGAGAGTACACTATCTGAATTCAAGTCCAGCCGCAAGATTCAGCTCTTTAATGCGAATGAGTTGGCTTTATTAACAGGACAGCCTGTCAATTTGCAGCAGAACTATACGAACTTGTTGTTTACAAGTGCGGAGAATGAGAAAGCTTTGGCGCCAATCATTCGGGATACGTTTACCCGGCTAGGTTACGAAGTAAGATCATGGTCCTTCAAGGATCAGAATGGGCTTGTGATTGAAGCTTCACCAGATCAGGCTCTGATCAAACCGATGCCACAAGATCCTATGACGATGAAAATGCTCCACGATCGTGGATTTCATATCGTACCGCGTCTGACGGATGCTCTTCCGTACGATTCGCAGAAGACAGAACAATTGCTATCGACCTATTCCGATTTGGGCGTTAGCCGGATTATTTTCGATGGGGAGTCGGTTACAGGATTTACGGATGAAGCGGACAAGGGCACGCTCACGGATTTTGCGAACCGATTGAAGGAACATAATATTGGGATTGCTACGATTGAGAATTTGAAGAAGCCGCAAAAGGGTATCCAGAAGCTCTCCTATCTGATCGATTACAATGTAGTTAGACTTTACTCATTGAGTGAACAGGATTCTTCCTTATCGCCGGCGACCATCTCGGATCGCTTCTCACTTGCGACGAAGGACCGTAATATCCGTATGTTGTATCTGAATACAGCTCCAGCGAAGGATTTGACGAAGGCGGAATTGACGAATTCCCTCGATAATCTGGTGCACAGCTTACAAGCGCCGGGGCATGCGATCCGTGATATTGAGAAACATGGGTTTACGATGGGACAAGCTGAGCCTTTCCAAGTGGCAGACTCAAGCTTGCAGCATTATTTGAAGCTTATCGTGGTGCTCGGAGCGGTTGCGTTCATTGCGTTATTGATCTCGTATTTCATACCACTCTTGATGACGCCGGCGTTCATTCTTGGGCTGATCGGTGCAGCAGGATTGTACAAATTGAAGCCGGCTATGCTCGAACAAGCATTAGCGCTTGGCGTCTCGATCAGTGCGCCGACGATTGCGATTATTCTCGTTATTCGTAAGACGCAAAGCCTTCGGGAAAGCAACAGCAACTTATCAAGTGGGACACGTCTTGTTCATACCCTTATTCAGTATGTGAAGACAGCGATAATCTCTTTGATGGCTGTTCCATTTATGATTGCGCTGCTCAATAATATCAGCTACAGCTTGGTATTGAACCAATTCCGCGGTGTAAGTCTGCTGCACTTGGCTCCGATCGGGCTCGTGGCATTGTATGTATTCTTGTATTGCGGGGATTCCGTGGTCAAAGAAATACGTAGATGGCTTCGTATGCCGATAACGGTTATTATGGTCGTTGCATTCGTGTTCGCGGCTGCAGCAGGGTACTACTATTTAACGAGAACAGGAAATAGCGGTAATGTATCTTCATTAGAACTGACTTTCCGCTCGCTGCTTGAGAACTTGATGGGCGTTCGTCCACGGAATAAAGAATTTTTGCTTGCGCATCCGTTATTTATGGCAGGACTCTTCATTTCGCTTCGTTATGCGTGGGGACGTTTCTTCTTTATTATTGCAGTGATGGGGCAATTATCGATGGTCGATACCTTCGCGCATATTCACTCGCCAGTCATTATTTCGTTCATTCGTGGATTATTAGGTCTTGGTCTTGGCTTAATTATCGGGTTGGTCGCAATTCTGGTCTGGCAAATCGTTGAAAGGTGTTGGAAAAAATGGTCGCCACTCCTCGAAGAATAGTCATCTCAGGATATTACGGGTTCAACAATAGCGGGGATGAAGCGGTGCTGAGATCCATTTTGACGGCGCTGGAACAAGAATCGAAGACTCAAGGAGTTCCGATTGTTCCAATTGTGTTATCGATTAATCCGCGGTTAACGAAACGTCTATACCAGGTTCAAGCGGTACATCGGATGGACTTCCGTAAAGTGTTCCGTGCGATTTGGACGAGCCATGGTCTTATCAGCGGCGGGGGAAGCTTGCTGCAGGATGCGACAGGCTCGAAGACAATTCCGTATTATTTGGGCGTCATTAAGCTTGCACAGTGGCTTCGAAAGCCGACGTTTATCTATTCGCAAGGGGTAGGACCGGTCAATCGGAAGGCTTTCTTCCCGTTCATACGTAACGCTTTTCAACGCAGCAAATTCGTCTCGGTTCGTGATATCGAATCGAGCGAACTTTTGCAGTTGATGGGACTTGCTGAAGAGCGTATTCACGTGGTTCCGGACCCAGTAATGGGTTTGCCGATTTCCATAGATCCTGAAATCCATGCGGAAGAGTTGGATGCGAGTGAGCTGACGCTGCCTATGGTGGGCGTCTCCGTACGGTTCTGGAAAGAGGATCGTGGCGACATGCATCGAATTGCGGATGCGCTTCGATTGTTATGTGAGGAACGTCCTGTCCATTTGCGATTCCTGCCGTTCCATCTGCCAAGTGATGAAGAAGCTTCAAGGTATATCATCGAACGGATGGGGGATCTTACGGAATTAGGGTGTCAAGTTTCCATCTGCCCGCCGCATGAACAACCGCAAGCGATGTTAGCGGAAGTAAGTCGATGTCAGTTGCTCGTTGGTATGCGATTGCACTCTTTGATCTATGCGGCTTCGCAGCAAGTCCCGATGATTGGGATTTCGTATGATCCGAAGATCGATCATTTCTTGCATCGCTTGCAGATGGAGCCAGTAGGTACGACAGATGTCCTGAATCCTGACCTGATGTCGGCCGAAGCTTCCTATCTATTAAATAACCGAGCGCAATGGCAAGCTGAGAAACGTGAATCTATCGAAAATTTAAAACAACAAGCGAGCGAACCTGCAGAACTAATCGTTGAGTATTTCCGTTAATAAGGTAGGGAGCCGCTGAGATCATATTATCATGACCCAAAGGATGAGTTATTCGTGAACATGAGCAGTCAACAAGCAGTAGCAGTGGAGAAATTGCCGATCTTCGGCGTACCGTTCTCAACGATGAATATGCAGGATACGGTGCGATATTTAACAAGGGCGATTGAACGGCGTGAAGCAAATCACATCATTACGGCGAATCCGATTATGGTGATGGCTGCAGTGAATGACCCTCAGATGCTGAAGATTATGCAACGGGCTGATCTCGTCGTCCCGGATGGTGCTGGCATTGTATGGGCAGCGAATTATGTGAATCGTCCGCTTCCAGAACGTGTTACGGGGTTTGATCTCCTGCATCATCTCATGAAGCTCGGGGATGAGCGTGAGTGGCGTGTGTTTCTATTAGGCACTTCGCAGGAGATTATTACCGAAGCTGCGCGTAGACTTGCTTTGCAATATCCGAATGCGCAGATTGTGGGCGTGCGGAATGGATTTTTTGGCGAGGATGAGGACCACGAAGTGGTGTCACAGATTCAAGAGGCTGCGCCGGATATCCTGTTCGTTGCACGTTCTGCTGCGACACAAGAGCCATGGATTGCCAAGTATCGGAATGAATTGAATGTTCCGGTTATGATGGGGGTCGGCGGCAGTTTTGATGTCATTTCCGGTAAGCTCAAACGAGCACCGCGGCTATTCCAAAAAATGCGGCTTGAATGGTTCTACCGTCTCATGAAGGAGCCTTGGCGATTCAAAAGAATGCTTGCGCTCCCGGAATTCATGTGGAAAGTGATACGCGAGAAAGAAAACGTCACAAAACCATGAGATTATCGATGAAATCCTCTGAAAATCTCTTCGAAATGGATAAAAACAGGGATAGCATTTCGAATATGAACAGAGTATAATTCATTCCGGTAGATAAAATGGGGGTTGAAAAGACCAATGGGAATGGTTTACGGAATCGGCTTTATATTAGCATTAGGGTTAGCGCTCGTGCTTACGCCGCTAGTGAAGAAATTTGCAGTGAAGGTCGGCGCAATGGATATGCCGAATGCTCGTAAAGTGCATACACGCATTATGCCGCGATTAGGCGGACTTGGAATTTTCTTCGCATTTGGAATTGCTTTTCTATTACTGTTGCCTTGGTTGCCAGACAATATGTTTGCAAGCAGAGAAGGTAATCTCGTAAAAGCGTTGTTCGCAGGTGGATCGATTATCGTATTGATCGGTGCACTCGATGATAGATTTGAATTATCCGCTAAAGTAAAATTACTAGGACAGATTATTGCTGCGTGTGTCGTGGTCTTCGGCTTCGGCATTACAGTAGACTTCGTCAATATCCCGTTCGGTCATGGTTACTTTTCGATGCCGGATTGGGTCGCGATTCCACTAACAATCGTCTGGATCGTTGGCGTGACGAATGCGATTAACTTGATCGATGGACTGGATGGTCTTGCAGCAGGTGTATCGGGTATTGCGATTTCTACAATACTCGCGATGGCCTTCATCATGGGCAACACGACCGTTATCCTAATTAGTCTCTTATTACTTGGAAGTATTGTAGGGTTTCTATTCTTCAACTTCCACCCGGCGAAGATCTTCATGGGTGATTCGGGATCCCTGTTCCTTGGATTCAGCCTTGCGATGCTCTCGATGCTCGGGTTCAAGCAAGTGGCGGTTGTATCCTTCTTAACACCGCTTTTCATTATCGGGGTGCCGCTCTCGGACACATTCTTCGCAATTATCCGTCGTTGGCGGAACAAGAAACCAATCTTTGCGCCAGACAAAGGACACTTGCATCACTGTCTACGTGAGCTTGGTCTAAGTCACCGCAAAACCGTATTAGTGATCTACGCGATTGCAACCTTCTTCGGTGTACTAGCGGTAATCCAATCCGTTGCCGCTGCGCATGCAGCGAACTGGGTGACATTCATCGTCGCATTCATCCTAATCTTCCTCTTGCAGATCGGAGCCGAAGTCATCGGCATCGTGGACAAGTCGAAGAAACCGGTCATTCACTTCTTCAGCCGAATCTTGATGAAGACCGAAACGGAAACACAATCGAAATCATAATCTTATAGAAGATATTCTTAAGAGCCCCTATCGCTTAGCGATAGGGGCTTTCTGCTTCTGGTCTACTTTTTCCTACCAAATCTCTAAAAATTCGGCACGAAGTGACCGATAACTACACTACATAGATAAATCCATGGAGGGTATTTGAATTCATCGTTAATCTACTAAAGGAGGACTTACTTTTGAAGAAGATATTATCAATGATTATGGCGATCGCACTATTGGTGACGCTGATCCCGTTCGCGCCGGATAAGGCAGAGGCGGCGATTGATGCGCACAACTTTGCCTTTCCCAATGAGCAATACAATCTTAATGATGCCGCTCGTATTGTGAACAGTGAACGTCTAACACTAAATGGTACCATCCATAACGTTATTGGACGGACAATCTCTTATGATGTTGTACAGATTTACAAGAAACTAAAATCGGGTTCAACGACAGAGTACGAAGAAGTCATTGTTGATTCTCGTGAGGGGCAGACGGGAAATATCACAATGAACGGCTCAAGCATTCAAGTATTTGATATTAAATTGTTTCCAGGTCTGAACCGAATTACATTCAAAGGCACGCAAGGGACTTCTAATGTAGAAGATTCAATCTACATTGAATACCGCAATGCACCGATGATGTATAATCTGATTGCGACATTAAATGGTAATAATTTCGATGTAAAAGAAGATTCGACTACGGTTGTCTACTCTGATTCGACGAATGGCCGTACGACAGCAGATATCAGTATTACGGGGAATGCACCGAATGCTGAGAAAGTTACTGTGACAGTCAATAATAAGAGTTGGGACTATACCGTACGCAGTACGGATAACTGGAAGTTCGTTGCTTCTCCAGTAAATATCCGTAAAGGGAAGAACATCCTGAACATTAAAGTCTATAACAACAACCAAGTTATGGAGACGACACGGGAAATCGCATTTTATAACGGTGAAGTGACTTTCTACGATTTGAATATTACAGATGGCGTGAATTCTGGAGATTTAGCGACAAATCCGAATATTCCAATAAATACAGCAAATGCTCTGAAAGTAACAGGGAAAGTTATTGTACCGGTTTTGTATACTCCACCTGTAGCCCCTGCAACGACGGGTACATACAAACCATCCGTGAGTAATCTTTCTGCAGCGGCGTTGAAGTATTCGGTAAATGGCGCGGTATATACTGACATTACGAGTGTAAGTACTGAACAACCAGGATTTACACAAGATCCAAGCACAAAATTCATGACACTCAAATTTGATGCCGGTCTAGGGGCATTAGCTCTGGATCAGCCACACACGATCCAATTTAGTGGATGGAATTTTGTGAAGTTACCTACTCCGGGTACGGATCAATCTGGTCTAATGCAGTTTACGTTAAACGATCAAGGCAAGTCGTATATATATGATGTGAATTATTTGCCAGGATATACAGCTAGTACGACAGCAGCAGAGCTTGAAACGATGCAAGGGATTAGCATGACGAATGCAAATGTGAACTCAGTACCTGTCGGTGTGGAGGTCCTAGTGGGGAACCCAACGGGATCTAATACCATTAGTGTATCTAAAATTATCGACAATTTAGGGAACACAGTGCCAACAACAGGCTATGCATATGAGATGATTACAGGTGTACCTAATCTATATGTATATAAGACGATTAATGGTGTTGAGCAGAGGTTTCTACGACTATTTCTTAAAATAACGAAATTGCCAACGGCAGGGAAGATGACACTTGAGATTAGTCTTGGAAGTGGATCAAAAAAGAGTGTCCCAATAACGTTGCTATACGGACCTTTTGTTAAATACGGCTCTTTGTTTGATGGTAAAATTGTTAAATATGATACGACACGTGCCGATGCTAAGGATTACCTAATGGGTGATCTGGATTATTTCTCGGGACAAATATTCAACATTGCGAATACAGATGAGATTCGTTATGAGACAATTACCGGAACACCTTCTCAGCTGCAAAGTGTATTCTTGTATGTTAACAATACGCTTGTTGACCTTGGGGTGAAGTCGGGGCAGACAGATAAAATGAAATTTGAATTAAAGGATAAAACGACCATAGCACAAAAAGCATTTGATGCCTTGTACAAAACGGGTGACAACACGATTAAGTTTGTATTCAAGACATCGAAGAATACCTATGAACAGTCAATCAAACTTACTTTGATACCTACTAATCTTCCTGTAATCCCTGCACCGGGAACTGATGGTGTGTTTCCGTATAGTACGAGCTATAACACACCGAAGGTAAATGATCCGAACTTTGAGAAAAAGGGCAGCGTATATATGTCCAAACAAGCTCATATGAATATTTTCGGAACATTTGATTTTATCGATTTAGGTTATGATAAGAACCAAGTTACTGCGAAGTTAACAAGTCTAGCAGGAGGCACTGCTTTAACGAATTATAAAGTTCGAGTTACATCACCGGGCGAGAAAGAAATTGTATGGTCATTAGCCAATACATTTACTGGTAAACAAGATGGTGAGACATTCCAGACAGGTTCGGATGTCCCAGGTATTTCCGTAGTATACGATTATGAACAACAGAATTTCTCGTTTGTCATGTTAAATCATGAGCTTCCAAGAGATGGTAGTCCGAAGGTTTACAATATTTACGTATATAATAGTGGTGACAATGGACCATTTGCTTCATATCGTCTTGAAATTCAACCTATTGCTATTCCTTACACAATTGAGAAGCCTAAGGTTGAGAAACGTATTCTGAATCAGAATTATGTTGAAGTCGTGATATCTTCGCCGGGTGCAGAGAAGATGACGATTCAGAAGCAACCAGCAGAGAAGTTTATGTATGATCCGGACAATGATGATACGACGGCGAACAGCTTTGAAGCTTTCAGAGCCATGGTGTATGATCTAAAACCTAACAAAGATAACAAAATTGAACTCGTTATTACTAAAGGTAAAGAAGTAACGAAGGATTCATTTACTGTGAAGTATGTGCCAACTACGATTCCTGGTATGCAGGTTATGGAGTTGATGAAGAGTTCTCATAAAGTATTTGAAGGTAAACTAAATTTATCGTTCGCAAAGGATACGAATCTCGTTCGTACAGATTACAATGCAACAGATAAATTCAAGGGACAGGTTTATACAGGAAATCGCATTTTATTTTCAATTGCGAATCCGGAAGATGGTGTTATTGACCGTCATGATTTTGAGCCAGTACCAGCCAACTATAATCTTGAGTTGGAATATGGTAAGCAAGTTTATAGAGGAAACTTCCCGACGAGATTTGTCAAGGCTAGCTCCGTATACTGGTTAGATCCTGGTATGGCTGATGATATTAGCACAGGTATGGCTTATGATCCAATTATGTATGGTAATGATCCGTTCCCATTGAAGAATCAGAACGTTCCGTTCTTCTTCATGCGAAGTGCAGATCGTGAGCTTGTTCCATCGAAGCCAGGTACACTAACGTTAAGCTATGACCCAACGATGACGCAGGATGCAGGCCGTTTAATTACGGTGTTCCGTTTCGATCCTGTCCTTAAGCAATGGGAAAATATCGGCGGCGTAGTAGATCAGAAGAAGCACGTGATCAAAGTACCATTTACGCGTTTCGGATATTATGTTGTTGCAAAACTAGGTTATTCTTTTAATGATACCGTTCTACATCCATATGCTCGTGATGCGATTGAGACGATCTTCGCAAAAGGCGTAATGAACGCTGTTGATCCATCAGGCATGTTCGGTGCAGATGAATATGTAACACGTGCAGAGTTTACCCGTATGATTGTTCGTGCGCTTGAGATCCCGTTAAATTACGAAGGAGATCCGAAGCATTTTACAGATATTCCAAGTACGATTCAGAGTGTTAATCTCGATGGATTGTGGGATTTCCGCTATATTGAGACTGCAGCCCGTAAAGGGATTGTACGTGGGGTAGAACCTCAATATTTTGGAGCAGATCGTCACATTCTCAGACAAGATGCGGCTGTAATGATTGCCAAAGCATTGAACTTGAAGCTAGAAACAGATCCTGTTAAGGTTAAGGCTGCAGTGAATAAAGCCTTCCAAGATGGTGGCAAGATCGATTACTATGCTCAGCCTTCCATTGCAGCAATTGCGAAGAAGAATTTCATTACTGGAATTCCGATTGATCCAACGGACCCTAAGAAAGGGTTCAATTTCCAACCTGATGCACGACTACTTCGTAGTGATGCAGCGATCATCATCTCGCGAGTCATGGCCGATATGAAGAAACTGCCTAAAATTTACTCGAATTAAAAGTAGGGAGCCTCGAGCTCCCTTTCTTTTGTGCAGTTATGTGGGGAAGAAAAGGAATTCTTTGGTGAGACTTTGTAATTTTGTTTACTTTGGGATACAATAATTGAAAAACGACTAAGGGAGTTCAACATATGAATAAAATTTTGGCCAAACCGCAAGTGGATTATCAAAGAGCGAAAGTTAAATTCGAAGAGAAATCGCAGGTTATGCAGAAACGTATCGAAGAAACTCGAGTGCTGCGTGAGATTACGCAAGAGGTTATGGAAGAGCTCGTTCAAGAAACAGGCTTCCATGATGCGTTTAATGCGCTGACAATAGCGGAGAATGAATTGATCAGCTGGTCTCATACGACAATCAAACGTGAGAAGACTTACCTCGATAATAAAGATAGCTTTGATCGGATGTATCAGAACCTGGATACCAATCCTCAAGCACGTGCTACAATCATTGATCTTGCGATG
Organism: Paenibacillus sp. EB106-05-06-XG162; assembly: GCF_058791655.1. NCBI lineage: Bacteria > Bacillati > Bacillota > Bacilli > Caryophanales > Paenibacillaceae > Paenibacillus > Paenibacillus sp. EB106-05-06-XG162. Next base: position 379,464 of record NZ_JBYTDT010000002.1, read on the forward strand.
AGAATTCGATAAGATTCACATAACTATATTGGAATAGCAAGAGACACCTGCAAGGTGTCTTTTTTATTCCTAAAATATTTACAGTTTTTGCATGATGACGACCGTATAGCAGAATGATATACTAACAACCGTGGCTTTTTTATATGGAAAATGTTGATGTCAAAACTGATAGCAAGTTCTGATTATCTTAAAATTTTTTTTGAGAAACCGCAACTTTTTAGAAACTCAGACGTCTAACATTATGTGAATACAACAGAGCAGCAATAAACCGACTCTAGTTTCGCAAAACAGTCATTTTTTGACAAAGTAATAGGGTAAGATTTGAAATTATGCCTTTACGGCACTATATCCGCATTGTATAATGTTAGGGTGGGTTACAAATCTACATCTATTTACCATGCTAATGTTTACTAGTTTCTGTGACTAACAGGTTACAGACATGAATTATAGGAATTTTGCTCAACTCGAGGAAGGGGGTGAATCGGCGATGAGTAACAAGAGCTACAATTTATCTAAATCTAATAAAGTGAAAGATATTCAAGGAGGAGAAATAAAGGTTATGAAGAAATTTTTATCTATCGCATTATCCACAGCAATGGCATTCTCGATGTTCGCATCTGTAGCATTTGGTGCAGAGAAAGAACTTACTACAAAAGACAAATATGATGCACTTACTAAAGCAGGGGTTTTCGAGGGCTTTACAGACGGTACTGCAGGTCTTGAGCAAAAGATGACTCGCGGTCAATTCGCGAAAGTTGTTGCTAAACTTCTTTCTCTTGAAGATGATGCAGCGACAGCTACATCGAAGTATGTTGACGTAAAAACTAACAACTGGGCAGCTCCATTCATCGGTTCTGTATCCAAAGCAGGATTGATGGAAGGTTCGAAAAACCAAAAAGGTCAAGTGGCATTTGATTTCAACGGTAATGTAACTGTTGAACAAATGGCTAAAGTTCTTGTAATTGCAATGAAACTTGAAGTTCCTGCAACAGCTGAAAACGGTGCTTCCGCATGGGCTAAAGGTTATGTTGATGCAGCTGTTAAAGCTGGATTGATCCCTGCAGACGCTAACTTCAAAGCAGCTGCTACTCGTGAGCAATTGGTAATCGCTGCTTACACAGCAAGCGTTGAAATCGAGAAAGCTAAAGTTTCTTATGAAGTAAAAGTTGTTGATGCTAACAACATTCAAGTAACTTTCTCTGATGCAAAAGACAAACCAGAATCCTTCAAGCTTGAAAAAGCTCTTGAAGCTAACAAAGAGAACACTGTAACAGTTAAACGTGCAAATGGCCAAGAGAAAACTCTTAAGTTCACTTGGACTGTAACTGATGCAACTAAAGTTGAATCTGTTAAAGCAGATAACCTTCGTGAAGTACAAGTAACTTTCGACGGTGAAGTTGATCCAATCACTGGTGCAGATGCAGGTAACTACACTGTTAAAGGTGAAGGCAACCCAACTGTTAAATCTGTAGCTTTGTCTGCTGATAAGAAAGTTGCAACATTAACTGTTGAAACTACTGGTCTTGCAACTCCAGGTCTTTCTAACCAAAAAGAATACAAATTGTCTGTTGCTAACGTTCGCGCAGGAAGCAAAGTGTTGTCAGCTACTGACATCAAATTTACTCCTGTAGATGCAGCGTTGCCAGTTGTAACTAAGGCAGAAGCTTTGGGTAACAAAGCTGTTCGTCTTACTTTCAGCGAGCCAATCTACACAGCTAACTCCAACAACTTCCAAGTTGATGGTAAGAATGTAGTAGGTACTACTGATATTACTGGTAACACAGTAATCTTGAAATTGTACAACAAATTGGAAAATGCTGAACACACTATTACAGTTAATGGCGTTGCAGACTTCTCCAACTTGAAAAACCAATCTACTGACCTTAAGTTCACTGTAGTAGAAGATGTAACACCTCCTACAGTTGCTGTTGACAAAGCTACTTTTGAAAAAGTGACTTTGAAGTTCAGTGAAGCAGTAGACAAATCAACTGTACTTGCTTCTAATGTTTACTGGATGCAAGGTTCCACTAAGAAAGTCGCTAGCAAAGTAAACGTAATTGCTGACGACACTTATGAGTTTGAATTTGAAACAGGTAACCGTTTGTTGTATGCTACTGATTTGTATGTTAACGGTGTGAAAGATTACTCCGGTAACGTAATTGCAAAAGATACTAAAGTAGCAGTAAACCCTGTAATTGACCAAACTCGTCCAGAGATTGTTAGTACAGAGCTAAAAGAAGATATGAAAACAATCACTGTTAAATTCTCTAAATCATTAGATAAAGAGTCTGCTGAAAAAGGAACTAACTACGTTGTGAAAAACAGCGATGGTAAAGTAGTTTCTTCATTGAAAACTGCTAAATTAGCTGCAGATCTTAAAACAGTTACAGTTGAATTGTTCCAACCTCTTGAAGGTGGCAAAAATTATACACTAGAAGTAACTGGTGTATCTGATAACACAACATTGAAAAATGTAATGATGCCATTCAGCAAAGCTCTAGAAGTTGCTGACAAATCAAATCCAACTGTAACAAGTGCAACTTATCAAGGTAACAAAGTTGTCGTTACTTTTGATAAAGAAATGGCTGTTAGTGGTGATGGTTCCATCGTAGAAACAGCTAAATATATGTATAAAAATAAAAAAGGTGATCTAACTTCACTTCCAAATGGAACATACATCAACACAACTTCGGATGCTAAAGCTGCAATTATCGTATTCCCATCCGATGTAGATGTTGCAAATGATGTAAAAGCTATTCAAGTTCAATTGGTTAAGAGCTCTGCAGGCAACATGTTGAAAGGATTGCAATCTGAAAAGGCTCTTTCGCCAGCTCAAGCAATCGCGTTGAAAGGTGCTCCAAAAGCAACTTCAACTACAGAAATTGAAGTTTACTTCAACCAAGATCTTCAATCCGGTTCTGCTTCTCCATCTGATTTCAAAGTAAGCGGAGCATCCGTAGTTGCTACTAAAGTAGATGGTGACAAAGTAGTTCTAACATTGTCCGATGACACTAAACTTAGTGCGACTGGCCAAAGAAATAACGCTGATGTAACTGTTACAGTTAACAAAAATGGAAGTCTTGTAACTCCTGTAGGAACACAAGTAGCTTCTGATCTACCTTCCGCTACTGTTACTGATGGAATTGCTCCTGAAGTTAGCAGTGTGGAAAACAAGGCTACTGTAAGTGGCGCTACGTACCAAGTGGAAGTTACTTTCACTGAAGATGTAGAACTTAATGCTAATGCAGAATTCGACTTTGAAGTTAAAGTTGATGGAAAAACAGTAGCTCCAGGAACTGGATTCAAATTAACTTATGCTAAAAATGCTAAAGGTGATGACGTTAAGAGCATTGTTGTCGTAACAATCAATAACGGTGTTGCTTACTCTGGAGTAGTTGTTGATCTTCGTGTTAAACCAATCACGAACTTCATCACAGATGGTGCTAAACCTGAAGCTAACAAAGTTGTAGGTACAGATACTTTCTTCCAATCTTTCATCCCTGTAAAAGCATAATATGAAGTAACAAAAAAGATCTGCCTTCGGGCAGGTCTTTTTTTGCGTCAATATAATATAAAACGAAATTTAATAACAAAATCGAAACTAAAAGTGAGGTGAGTGCGTTTATAATATAGAAGATAATAGTAGTTTTCATGATTGAAGGAGGAGAAATAATTGAAAAGACATAATAAGATCGCTATTACTTTAGCAGTTGTAGTTATGATGAGCCAATCATTTACAGCAATATCCGTAATAGATGCTGCACAAGCGAATACACAGCAAACTCAAGTATTAAAAACGGTTGCAAATTTAAAACCAGTGAGTATCTCTGCAAAAAGTTCAGTACGTTTAACCGATATAAACTTATTAACTCAAGATGACGGAAATGTGCTATCTTACACATTGACTTATAAGAATGGGGACAATAAGGAATTATCATTAATTGATTTTTGGACAAGAGTGAAAACTAAAACAGGAACATCTTTCTCAAGCAACTTGATGATCAAGGATAAAGACAAGAAGAAGATTGCTCCGCAATCTGAAGTGAGTATTACATATTACTCTAAAGTCGGCAATGTCTCGAAGATAAGTGATCTGAATATTGAAATGGTGAAATGGGATTTTAGTGCAGCGAACTACGAAAGAAAACTTGGTGTTTTTAATGTCCCTACCGCTTACAACACTGAAACTCCATCCGGAAAAGCAAAATCAATGAAAATAAATGATGTCTCTGTTAATGCAATTATAGATCAGTCATTTATGTACAAGTCTGATAACTACTATTATGTGAATGTTTCTTTGAGATTAAAAAATACGGGAATAAAGGTCCTCGAAGATCCTAAATACAAGTTTGTAGTGAAAACACCGGATGGTGGTAATTATCCATTGCAGGTGGATACTACGGGAACTGATTTTAAAATTCAGCCGAAGGATAGCAAAACATTAAACTTAATTGCTGTCATCCCAGCGAGTACAAAAACTGATAAATTACAATTACAAATTCTACAAGATGATTCAACGGAAAAAGGAGTTAATTCTACAATTGCGGTAGCCACATTCCAGCTTCCTATTCAAACGAAGAATACGAACCAAGGTAATGAGGAAGAAAAGAAAATTAAGATCGGAAATAGTACTGTCGTATCTAAGATTTCTGATGTATGGCTCAATCAGAGCAACTCGGAATCTCAAGCAACGATTAGCCTTAATATTAAGAATTCAAGTGCTCAAACAGTCACGATTCCAAAATACAATTTTGTTGTACACACAGGCGAGGGTTACACACTCCCACTGACCACAAAAGCATTAGATAATGTTATTCTGAAACCACAAGAGGAAGTGAATATTCGATTAAATGTAAGCCTTCCTTCTTACATGCAGTTCAAGAATTTGAAGTTATTCATGAACCAACCAACGGACCCGGCTCAGAAGGATGCGATTAGTTATCCGGTAGCGATATTCAGTGTACCTGAAGTAGAGGCAAATCAAACTTCTGTTGGCTCTAGTTATTATATTCAAAATGCTAAAGGTAACTTTAGTCTGAAATTGAGCTCCATTCAGAGATTACCTTGGTCGGATGGTGATATGATTACTGCTAAGATCAAAATTAAAAATGATAGCCTAGTTAAATCGATAGAAATTCCGAAAATTGAAGGATTATTTAAAATTGATGGAATTCAAAACGCAGACAGTTCAAAAATAGTGCAAAGTAATGGTAGTTTACTTGTAGGACCAGGGAAAGAATTGGATCTATACCTCTCAACGAAGGTTCCATATGATTTAACCTTTAATCAATTGCAAATTTTATTGAGTGAGAAACTTGGAGAGAACTCAAATGATTTAATTCAATTATCTAACACAGGATCAATTAGCAAAATCCCGACAATAGAGAATGGTAAGATCTACACAGTAGATACTGCCGGAAAGAGATCAGAGGTTACTGAGCGTCGTACGATCATTTATCCAGGTACAGGTTCAAATATCATATATACAGAGCTTGTGATGAAAAACATTGAAGATAGACAAGCCGACTTATCTCATATCGTTGGTTTCTATGCAACAGATAATAATCAATACTATAAAGCATCTGTTAGTCAAGTAGATCACTCTACAAGTCCTGATGGTAGAAATATAGTGATGTTGTGGACGAAGTTGCCTAGAAGTGTTGATTATAGCAAGTTGAAGCTAATTATCGGAGAAGGTGTGTCTGACGATAAGATGACACCACCAAAAGGCGATGCTACAGGATACGTAAATGCAGTGAAACTTGAATTAAGCCAGACGAAGATTGAATCAAAAATTAACCTTATGGATCTTGATTTGTTCCCTTACAAGCTGTCGATTAAGAACTTGGCAGGTTCATTATCAGGTACATCATCCGTAAGAGTAGATTTCGATTATGACTTGTCCAGAAACCAAGATTACGAAATGGGTGAATACGGACATAAAGTCGTGATGGAACTGCAAGACACATCAACTGGTAAGTTGATCAGCAAAGAGCTTACATTGGAATCTGGGGAACTTAAAGTAGGAACGAACTTAAGTGGTTCGGCAAGTTTCGATAATGAAGCTTTTGCGAACCTGAAGTCTGGATCCTTCAAAATCAACATCTACGATCAATTCCAAGGTGAAAAAGTGTTAATTGCATCGCAAGGTTACTACTATAGCACGCAAAACCTGAATCGAAACCATGATTAGGAGATTCAAATGAACAAACTACATAAATATTCATTACTAAGCATTGCTTTACTCACAGGCAGTCTTCTACTAGGCAGCGTAATCTCAACCAGCGCCGACGGAGCCACAGTTAGTGGCTCCCAACCAGGCTCCGTGGACGATCCCGTCGTAACCAAGAGTTACGTGGATGAGCAGGTCCAGAAACTCGTAGCGGCTGAGTTAGCGAAGCAGCCGGGCGGAGCAGGCAAGAACCCGGACAAGAACGCTGAAAGCAGTGAGATGAAGGTGGTAACAATTAAGAGCGGTGAGAAGCTCATTGCGAAGGCCGGAACGGAATTTATTGTACGAGCTGGTAAAGCCGTGGTATATAGTCCAGATGCGAATGGAATATCTGACCTGACAGATGGTAAAGATATTTCCAATGAGCAGGCTGTTGTGAACAATCATTTGCTGCTGTTTCCGCGGGATGGACGCGGTGTAATGCCAGATGCGAAGCAGAAAAACGGTCTTACCGTAATGGTACGTGGCGGATACGATATTAAATAAGTGAGGCATACTAAGGATGCAACTGAATCCACTACGGAGGTGTAGCTTTCATGTCAAGCCGAAATCGTAAACTGGTACCAGCCAGCCGTGATGCGTTGTATCAAATGAAGTATGAAATTGCTGCAGAATTAGGATTAAGCGTGGCCAACCCGCAGAGTCGTTCAAGTGATCTCTCTTCGGAATTTGCTGGAGAATTAGGCGATCAGATGGGTGGCCAAGCTTATGCAACGAAGGATGATTGGGGACACCTGTCGTCGAGGGATGTAGGATTCGTCGGCGGTGGAATTACCCGGAGATTAATTCAGGAAGCACAACGCACATTACTTCAAGGATAACCATAGTATACTGGCATGATCTTACATTATTCATTCGTTGACATTGTAGTCCAAATGAAGTAATATTTTTGTCGAAGGATGTAATACAACCTTTTCCAACCGGGAAAGGTCCTTTTTATGTGTAGGTATTATAGATTAATGCCATAATAATATTATTGAGTTGGAGGTTGAAAACTGATGTCTTTAAATGGACGACGCTTATTTACTTCAGAGTCGGTTACCGAGGGACATCCGGACAAAATTTGCGATCAAATTTCGGATGCGGTACTGGATGCTTTTCTAACAAATGACCCGAACGCTCGGGTAGCGTGTGAAGTTTCTGTTGCAACAGGCCTTGTGCTTGTTATTGGAGAAATCAGCACCAAATCGGAATATGTGGACATCCCAGCCATCGTACGTAATACGATTAAGGAAATTGGGTATACACGTGCGAAATATGGCTTTGATTATAATACATGTGCCGTTCTGACTTCCCTAAATGAGCAGTCGGCAGACATCGCTCAAGGCGTTAACGCAGCGCTTGAGGACCGTGACCCCGCTCAAATGGACCAAGAGACGGCAAGTATCGGTGCAGGTGACCAAGGTTTGATGTTTGGTTTTGCAGCGAACGAGACACCTGAATTGATGCCATTACCAATTGCATTGTCCCACCGTATCGCTCGTCGGTTGTCCGAAGTGCGTAAGGATGGTACATTGGACTACCTTCGTCCTGATGGCAAAACACAAGTTACGATTGAGTATGTTGATGGTAAACCTGTACGTGTAGATACAATCGTTGTATCGACGCAGCACGCAGAAGAAGTCACTTTGGAGCAAATCCAAAAAGACATTAAAGAACAAGTTATTTTGCCTGTCGTTCCAGCAGAATTGCTCGATGACAAGACAAAATACTTCATTAACCCAACAGGACGCTTCGTTATCGGCGGACCACAAGGGGATGCAGGTCTTACAGGACGTAAAATTATCGTGGATACGTACGGCGGTTATGCTCGTCATGGCGGCGGCGCATTCTCCGGTAAGGATCCTACGAAAGTGGACCGTTCCGCAGCTTATGCAGCGCGCTACGTAGCGAAGAACTTGGTTGCAGCAGGCCTTGCAGATAAATGTGAAATCCAGCTTGCTTACGCGATTGGTGTAGCTACACCGGTATCCATTAATGTTGATACGTATGGAACAGGCAAAGTAAGCGAAGAGAAATTGGTTGAGCTGATTCAGAACAACTTCGATCTTCGTCCAGCAGGCATTATCAAAATGTTGGATCTTCGCAAGCCGATCTATCGTCAGACTGCAGCATATGGTCACTTCGGCCGTACCGATGTAGATCTTCCGTGGGAACGCGTAGACAAAGCGGAATTGTTGAAGGAACAAGCTAACGCTTAATTGAATACCCAATTGGGATGAAGAACATGCCCTTGTGTGCTTGCACGCAGGGGCTTTTTTTGTTTTTTCGAAGGAACAGAACTCCAGGACTAAACTAATTCGACGAAATTACCGAAAATATAGTTACGAGTGTCTATTTTATGATATGAAGAACTTTCATGCATAGGGATTAGGCCGTTTCTACATACAATCACATGCGAATTAGCGTGATCAATGGAACAATACATAGGGGAGCGGATGAAATGAGAAAAAAATTATCTTTATGGTTGGCTTGTGTGATGGTGATACAGTTGGTCATTGGACTGTTACCTGTGTCGGCAGCCGGGAGCCAAGAAAAAGCAGGGAGCAAGTCTGCGGTAAAAGTAGCGAGTGTTACGAACGCAGTTTATTCTGCTCCACAAATCTTGAATACGATACCCGCACATAACGCATCAGAAGTTAGTGTAAATACGCGATTGGATATTGTGTTTGATCAGCCTGTTACGAAAGGATCGGGTTATATTACGATTGTGGATCAATCCGCAAGTAGTGAATATCAGAAGATCGACGTGAATACGAGTGAAGTAAGCATTAGTGGTAAATTTGTATCTATTTCGAATAAAGCACTCGTCGCTAATAAGAGATATTACGTTACGATCGACCCGGATGCAATCAAGAACACGATCGATGGTGGAGATTTGCCATTTGCAGGACTATCGGGTGCGTTATGGTCTTTTAATACAGTAAGAACGGTAGATAATACAGCGCCTGTTGTAACGAGTTATTCACCTTCGAACGGCACAAATGTTTCGGCTGCTTCGACATTATCGCTAACCTTTAATGAAGTCGTTTACCCAGGTAGCGGGAATATTAAAATTTACAACGCTAGCAACCAGCCTGTGGATACGATCTCTGTCAATTCATCACAAGTGATCGGCGGAGGCTCAACAGTTATCCGGATTAACCCAACAAGTGGTGCTCTGAACAGCAACACTACTTATTACGTATTAATCGATGCAGGTGCATTCACGGATCAAGCGTATAACCAATACGCAGGCATTTTGAGTTCCTCAACTTGGACATTCCGTGTAGCTACGGATACGACGAAACCTTATGTCATAAGCCAAACACCTACAGATGGATCAAGTAATGTAGCAATCGGAGCAACAATTTCATTAACTTTTAGCGAAGATGTTCAATTGAACACCAGTTCTATATCGCTGCGTCCAATTAATACGAATGCAAACACAATTACTGGACGTACATCGCTAAGTTCCGATCGTCGTACAGTGACCATTATCCCTCAGTCTAGTATGGGGTTCAGTACGACTTACGCGATTGATATTCCGAGTGATTTTGTGAGGGACTTGGCAGGTAATCCGAATGACGCTAGATGGGGAACAAGTTATTGGACATTCACAACGACAATTCAGGATAATACAGCACCAGTGCTACAATCGATAAAAATGTATAACAATAATGCCATCGTCCTACAATATAATGAATATTTAGATCAGAACTCAGAACCTTACACATCAAATATTACAGTAAGTGTAAATGACGAGAGTCGAGGCGTATCCAGCGTTAGTGTAAGTGGAGATCGTGTGTATGTATACTTGCAGAGCGGCGTTGCCGTGGGTCAATATGTTAAGGTGACTTATTCTCCTGGGGTAAGACCAATTCAAGATTTAGCAAGAAATAAAGCAAGTAGCTTCTACAATCAAGTTGTGCAGAATACGGTCGAGACGACGTTACCAAAGGTTACGAGTGGTTCCATTTCCGGTCGTACGGTGAACTTAACGTTTAGTGATTCCGTGCATAACCTTTCATCATACGCTTACGCACAATTTACGGTAACAGCAAATGGCAGTACAAAGAGCATCAGTAGCAATACAACCTATAACAGCACTAGCATAAGTCTGACACTTGATAGTACGGTAAGTAATGGTGATGTTGTTAAAGTGAGTTACTCGCCAGGTTCTTATCCATTAAAAAGCTACTATGGTACACCAATGAGTTCGTTTTCAGACTTCTTCATTCGTAACTATAATGATAACGTGGCTCCCGTCTTAGAATCGACGAGCGTATCCGGTACGAAATTGATCCTAAATTACAACGAGGGTTTAGATAGCGCATATATTCCAATGAAGAGTCACTTCTCAGTATTAGTCGATGACAAGCCACGCTACGTTACAGCGATTACGATTAATCAAAATATCGTCGAATTGACGCTTGCATCCAGCGTGACGAACGGGCAAGCCGTTACGGTATCTTATGCACCAGGTGATCCAAGACTTCGTGATCTGAATGGTAACTATGCACCTGCATTTAACCTTGTGAAGGTCGGCATCTCGCTGGATACAGATATCCCTTACGTGAAGACAGCAACCGTTAGCGGGGATACACTGACTTTGAATTTATCCGAGAAGGTAACGACAGCTTCAAGTTTAAGTTCCTCGCAGTTCTCTGTGAAGGTAAACAACAATAATGTCAGTCTTCAATCCGTAACATTAAATAGTACTGGCGATACCATTTCCATTCAATTGGTGACCCCAGTGACCGCAGGCCAGTCCGTGACGGTAAGCTATACACCAGGAAGCTATCCATTGAAGGATAGCAATGGGAATGAGATGAAGGCATTTACGAATACAACCGTTACGAATCAGACGGGATCATCCACATCAGGTTCAAATTTGCTTACAACGGAGCAAAGTTATAACCCTGTAGCAACGGGGCTAAACATCTTAAAGCCAGAAAATGCAAAAACAAGTTCAGACCGTTCACGCTTAGGAAAAACGATTAATCGTTATTCGATCGATAAAGATAAGCTTAAAGAGGCATTCGTTTATGTGATTTCACAAGACCGTTCTATGAATAAGATGGTTACATTCGACGTACCTGCGACGGAACGTGCAGCATCGGTGCTCATACCACTTCAGGCTTTAGAGGATGCATACGTACAGAATAAAAATACGTATATGTCCATCCGTCATGGTGACATGATGTATACGTTGCCGTTAAATAACGCGAAGTTTGGCGAAATTACACGGAACTTTGGCACAACAACAGGTAATATTTCGTTACTGCTCCAGATTGAAAAGCAAGAAACGAGTGGGACCATGATTCCGTTGGTCTCTGAAATGAGCAGAACCGGGGCTCAAGCGATTTCGGATCCTTATGACTTCAGAATATCCGGATTGGTTAGTAATCCATCGCCAAAAGTGTTGGATTTGCAAATCTTAATGCAGCACACGATGAAATTAAAACAGCAGGTGAATCAAGATCAGACGGCAACGGTTCGTTACGATCTGGGTGCAGGCAAGCTAAGCTACGTCCCTACGGTTTTCGGCAAAGATTCATCCGCTACTTACGCGACCTTCACGGGCCCGAGCAACGACATGTACCGAATCGTAAGCAACAACGCGTACTATGCTGACGTACAGAGCCACTGGGCGAAAGCAGATATTACGCAGCTTGCCTCGAAATTCGTCGTAGAAGGACGTTCGAGTACGGCATTTGTGCCGAATGCATCGATCACACGTTCAGAGTTTGCTGTATTCGTAGCGAGAGCGCTTGGATTGTCTGGCGATAAAGCATCCGCAGCAAGATTTAAGGATGTATCATCAAATACGATGGAGGGTGCCTATATTGGCGCTGCATCCAAAGCCGGAATTATCCAAGGGAATACGGACGGGACTTTCAAGCCGAATAACTTAATTACGCGTGAGCAAATGGCGCTGATGGTTGTTCGTGCGATGGACCATGTCGGCAAAGGGGTTGTACTGGATACAGATTCTAGTACGCTTCTGAAGAAGTTTTCGGACCGCGGCAAGATCAATAAGAGTGCTCAGGTCTCTGTAGCGAAGGCGCTGCAATCTGAGATTATTGCCGGGATGACAGCGAACACGTTCAATCCGCAAGGGAATGCAACGCGTGCGCAAGCTGTCGTGATGTTGAAACGTATGATGCAATCGATCCAATATTTAAACTAGCAAAACAATGAAATAGAGCTAGAATGAGAACCGCCGAGAGAGATTTCGGCGGTTTTTTGGGCTATTTGACTCATTTCCTAGGAAATGACGTAACTTTTTGGCGAAAAAAGAGTCTATTATAAGAGAGTAATCTCGAAATAGAAGAATATATCGAATAATGGTAGATGATTTTGACAGACCATGGGATGAATAGGAGAGCTACGAAACATGATACAGAACAGCAATAACACGGTGCGCAGAGGCGTATACGTGATCGGGAAGAAAGTGTTTATATTAACGGTTGCAGGCGTGTTGCTCTTGCAGCCTATTTGGGCGGATAGCAGCGTATATGGGGCTTCGAGCTCTAGTAGTAGTGGGGTATCAACCACAAGTAAGAAAATAAACGATCATATCGTCCAGGTCCAATCCGGAATGATTACATCTGGTGCGAAGATGGTTGAATACCAATGGTCAGGGACGCGTTCGAATAAGAACGTAACAGCGAAAGTCAATGTGATCGAGGTTGATCTTACGAATCCCAATGTCAAGATGGATGTTATGACGGGACAGAATGGTCAGTTTACAACGACACAATCGGTAGGCGGCATGGCAAAGGAGACAGGGGCAGTCGCTGGGGTGAACGGGGATTATTTCCAGACGGGTTCAGGTGCTGATCGTGCCCCACTTGGTGCGCAAGTTGCTAACAATGATTTTATGTCGAGTCCCTCGCAATTGAGCGGAATGTATGCTTTTGCACTAACAGCGAATCGGGAGCCTGTGATTGATCTCTTCACGTTCGAAGGGCAAGTGACAGCACCAGACGGTGCGACTTTCCCTCTTGCAGGTGTAAATAAGGCGAGTTATATGACAGAGCCGAATAACGCCTATAGCCATGCGAATGTCATGTATGTGTACACAAGCGCTTGGAAGTCGCTGAGTCGCCCGACAGATCCATCGACAACGCCTACCGAAGTGTTGGTACAGAACGGCGTCGTGATGCAAATCTCAGAGGGCACGCGTCTTGAAATGCCGGTACCAGGCGATGGATACATTCTGCGTACACATGGACAAGCAGCCAATTTCATTCGTGAGCATGTTCAAATTGGTCAGAAGCTGCAGGTAGACTATAACCTCGTGGCGTCATCGAACGGGCAGAAAGTCGATCCAAATTCGCTCCAAATGATGATCGGTGGGCATACGCTGCTCGTCGAGAATGGGAAACCATCAGCTTTTACACGGAGTACAAGTTCAATTAGCGGCGGAAGCGCACGTGCGCGTACGGCTGTAGGATATTCCCAAGATAAGAAGACCTCGTATGTCGTGACCGTGCAAGACAATGGAACGAGTTCTGGCATGACGCTCAAAGAGCTGCAAAACTTCATGAAAGATATTGGTATCTGGAAAGCCGTTAACTTAGACGGTGGCGGCTCGACGACGATGGTATCTAGACCTCTTGGGGATACAGATACCTCGCTCACGTTCGACACAGAGTATGGTAAAACGCAACGTGGGGTTGTGAACGGTCTTGGGATCTATACAACTGCGCCTCAGGGTGAACTGAAGGGTCTCATGGTTAGTGGACAGAACACGCTATTCGTCGGTCAAGAAGCTACGTATGCACTCAAAGGGTATGACTCGTACTACAACCCGTATGATACATCTAATCTTGCTGTGAACTGGAGTGCTTCATCGGAAGCGATGAAGTGGACAGGGCAGAATTTTAAAGCGCTGAAGTCAGGGAAGACGGAAGTCATTGCGAAATCCCAGAATGCGAAGACCAGCATGAACGTTGAAGTGGTCGGTGGGAACCAACTGGCGGAAATGAATCTGAGTAACGCCGTTGGTACACTTGAAGCAGGTACTCAGAATGCAACAGACATTACGGTGAAATTAATCGATGGTCGTACGTTGTCGCTTCCAGCAGAATCCGTGAAGTGGGAGTTCATTGGGTTCAAAGGCTCTGTGAAAGGGAATACCATTACGGTCGATGAAGTGAATAAAGATGCCCAAATCGGCTATGCGATTGCGCGGTATGATGGTTTTAGCGCATTGATGACAATGCAAGCTGGAATGACACAAATGTGGGAAGATTTCGAGAATGTGAAGTATCCGATTCAGTTCACAGGTTCTCCAGCGGAAGTGCAAGGCAGCGCAGCGGTTGTGACTGGTGTGACAGGACGCGAGAAGTCCAAAGTGCTCGATTTGCAATACGATATGACGAAGGCATCAGGTAAATTGTATGCCTATGCGGAATTGAACGGCAAGAATGGTAAAGCATTAGATGGCAGCCCAAGCTCGATGAGTATCGATGTGATGGGGGATAACAGTCTGAACTGGCTGCGCGCAGAATTCGTTGATACGAATAATCAATCAATCTATGTGGATCTAGCTAAAGCGATTGACTGGTCAGGATGGAAAACGCTCAATATTGATCTCAGCTCTTCCAAGCTAAACAGCTCTATGAAATTGAAGCGGGTCTATGTCGTGAATGTACCGGAAGGACAGGATGAGCGGCAGTTAACGGGTGAGGTTGCTTTTGATAATATTCAGTTCAAATCACCTGCATCTAGCAACTCTCTCGCTTTACCAACTCCAACCGTTGTGCTCAAAGTGAGCAATACGACAGCAGTCGTGAATGGGAAGAACAAGAAGATTGAAGTTGCACCTCTTGTGAAGGATAACGTGACTTATGTGCCGGTTAAAGTCATCTTGGATGAGTTTGGCGGAAGTGCGCGCTGGGAATCTTCGATCAAAAAAGTCATGGTCCTACGCGCTGATCGGATGATGGAACTATGGGTGGGTCAAAAGGATTATATTGCCAACGGAAAACGCAATACTTCGGAAGTGTCGCCGATCATCTACAAAAATCGTACCTATGTCCCATTACGTCTCGTGTCGGAGCAAATCGGCCTTAAAGTCGAGTGGGATGGCAAAAACAAGTCCATTACATTACAATGATGTGGTATGATACTATTAACTTCTTGGACATTGTGATAGAAATGGAGTAGATCTCTTGTGGAGCAAGTTGATGTGATCGATCGTGTCATAAAGAATGCGATTAGCGTGATGGAGAGCAGCAAATATCAAATCTTTGAAATTCTGGATAACGCGCGTTCTGAGATGCGTTCGCTCAATCAGGAGCTACAACATGTCATGAAGGAAGCGGGGGAGACCGTTGATCGGGTGGATATTCTTGAACGAGATTATCGACTGGCACGGATTCGCCTGACTGAAGTTAGCCGTGATTTTGTACGGTACACCGAGGCCGATATTAAAGCTGCATATGAGAAGGCAACACAGATACAACTCGATCTCATGATTTTTCGTGAAAAAGAAATATATCTCCGTGCTCGCCGCGATGATCTGCAGAAACGGGTACGTAATGTGGAGAAATCGATCGAACGGGCCGAAACTATAGGTTCTCAAATGAATGTGGTCCTGGAATATTTGTCGGGTGATCTGAATCAGGTCACCCGAATTCTCGAGTCTGCGAAGAACCGTCAGCTCATCGGACTCAAAATTATTGTGGCGCAAGAGGAAGAGCGGAAGCGGATTGCTAGAGAAATTCATGATGGCCCTGCACAGTCGCTGGCAAATCTAGTGCTTAGGACGGAAATTGTCGAAAGGATGATGCATAAGCAGGATTTTACCCAGGTATTGGACGAAATAATAGATTTGAAATCACAAATCCGTTCCGGTCTGGAAGAAATTCGCAAAGTGATCTTTAACTTGCGGCCTATGGCCCTGGATGATCTAGGACTTATTCCGACGCTGCGTAAATTTGTGCATGATTTTGAGGAGAAGACTCGCATCCGTACGACCTTTGAAGTAAGAGGGAAAGAGCTTCGTCTAAATTCAGGAATGGAAGCTGCCATATTCAGATTGGTTCAGGAAGCATTTACGAACACGATGAAACATGCTCATGCTTCTTACGTTTCACTTGATATTACATTTCAAGCCCAAATGTTTAAGCTTGTGATCCAAGACAATGGTCAAGGCTTTAATAAAGATCTATTGTCGGAGAAACAGAAAAAGCATACGCACTTTGGTCTGATTGGAATGCAAGAGAGAGTTGAATTACTAGAGGGGAGGATGGATGTCGAATCCACCGAAAATGTGGGAACGAAGATCATATTCGTCATCCCTACGAATGCTAACAGTAGAGAGGAGTTGCAGGATGGATACGAAAACAACAGGTACGACAAAAATTAAAATTTTATTAGCTGATGATCATCAGCTTTTTCGTGAAGGTCTCAAAAGAATTCTGAACATGGAAGATGACCTCGAGGTGATCGGTGAGTGTGGGGACGGTATTCAAGTCCTTGAATTCTGTAATCATACCAAGCCAGAAGTGGTATTAATGGATATTAATATGCCGATCGAGAATGGTGTTGTTGCAACCGAACGATTACGCGAAATGTTCCCTGATATTAAAGTGTTAATTCTATCGATTCATGATGATGAGAGCTATGTATTTGAGACGCTGCGTAAAGGTGCCTCAGGGTATTTGCTTAAAGATATGGAAGCTGAGTCATTGATCACAGCGATCCGCTCAGTCATTATCGGCCATGCTTACATTCATCCGAAGGTGACGGGGAAATTGATCCAACAGTTACGTCGGATGACGTATTTGGATGAAATCGGCGTCATGAGCGATGGCAATGATGTAGCTCGCGAAGCTGGAGTTAAATTCATGGCATCCGATGATCACCCATTGACACGTCGTGAGGCCGAGGTGCTTCGTTTGATGGCAGAGGGTAAGAGCAACAAGATGATTGGCGAATATCTCTTTATTAGTGAGAAGACGGTGAAGAACCACGTGAGCAGTATCCTGCAGAAGATGGAAGTGGATGATCGTACACAAGCGGTTATTAACTCCATTAAACAGGGCTGGGTGACGTTGTAAAGCAAGATCTTTCTTCGAAGAACACTTCGGGTCCCGTTGAGTGATTCGAGGTACATAAGATAACCCCACATGGCATCAAAGATGAGTTCTTGTCCGAAGAACCGGCTTCTTCCATAGCGCATATAGTGTACTATGGGAGGTGAGCCTCGATGTTACTAACGTTATGTCTGATTATTGTATGTTATGCTGTGGCCGTCGCGGCAGTCCATGTTGCAAGGTATTGGCATAAGAAACGTGGTCTCGATGCTACGGGACGAGAACTGGAGTATGTGCTGGTTACTAAGCAAAATCAATTGCAGATTGAATGGGTCATTAGAGCGCTCATGATGTATGCAGGACTGCGGGGCGGAAGGTTACGGTTGACGATTATTGATGATCAATCGACCGATTTAACGATTCCGATCGTGAAGCGATTAACGATGCATCGAAGTGTCGATGTGTTGATTATAGATGCATCGGATTGGGATTCGAACGCTGTTATGCAGCATATGCGCCAGCCTATTCGTATTCGGTTGAATGAAGCGGAGGATTGGGCAAAGATACCCTTTGCTGGATGAGTGTAGTAACCGGTTACAATGAATAAGGTTAATGTTATTGATGATTAAGGCGGTAAAATAGTAAATGAGTGTGAAGCACACCTCATTCAGCGAAAGCTGAGGGGGTGTGCTTTTTTGCGTTTAAAGGATTTGAATAGGATGTTTGAATGAGTGGTTCTTTTATAACGGTAGGGACGCTGCTCCACGAAGATATGAAGTTCAGTTGGACAGGGGGAGGTACGAAATGCGAGCTTATGTATATACCGTACGGGTTGGAGACAAGTGGGTGTGTCAATTGTCGCTGGATTGTCGTGTGGATTTGAGGTTTTGGTATGGGAAGAAGGATGGAAAGGCAGCAGGGATTGAGGGGAGAAATGGAGGTGAAGATGCAGGGTTAGGCGAGAATAGAGCTAATGAAGGGCGGGGTGAGGAGGTATGGATGACGGCGTCGTCAATTCCTCTTGGTCTGGCAGTATACGTTACGGAGCAATGGGAGACGGGGCCATTAGAACCAAAGCATCTGATTCGGTTATTGCAAGAGGCAGAGCCTCAGGTGATGGAGTGGATTTCTCAGGGGGATTTGCAGGTTAAGCAAGTTGCACGGGAGAATGTTTGTCGGAGTGAGCAGGGGTTACGGGAAGTGGCGTGGTTGGGAGATAGCGATTGGAGTGTTGGGAGTAGGAGCTGGAACGGGAATGGAAATGAAGAAATGATTATGGAGGGGGTTTGGAATGGAGACCTGTGGGATGATATCGGCTGGGGTAGTCTGAAGCGGGTTGCGTTGCGATTGGCTGTAGGGATACAGGGGCGCTCGTTGTTGGCGCATGAACTGCAGGATTATCTTACAACCCACGCGATGGAGGATGCTGCGCTGTATTGGCGTACGCTTGCGCAGCTCGCGTACGTGCAGGGTCTAGTGGAGCTGCGGAGCGGACTAGCCGTCCGCGAAGCGCCGCGTCGCTTCCCGCTGTTGCGTCGCCAGCGGGAGCTCTGCTGCCTGCGCTGCGGCAGCCGCGCAGGCTCGCACCGCCGCACGGCATGCGCCACGTGCGGCAGCCCCGGCTGCGCCTACTGCGAGGCCTGCCTCGCGATGGGGCGCAGCCGGGCTTGCGCGCTGCTGCTGCATGGCACCGCAGCAGCAGTGCGCCTTGCGGCGCACGGCGCCGCCGGCACGGCCGCGGCGGGCTGTGCCCGCGCCGCTGGCCGCGCGCACGCCACCGAGCCTGGGGCGCGGTGGCGGCTTAGTGAAGCGCAGCACGACGCTTCGCGTGCTGCGCTTCACTTCCTGCAGCAGCCGTGCGCCGCTGCAGGGAACACGCCCGCCGCCCGTGGCGGGGCGGGCGTGCCGTCTTTCCTGCTGTGGGCCGTAACCGGCGCAGGAAAGACCGAAATGATCTTCCCGCTCATCGCTCATGCGCTCGAGCGGGATCAACGCGTGCTCATCGCGACGCCGCGGCGCGATGTCGTGTTGGAGCTTGCGCCAAGACTCGCGCAAGCCTTCCCAGACAGCCGCCTAGCGACGCTCTACGGCGGCAGCTCGGATCGCTGGATGTCAGCGGAGATCACGCTCTCCACAACGCATCAATTGATGCGGTTCTATCACATGTTCGATCTAGTGATCATCGATGAGCTCGATGCCTTTCCGTATCACAACAATGAGCAGCTGCAATATGCAGCGAAGAAGGCATGCAAACCGGATGGACGCTTCATCTTTCTCTCTGCCACGCCGCCAGATCGAATGCAACGGGACGTACGTCAAGGACGGCTGCCTCATGCCAAAGTTCCAGTACGATTCCATCGCCATCCACTACCTGTACCGAAACGCCTTACCTTAAAACCGCTTAGATTGTATTTGGAGCGGAGGGCATTACCTATCCCACTCATCAAAGCGTTAACCACCTCTATTACGCGAGGGGCACAGGTCTTTATTTTTATTACAAGAATTAAGCAGGTCGATCCCTTAGTAGACTTGCTTCGTCGCCATTTCCCATATCTTCCGATTGAAGGCACATCCTCTGAGGATACGGAGCGCGCTGAGAAGGTAATACGATTCCGTCAACGTGACAGCCGAATGCTCGTGACGACTACGATCTTGGAACGTGGCGTAACCATTCCGAAGAGCGATGTTTTTATTTTGGATGCAGATAGTGCACTCTTCGACGCTGCTTCTTTAGTCCAAATGGCAGGAAGAGCAGGTAGATCGTTGGAGGATCCAGCTGGAAATGTCATGTTCTGTGCATCGTCATGGAACAGGGCCCAGCAACATGCGGTTCGCCAAATTACGTCGATGAACCGCATTGCGCGGCGGCAAGGGTATCTGAATACTACATCGCAAAGGAGGGAGGGGAAATGAAATTATTTAATAATTTATTCCGGTCTCTTCCAACCTTGCTTGCTCCGCAAATCCAAAATTGTCTAGCCTGTCATCGCGCCATTCATCGTTCAAACAATCATAACGCAGTCCAAGGCATTCCTCATACAGACGCCATGGTGCGAGCGCTGCGACGATCAACCAATTCGTTCCACGACCTGTGTGACGCATGCTTGCATTCCATGCCATGGATCCGCTCTATTCGATGCCCTGTCTGTGGCCGAGCAACCGGATGTCCGGATTGCAGTCGCCGTGGCAAGGATCATACCTATTTTCAGAAAAATCGAAGTGCTGTTGCCTATAGTCCTCAGATGCGGGATTGGTTAGCTGCTTATAAATACCGGGGCGATGAGAGGTACCTCCCTTTGCTTGGTTCGATGTTGTTAACGGCTTACTATCAACTGTGTAGCGAACAAACGAGAGATAACATGCCAGTCAAGTTTGACTGTATCACTTATGTCCCTGTCAGCCCATCTCGCATACAAGAACGCGGCTTTAATCAAGCTGAGCAATTCGCTAGAACCCTTCATGCGTATACCGGAATCCCTGTCATTGCGTTGCTTCAGAGGAATCGTCATACCATCAAACAAAGCATGAAATCCCGCGGAGACCGGATTGAAGATATGAAAGATGTATTTTCGCTACATCACGATTCTAGAGAACTACTCTTCTCACAAATCAATCTGAACCCTATCACAGCCCAAACCCATTTGGTTCCGATTCGAATCTTGCTCATTGATGATGTGTACACAACAGGAAGCACGGTGAACGCCTGTGCCAAGTCCCTATCGGAGCTATCGAACGATTTGAGTACAAGCATACTAATTTCAAGTCTTACATGGGCGCGCTCTTAGGAATCTATAAAGGTTTGACGGGAGAATGACGATAATATTAGTAATAGAAAAACTGCCCAATACTTTGATAAAATAGACATATTATAGGTAGTATTGCAATGAAGGGAAGGTTCACCCATGAATGTAGAAAATTGCCCGCGCTGCGGTAGAATTTTTGCCAAAGGGATTCGTGATATTTGCCCGAACTGTTATCGGGATATTGAAGAAGAATACGAGATTTGCGTGAAATATTTGCGCGAGCATAAAGAAGCGACCATGCAGGTACTCTCGGAAGAGACAGGTGTATCAATTAGGCAGATTACGAAGTTCCTTCGCGAGGGTCGGATCTCTATGAAAAATTCGCCGAATATGTCCTATCCCTGTGAGTCATGTAGTACGCCAATTCGTGAAGGGCATCTATGTGATGCATGCCGGAGCCGATTTGCACGTGACTTTAATAACATGTCTGAAGATGAACGCAGAAGAGAACTACAGAAACAGCAGCAGAATAAAGATTCGCATGCATATCGCGTAGTAGATCGATTTAGAGACCGCGAATAGACAAATAAGAAAAATGACACCAACGAAGAGCCGCGGAGA
Source organism: Paenibacillus sp. EB106-05-06-XG162 (assembly GCF_058791655.1). Taxonomy (NCBI): domain Bacteria; kingdom Bacillati; phylum Bacillota; class Bacilli; order Caryophanales; family Paenibacillaceae; genus Paenibacillus; species Paenibacillus sp. EB106-05-06-XG162. The sequence continues at coordinate 401,093 of NZ_JBYTDT010000002.1, forward strand.
GATTGTTGCCGCAGCTTTTTTAGTTCGTATCTATTTTCGGTTGTCTATGTCATTGAGCATAGAATTTGATGGAGTTTCGTATGAGCCTATTCGCCTTTTCAGCGATTTTTCTATAAAATAATGTAAACCAGTGACCGATAAATAGTATAACAAGAGAACGGTTGGACGATGAAGGAGGGAAGCAATCATGAAAATTAATGAATCCCAAAGAATTAGTGCGATAAATCAATATCAGCGTAATACGGAAGCGCGAGGCCACGTGAATAAGAAAGCACCCCAATTGGATGAGGTATCGATATCCCCTGAAGCGAAAGAAATGCTCGATGCGCAGTCCCGTGTATCGGACCCTGAGCATGCCAAGCGCGTAGAACAGTTGAAGCAATCCGTTGCGACAGGTACTTACCATGTCGATGCGAATAAGATTGCGGAGAAGCTGTTGCCTTATTTCCGCAAATAGTGAAGCAACAAGAATGAAGAAGGAATGTGGTGAACGAACTTGGCGATTCAGACATTGATCGATATCTTAGAAGAGATGAATGCGCAGCATACGCTGATGCTGGAGCTTGGAGAACGGAAGAAACAAGCGATTATCCAGGGAGATGTGGAAGAGCTGACGCGAATCGTCAATAAAGAAACGAAGTTCATTAAACAGATTGTTGAAATGGATGCAGATCGCCAGCAGGCGGTATATGAATTTTTACAGGAAAAAGGGATAAAGTCGAATCTCAATCTGAATGTAACGGAGCTGCTCCGGATGGTGTTCCACCCGGAAGAGAAACGTAGACTGATGGATGTTCAGCAGAAGCTGACGAATACATTGAATGCGCTCAAACAGCTTAATACATTGAACCAACAATTGATAGAACAATCATTGACGATCGTGAATTATACGCTCGATTTGGTAACAGGGGGCCCGGAAGACGAAGTTGTCTATCAACATCCGGGTCATCCGGGTTACTCTCCAAAGCGTAAAGGCATTTTCGACTCAAGGATTTAACCATATAGGAAGATACGAAGGAGGGAATTTATGGCTTCAACATTTCATGGGATCGAGACGAGTAAACGTGCATTGTCTACACAAATGGCGCTGATGCAGACAATGGGGCATAACGTAGCCAATGCGAACACAGACGGATATTCCAGACAACGGGTGAATATTTCTGCTTCGCGCCCTATTGAGGCACTTGGATTTACGAAAAGTAATGCGGCGGGTCAATTAGGCACTGGAGTTCAATATGACAGTATTACGCGAGTTCGTGATAAATTTCTAGATGACCAATTCCGCAATGAAAGCAAAGACTTCGGTAGCTGGAGTGTACAGTCCGATACATTGAATAAACTTGAGGGAATTATTAATGAGCCTTCGGATACAGGAATTCGTACTGTATTGGATAATTTCTGGAAGGCTTGGTCAGATTTAAGTCAGAACCCTGAGAATGTTACAGGACGTAAGGTTGTTCGTGAGAGTGCGATGGCACTCGCAGATGCATTTAATTATACAGATAAGAAGTTGAGCGATCTTAGCTCTGACCTTACAAGTAACATTGAAGCAAAATCGAATCAGGTTAATTCATTGACAACAGCTATTGCGAGATTGAATGATGTAATTTATAGACAAGAAGGTTTAGGTGATGATGCGAATGATTGGCGTGATCAGCGCGATCTATTAACGGATCAATTATCTCAAATCGTTAACATTCAGGTCACGGATACGCCTCAAGGATATACGATTAATATGGGAAGTACTAATTTGGTAACATTCGACACTGCTGCAGAGACAACAGCCGATTCTTTAACAAGCGCAGTTAGCTCAGGGGATGTTAACAGTGGAGAAGTATTTGGTATCGTTACTTCTCGTGATCGCTATGTGGCCGATTATCGGAAACAACTAGATTCATTAGCGAATACTATAGCGAACGGTGAAGTTCAGATCACCATACCTAAAGGGTCAGTCCTTCCTCAAGGTACTGTGTTGAATGGGACAACTTATAATGGTGCACTGACTTCGGATATCACCGTCACGGTCCAAGGCTTGAATGGACTTCAGAAGCTGGGGTATACATTGAATAGCCCACTACAAACAGGAGTAGATTTCTTCACTTCTAAAGACGGCTCACCAATCACGGCATCGAATTTCCAGTTAAATAAGATTATTGCAGACGATCCTGGTCGGATCGCGACTTCTATGCGTTCCGAGACAACAGCAGCTGGCGAGGTAGTTGTTAAAGGGAACAACGTACTTGCATTAATAACTTCACAACTGAAGGACTCTTCCTTTAAATTCGTATCAACAGGTGCGAATACAGTAGTTTCGAATGGAACTGTTGATGACTTCTTTCGTGCGGTTGTCGGCCAACTGGGGGTTCAGGCGAGTGAAGCAAGCCGTAATACGAGTAATCAGAAGGCTTTGGTTGATCATATTGCCTCTCAGAAAATGTCGGTTAGCGGCGTCTCGATCGATGAAGAAATGTCGAATATGATTATGTACCAGCATGCATATTCAGCGGCGGCAAGAGCGATGACTACATTTGATCAGGTACTGGACAAAGTCATTAATAACATGGGTATTGTTGGTAGATAGGGTATGAACCTGTAAAGGTGTTATGTTGACTAAGGGGGATGGATTATATGTCCATACGTGTTACACAAGGAATGATGACGAACCAACTTATGCGTAATATTACGCATAATTATAACAATATGAATAAGTATCAAGAGAATTTATCCACGGGTCGAAAGATCAATAAACCTTCGGATGATCCCGTTGGAATTACATATGCGTTGCGTTATCGTAGTGAATTAACGATGAATGAGCAGTATCAGAAGAATATGGACTCAGCCAAATCTTTCGTTGAGCATACGGATACGATCATGGGCCAAATTAATGATGTATTGCAACGTGCAAGCGAGCTTACGGTTAAGGGAGTTACGGGCACGAATCCACAATCTGCATTAGACGCGATCAGTGCTGAGATGGGTGGGCTGTTCAACACGCTTTTAGTACTCGGTAATGACCAAATGAATGGAAAATTTATTTTTAATGGTCAAAAGACAGATCAAATGCCATATCCTACAGGTGCTGAGTCAACGGATACTCAAAAAGTGAACTTTCAGTCCGCGGCAGGTGTAGTTATCCCGATTAATGTTACCGGGAATGAGGTGTTCGGAGAAAGTACAGATCCGGATAATTTGTTTACGGTGATTCAATCGCTTCAGACAGCGTTTAAGAATGGGGACCAAGCTTCCGCCAGTAGCTTCATGGATAAGCTGCAGAGCAGAATGGACAAATTCCTCAATATGCGTTCTGAAGTTGGGGCGCGTTCGAACCGCATTGATCTGATGGATAGTCGCCTAAAGGATCTATCTCTGAATTTGACAGAGCTAAGCTCGAAGACGGAAGATGCGGATATGGCAGAGACGATTATTAAATTGCAGTCCCAAGAGAGTATTTATCAAGCCTCATTATCCAGTGGAGCCAAAATTATTCAACCGAGCCTGCTCGATTATCTACGCTAATATGGATGAGGGGGGAGCACGGTGGAGCTTCAACGCTTATCGATCCGGCAAACTTTTGGTAAGATTGGGATAGAGACAGAGAATGCACAACAGACGTTGGAATCACCGCGAGGGGAACTGTCGATTGAGACGAAACAGGCCGTGGTGGAAGCGAACTATGAGCCAGGGACGCTGACGATCGATTCATCCGCAGCATGGAGTGCGTTAGGCAAAGGTTCGCATATGCAATGGATGAATATGATATATAGTCAGATGGAACAAATTGCGCTACAAGCGATTGCCAAACAGGTTGAGGATGGACACCGAATGGGCATGATTACGAATAAGAAGAACGCTTTCGCGGATATTGCCAAGGGGGCGTTGCAAGAGAAGCTTGGGCCTATTCAATATGTGGGTGAGGCATCGAATATGAATGTTAAGCTGCATTATGAGCCGCATCCGTATCAACCTGAAGTGCAGCCAGCCGAACTCCATCTAAGCTACCTTCCGCAGAAAGTGCAATCGCAATACCAAGCAGGTAAAGTAAATATCAATCTCGAACAACCGTATACCATTAATATTCGTGTTTCCGATTATTCTTGGGACTGGGATTCATGATAACGAACGAGGCTATAGCGTTGCTATAGTCTTGTGTTCATTTTTAAGGGGGAGACAACATGTTGCAACAATTAGACGGAAAAGTCTTACAACTGGACGGATCGCTGCTCGGGTTCGAGTCACTGAATCAATTCTCCATTCACACGATCGAAGGGAATCCGCTGTTTGCGCTACTTCAATCCGAAGAAGAAGAAGGAATGGGGCTCGTCGTTGCATCGCCATTCCATTTCTTCAAATCATTTGCCTTTGAGATTCCAGAGCGGGAGAAGGAAGAACTGGGATTGGAACAACCAGAAGATGCGCTTGTTCTTGGCATTATGACTCTTCGAGATCCGTTTAAAAGCTCCACGATGAACCTGATGGCCCCGATTGTCGTCAATATCGCAAATTTGAAGGGCATGCAGCTTGTTCTTCCTCCTACGTATGAGTACAATGCGAGAACGCCGATTTCTGAACAAATTGCGACGGAAGGCGGTGGCCGGTAAATGTTAATTTTAACTCGGAAGAAGGGCCAATCGATCATGATCAATGATGAGATTGAGATTGTTATCTCCGCTGTTGAGGGGGATCAAGTGAAGGTCGGAATTAATGCCCCGAAGTCTATGAAAATCTATCGCAAAGAAGTCATTGAAGCTATTGAGCAGAGCAATAAGGAAGCGATATCTTCCACTATGACCATGGACCTACTGAAAAATTTGATAAAAAGCGAATAATTTTTTGAATTTTCGACGAAATCCTCTAAACAAACCTAAATCAACATCCGATATATTTATCATGAGGCTTAAAGCACTCACAATCCACACGGAAGTGGAATATCACAATTTCAGGGAGGAAATATCCAATGATTATCAACCACAATCTTAACGCAATGAACGCACACCGCAACTTGCAATCCAGCAACATCGCTCAAGGTAAATCCAGCGAGAAATTGTCTTCCGGTTACAAAGTAAACCGTGCAGCTGACGATGCAGCAGGTCTTTCGATCTCCGAAAAAATGCGTACACAAATCCGTTCTTTGAACCAAGCTCAATCGAACGTTCAAGACGGTATTTCTCTTGTACAAACAGCTGAGGGTGCAATGAACGAAGTATCCGATATGTTGACTCGTATGAAAGAGCTTGCTGTTAAATCCGCTACTGGAACTTACAATACAGAAGACAGAGTAGCGATCGATTCCGAGTTTAAAGCTCTTAAAGACGGAATAGACAATGTTGCTTTGAAAACAACGTTCAATGGTGTTACTTTGTTAGATGGATCTGGTACTACTATCTCCATTCAAATGGGTGACAAGGGCATCGATCAGATTACTGTATCCTTGACTAATATCCAAACTTCTGTTCTTGGTGTTGTTGGAGATCTAACAAGTGCTGCTAATGCAAGCACAGCAATGGGTCAGATTGATACTGCAATTACTAAAGTAAATACTGCACGTTCTGACTTTGGTGCTAAGCAAAACCAAATGGAACATACATTCAACAACTTGGGAGCTACAACTGAGAACTTGCAAGCTGCTGAATCCCGTATCCGTGATACAGATATGGCGAAAGAAATGATGAACTACACGAAACTGAACATTCTACAACAAGCTTCGACTTCGATGCTTGCTCAAGCAAACCAAGCACCGCAAGGCGTTCTTCAATTGCTTCGTTAATCCTGAATCAACATCTAGAAGCCCATTACTTCGTAATGGGCTTCTATTAGTAGTAAGAGGAAGATAGATTTTGCTTATTTAATATAATTAAAAGCAATTTTGCGTATGGATCTTTATTTCTGTGCAATTAATTTCGATAAAAATAATAAGAACCAAAAGATACGGAGGAAACATTCATGCCAATACGCATTACAGGTATGGGGTCCGGGCTTGATATTGATAAACTCGTTACCGACTTGATGAAGGCTGAACGGATTCCGCTTGACAAGATGAAGCAGAAGAAGACAACTGTGGGTTGGCAAACCGATTTATACCGTGAAGTAAATACCAAGCTGGCGGGATTACGTAAGGCATTGGACAAAATCAGGCTGCAAGGTGATTGGAAGGACTATAAGGCAACATCCACCAATGAGAATGTAGTAAGCGCAACGGTTGGTCCGGGCGTTCCTTCTGGCAACCATAAGGTAGAGGTTACAAGCCTTGCAACAGGAGTCTCAATTACAGGCGGGAAATTAACAAACTTCGATCCCTCGGCCAAATTCGGAGATAAAGGATCTATCACACTTACAACAGGCGGTAAGGATTATACCATTGATTTCACTGCTGACGACACTTATACCTCCATTATGAATAAAGTAAACAGTTCTCCTGCTGGCGTTCGTATGAGTTTCGATGAAATAACAAAGAAGGTTTCTATTGTAACGAAAGAGACAGGGGATAGTGTTAATTTATTAGTTTCTGATAATACCGGAGGTAATGTAGCGGGAATATTGGGGAAATTAAATTTGAATAATCCTGTTAGTAAAAATGATCCTTCCTACGATCCTTTAGATAATACGCAAGCGAAATTACTTGCTGGCACAAGTGCTATTATCAAAATCGATGGAGTAGTCGTTGATCCACCGCCATCTAGCAACACCTTCACTGCCAATGGAATTACATATAAGTTCCAAGATGTAACGACTGAACCGGTAACGATCCGAGTTGGCGGTGACAATGATGGTATGGTGAAACAAATCACTGAGTTCGTCGATGCTTATAATTCTACAATAGAATTGCTGAATCAACGTACTAAAGAGAAAAAGTTCCGTGGCTTCGTTCCGTTAACTGACGATCAGAAGACTGATATGAAAGAAGCGGATATTAAGAACTGGGAAGAAAAAGCAAAGAGTGGTTTGTTGGGCAATGATATTCTTCTTAAGAAGACAATGAACGAGTTACGTTCCATATCAAGTAAAGTATTGACTTCTCTACCTGACGGAATGAATACACTGTTTAAGATAGGGATTTCAACGATGCCTTATAATTCAGGGACACCTAATGATGCAGGCAAATTGAGTATTGATGAGGAAAAACTTCGCAAAGCGCTTTCAGAAGACGCAGGTGCCGTTGTAAGGTTATTTACGAATCCCGGTGAAAAGGATCCAAATGACGATAAAAAGGATCCTGATTTGAGCGCTCAAAGCGGTATTGCAAGAAATATGTTTAAAGCTATCGATTCAAGTATACAAGAGCTGATCGCTAAGTCCGGCGGCGTCGGAACGCCAGTAGAGAGTAATTCGAATATACTTGGTAAGAAATTAACTGATATTAACAAACAAATTACGATATTTAATGATAAGCTCGCAAGTAAAGAAAACTATTATTACAAGATGTTCGCGTCGATGGACACTGCTGTCGCGAAGAATAACTCCCAGCTAAATTGGCTAATGAAGAATGGTTGATAGAAGAGAGGAATGTGATAGATTTGCTAGATAGAATCGCATCCAATTCCATGTCCAACATTCGCGTACAGTCATCCTCGGAAGTGAGCATCAGTGGCAATGACGTAGGACAGGGCAATGATAGAGTATTAACGTCAACAGAATTGTTAGAGATGAAACCGAATGAGCTTTCCATCTCAGATGCTGCGCTTCAGAAGGCACTCGTGAAAGTGAATAAAGCGTTAAAAGGGTTGGATACCCGGCTTGAGTATAAGTTTCATGACAAAACAGGTGATATGATCGTTAAAATCATCAACGCGGAAACGAATGAAATTGTCCGCGAGGTACCTTCGGAGAAGATCGTTGATCTTATTGTGAAGTTGCAGGAGCTATCCGGGTTAATTATAGACGAAAAGAGGTAATCCCCTTTGATTAATCATCAAGCACAAGACACCTATTTGAGAATGCAGGTGCAGACAGCTGCACCATGGGAATTAACAACCCTTTTGTTCAATGGATGCATTAAATTTATGAAACAAGCGAAGGACGCCATCTTGCGTCAAGATTATGAGTTGAAGAATACATTTATTAAGAAATCTGTGGATATTCTTGACGAATTAATAATTACGTTAGATCGAGATTATGAATTATCCAATCAGTTGGAATCTCTATACGCCTATATGAAGGAAAGATTGTTTCAGGCGAATTTGAGTGGCAACGCAGATAATATTGACGAATGTATCGCTCTCATGACAGATTTACGGGATACATGGGTTCAAGCGATGAAGCAGTTTAATTCAAAGCCCAAGGTAAACGCATGAGTCTGGAAGCCGCTATCGTAGATTTGCATCGGATGAAAGAAATCTCGGCTATGCTGTTTGAACTTGATTTTGAAGTAGAATCACATTACGAACAGCTAGCAGAGCTGCAGGAGGAACAAGCGCAGCTGCGGGAACAGTTAACGCCATGGATTTCTCAATTAAGTCAACGTGCTGAGACAAGGGGAATCATTCAAGAGTCTATTGCTTTGGAGCAAGCTCTACATGTCAAGCTCGTGAAATATCGTGATTTAGCCAAGGAGCAAATTGATAAGATTCGAGCAGGAACTCAGTCCAGGAATGCCTATTCTGGGGTATTCTATCAGACAGAGGGATACTTTGTGGATCGTAAGAAATAAGAAAAGCTGGTTTGATCTTGGATCGAACCAGCTTTTCTCGATTATAGAAGCAATTCTTTCATGAAAGGAATACCATAATAGTGCGAATAAAGGCTATTAAATTTCCTGGAATATTTCAATTTATCTTCTTGATCAGAAGTATGCCTTAGTAATATCGTATATAAATGCAGTTTATTCGGAGTAAGATCAAGAGCTTTCTTCAGAAAAGGTAAAGCCTCGGGAATGTTTCCTGATTTAAGGTAATATAGTGCAATGTTCTCGTAGCCTGTTGCATTTAGTGTATCCTTCTCTAACAACATAGAGTAATAATCAAAGGCAATCTCGATTTGTTGTGTAGAGTAGAGAAAATCACCAAGTCTATTAGCGAGTGTATCAGCAAGATCAGGGTAGCGATTAATCAGCCAGTCATACGTCTCGTAATGTTCTGATTTAAATAAATCTGTAAGTAGCTGATAAATGATCGTGCTGTCGATGTTTTCCGATGTCTGTTGATGGTCTACTAACAGATTCTGCAATGTATGAAATGCAGTCGAATTATCCTCAGTATAAATAAGGTGATTTATTAATGAAGCGTCCTTCCATAAACAGAGAGCAGTACCAATAAGGCGATTGAAATGTGCCGGTGTCGAACGACTTTCTTCTGCTTGCAGGTACTTAAAGAATAACGATTTGTCATTCATAACCGCAGCATAATGAAGCATATATTCAGGTTCAAGTTTAACACTTAGAGCCATACATTTAAGGTAATAATACTCGCACAATGGACGATTCCCAACAATCAGACTGGCTTGTAACAGTCGTAACGCAGATTCTGTAGACTCTACAGAATAGAGTCGATTTAGCAGCGCGATCATGTCTGGAACGGTGTCGGTTTGTAATAGTAGGTGGATTAATTTTGATAGATCTTTAAGTTCATCAGTTTTTGATTCAATGAGCCGTATAAGCAGCGTGACGGCCATAGAATAATTATGAGATTTGATATAAATATCAATTAATTCGTTATAGATCAACTTGCTGTAAGTGGGTGAGATAAACCAGAAGTTCTGATCATTTCTTGATTGTTCATCTGCTATTTGAATACATTGCTCGAATAGTGCAGCAGCCTCAGTAGAAAAACCAAGGAGGTTTATATAATGTGCCTTCAAATACATGAAGTCAATATATTTTGGCCATCGTTGAATGCATTCTTCAACGACATCAAAGACTTCCTTTCCCCTTCCTAAATGGGCAAGTATCGTAATGATCTTATATTTGCAATGGATAATAAAGGTTTTGTTCTGAGATTTCTTCGTGTCGGCTCGTCTATAGTAATAAAGGGCTTTCGTATAATCTCCTAAAGCATCATATTCATTTGCAAGCGTGAAATAGTCGTATTCGTCAAACTGTCTATTTCTCTTCATTTCATTGAAAATCGAGAGATTACGTTCTCTTTTATTCTTTTTTATCGTTGTTTCATAGGTATATCCCGTATGAAAAATATTGCAATTCATTTTGTGCACAGGTAATTCGACTTCTTTATATAGAACTTGTTCATGAATCGGTCTGTAAAACCTTACTTCAGGATGATTGCATAATATACGGACAGCAAATGATTCCATCATATTGCCGGAATTCTCTGTTCCTGTGAAATTAATAATAGGCAAGATAAAGCCTTGTGGTAGTGTATGATCTGACTGTTCAAGGAAACTCTTGATTTTATGGTGGTCGTCTGAATTGATATATTCATCTGCATCCATAATAAGAATCCATTTGCTTGTCGCTCTGCGAATCGCTTCGTTTCTTGCGGCTGAGAAATCATTCGTCCACTGAAAATCATAAATTTTATCCGTAAATTGGAACGCAATTTCTTTCGTTCGATCTGTTGATCCAGTATCTACCACGATGATCTCATCCACTAAACCCTGAACGCTTGTGAGACAGCGTTCAATCACCATTTCCTCGTCTTTAGCAATCATGCATAGTGATAATAAGTTTTCCATTGGGTCCCCCAAAATTAGAATTATATAATATATATCGGCAAAATTGAGCTAGAATATCAGGAATCTATAAGATCCATTATCTGACTTTATATAATTATTATGCATTTGACGAAATATGTCGATATAAAATGAATAGAGACAGTACGTGCAGTAGATATCACACTATAGAAAGGGAATATTATGAACATATCGTTGTCATTAGTCATGATCGTTAAAAATGAAGAAGCAACATTACGTAGATGTCTTGAAAGTGTGCAGGGAATAGTAAATGAAATTGTAATCATAGATACGGGATCCAAGGATAATACAAAAGAAATTGCTCGATCCTACCGTGCTAAGGTTTACGATTTTGAATGGACTGGAAGTTTTGCAGATGCCAGAAACTTTGCATTGCAGCATTCAACCAGTGCTTGGAATCTAATTCTTGATGCGGATGAGTACATTGCTAATGATTGCAGAGAAACAATTAGGAATTTTATAGGGCAGCATCATGCGCTTGGTAGGATTAAGATTGTCAGCAAATTTGCAGATCAGGAAGGTACTGGTTATGCACATTCATTCGCTACAAGACTCTTTCCTTCTGGTTTATCCTACCAAGGGAGAATTCATGAGCAAGTCCAATCAGATTTACCGAGAATTAAGCTAAATGTTGAAGTTCAACATGACGGTTATTATCAAAAGAATAAATCGGATCGCAATATTCCGATATTGGAGCAGGAGATAAAGCATCACCCGAATGATCCTTATTTCTATTATCAGATTGCTAAAGAATATACAGGTCTGCAACAGGACCAGTTGGCTTATAAAAGTCTTGTCAGAGCTTATGAGTTGTTAACACGAAAAGAAGCTTATGCTCCGAATGTAATTGTAGCTTATATATATGCAATCGTTGCAACCCAAAACTGGGAAGAGGGGTTGAAGGTCATTGAGCGGGAACATATCCACTTATATGACTATGCTGATTTCCATTTTGTTAGTGGCGTGTTCTTCCTGGATCTTATCTTAAGTGATCCGGAGAAGTATATCGCCTATCTCTCTCGAATAGAACAATCTTATTTGAGTTGTCTGGAAATAGGGGAAAACGAGAAGTACGACAATGTCATCGGGACGGGAAGCTTTAAAGCCTTGTATAACCTAGGGGTTTTTAATGAAGTTACGGGTAAGATGGATAAGGCCGTAGAGTATTATAAGAAATCAGCGGTATATCATTATCAACCGGCGATTAATCGACTAAGCATTATTTAGTACATATTTTTATCGAACCGATTATGCTAACTAAAATATAGAAAAATGTCGATATAGTTTTAAGTTCTACTCACCATGGATTCGGGGGATCATTATGAAGACAAGTATCATCATTGCGACTTTTAATAAGCTGAAATATAACCAACTTTGTATTGAAAGTATTCGTAGATATACCAACCATCTTGATTATGAGATTATTGTAGTCGATAATAACTCGACAGATGGTACTGTTGATTGGCTAAATCAACAAGAAGATATTCTTGCAGTGTTTAATACTGAGAACTTAGGATTCCCTAAAGCATGTAACCAGGGGATTGAATTAGCGACAGGTGATCATATTCTACTGTTGAATAACGACACGATTGTTACGAAAAATTGGCTGGATAATATGTTGCGTTGTCTTCATAGTGACGAAAGTATTGGGGCTGTAGGTTCCGTGACCAACAACTGTGCGAATTATCAATCTATCTCTGTGCCATATAATACAGTAGAGGAGATGCATCAGTTTGCTGCTGAATTTAACCTTTCGGATCCAGAAAAATGGGAAGAGCGAATACGCTTAATTGGTTATAATTTGCTTATAAAAAAATCTGTAGTTAGTCAAGTAGGTTTATTAGATGAGAGGTTTACACCAGGTAATTATGAAGATGATGATTATTGCCTGCGCATTCGATTGGCGGGATATAAATTAATGTTATGTAAGGATACTTTTATCCATCATTTTGGGAGCACTTCATTTAGGGAGAATGTTAACGGTTATTTGAAACTGTTAAATACCAATAAACAGAAGTTTTACGAAAAATGGTCAATTGATCCTAATGGGTTGGCAGAAATAAATTATAATTTAGTAAATCAAATAAAGCCCATTCATTCATCATCACTTCGCATTCTAGAGATTGGTTGTGGTTTAGGAGCAAACTTGGCAGAAATCCGCAATCGTTTTCCAGATGCAGAACTACATGGTGAAGAACCGGATGTTCATAAAGCTAATGTAGCTAAATTTGTGGCTACAATCAATTCAAATGAGTATGAGAAAGGTTATTTCGATTACATTATTATTAGTGATCCGTTAGATTTTGACTTAATGCGGGAGGTTTCACACTATTATGAGTTATTAAATTCATATGGTGGGCTTTTAATTGAAGTTCCTAATACTCACTATTTTAGAATAATAGACAGGTTTCTAAGAGATGATTTGGGAAGAGATGTAGTTCGTTACTTCTCTTATAAAGATTGCGATCAAATAATGAATTCATCTGATTGGGGGCAAACTAGTATAGTAGGAGTAACCTCAAGTATATCGGATACTGATAAAACATTTATTGAGAAATTGAAACATGTAAATCATCAAATTCCTGAGAAACAATATATGATCGAGAAGTACTTAATGACTTTTAAAAAATATGATTTAAGTAGTGAAATTAAACAGATTGTTAATCAATTGATTCAGGAACAGGATATAGAGACCAATACAAAACGACTACTTAATTACGACCATGATGTTGTGTTAGACGTTATTGTTCAGAGCGCTACTAGTCAGACAGATGCACTACTGAATTATTTGGCAGTTCTACTGATAGATCGTGGTCACACAAAGCAAGCGCTACCCTATCTTAATAAAGCATTTGAGATAGATGAAATGAACTCTAGTACTTTATTTAATTTAGGACTCGTGATGTATCACTTAGAGAATTATGACCTTGCAATCGAATGGCTTCAGTATATACCGAATAAAGATGCAACTATTTTGCAATTAATCGAAAAGTTAGCTCAAGAACGCGAGTTTCAAAAATAAGTTTTCTAGGAGGGTGGATAATGGATAAGATGGAGACAGGTGAGCTACACGAACTATTAAGTTACATTGACCAAGAATTACAATTAGAAGAGAGTGCTAATAAGTTGATCTCTCTAGTTACTGAAGGGATATTTAGAATAGATGATGTGATTAATACTATTAATGATTATGTCATCCAAAAAGTAGCGATTTGTAATCTATTAGCAATCAAGAGCTTTGAATTTAGAACATATGATAATATTCTCCCACTACTACAACAGGCGCTATTGTATGACGATACTAATCGAGATACGTTAATGAATTTAAGCTGTTTTCTTGAACAATGTAATGAATACGAACTAGCACTTCATTATGCAACACAATTAAAAGATAACGATGAAGAAATAGTCCAACTTCTTGAGCGCTTGAGGAGTAACTTAACATGTGGTCAAGAAGATAATATATTATCCATTGAACAGAATGATGTCTTGTTTACTGGAGAAAGATTGGTAATCAACAAAACAGTAAAAGATCAGTTTAATAATGTGCTCGAAGAACATCTAGCACGATATGAGTTAGCATGCAGTTTTGCTAATGAAAAAATTGTCTTGGATGCCGCCAGTGGTGCGGGATACGGAAGTAAGATGATTAAGGAAGCTGGAGCACATTATGTAATGGGCGTGGATATTTCTAGTGAAAGTGTCGAGAGTGCTCGTTTAACCTATGGTTCAACGAGTGTGGATTTCGCAGTAGGTAACGTTAATGACTTACCATTCAATGACGGTACCTTTGATATGGTAGTCTCTTTTGAGACGATTGAACATATTGATAATGGTGCATTTTGGATTAAAGAGTCTGCTAGGGTTCTGAAAGATGGAGGACTATTCTTAGTCTCCACTCCGAATAGAGCAATTACGAATCCAGGCATATTCTTTAATGAACGGCCACTGAACCCTCATCATCAATTTGAATATACTACGGTGGAATTTGTAGGTGAACTTTTAAAAGAATATGATATTGTAAATTTATATGGTCAATCATTTATTAATGATGCGAATACATACTATACACAAGTTATGAGGAAAGCTCGGGAGTTAGGCGTGAGTTCTACGCCTATTTTGCAAGATGCAGTATTAAGTACCCAACTAAGCCCTCTTAGCGAGGTAAAGGATGCACAGCCCATGTATGTAGTTGCAGTATGTAGAAAGAAGAGTGCGAGGAGTGGGGAGCTTAGAACGGAAACCGAATTCAATTAAGTTTTAATTACTTGGGATGCGTTGGTTAACAGGGACATTGCTCTACGAGATTATCGAAGGTAATGTTAATCTTTTGATGTGTAGATAGGAATTGGATGACACCGCTTACAAAAACTCCTGCAAAATCATTGACACCGCTTCCATACGGTGGTATATTCAACCTTGTGGACGTACTCCACTTTCATTTGAAGACGAAGGGAATGTATTTGAATGCAAGGTAAAGTAAAATGGTTTAACGCAGAAAAAGGTTATGGTTTTATCGAAACTGCTGATGGTGGGGACGTATTCGTACATTTCTCCGCGATCCAATCTGAAGGCTTCAAAACTTTAGAAGAAGGTCAATCCGTTGAGTTCGACATCGTTGAAGGTGCTCGCGGACCACAAGCAGCTAACGTAATTAAATTATAATCATACCGGCATTGATGCCGAGCTACATAAGGTTCAATGGTTAAATCGATAGTTTAGCTAGAGAAAGCCCTAGACATGTTCTAGGGTTTTTTTGTTACTTCTAGAACTTCTTTTGCAACACTTCTGTAATAGTTCTGAACAGTCTTTGACAAGCGCCCATCAAAGGAAACAACTACGCCACTTTCATTGTAAAGGAATTTTGAAGTATGCTCAGAGCTGTGTTATAATATAGCTAAGCAAAGGAGGAGTGCCCTATGAAATACAGCATTCGAGGCCAACATATCCAAGTGACAGATGCTTTAAGAGAGTATGTAGAGAAAAAGCTAAGTAGATTGGAAAAGTATTTTGAAGTGCCGCCTACCTCTGAGGTACATGTTACATTGAGCGTAATCAAGGACAAACATAGCATTGAGGTTTCGATTCCTCTGCCAGGCTTGATGCTTCGCGCCGAAGATAAGACAGATGACATGTATGCTTCGATTGATGCCGTAATTGATAAGTTAGAGCGTCAAATTCGTAAACACAAAACCAAATTAAACCGCAGATTCCGTCAAGAGGGCAGCTTGAAATCCCTAATCGTTGATGGAGGCTCCACAGCAGTTGCACTAGAGGATGAAGAGGATACCCTTGAGCTGGTGCGTACGAAGCGATTTACATTGAAACCGATGGATGTGGAAGAAGCGATCTTGCAAATGAACATGGTTGGACATAATTTCTTCGTCTTCTCCAATATGGACACGAATCAAGTGAATGTTGTATACCGTCGCAATGATGGTAAATACGGCTTGATCGAGCAAGACTAATCATAGGATCAACAAACATTGAAATGAATATACATTGAAGTGAATTACAAAGCTTGACTCCTCCCGGGGAGTCAGGCTTTTTCTAGCTTTAGGAAGCCCATAGGAATTACAATTTTAAGATATACACAGAATGGAAATATTTTTGATGGAAAGTTTTCGAAACAATCCGACCTGTTAGCGCGTAAGTATATACGTAATGTCCATACTCGATTGTTGCGACAATACCCACAAACTGTTACAATTTATTGCAAACCATCTGTTTGTACGAAATACGAAAGGGGTCTACCCATGCTAGGACTTGTTAAAAAGATATTTGGCGACCAGAATGAGCGCGAAGTGAAACGCCTCATGAAGACGGTTGACCAGATCAACGAAATGGAACCGACGTACAAGACGCTTTCGGACGAAGAGTTGAAAGCGAAAACGGAGGAATTTAAAGCGCGTCTTGAAAAAGGCGAAACGCTAGATGACATATTGCCAGAAGCTTTTTGCGTGGTGCGTGAAGCTTCGATTCGGACGCTCGGTATGCGCCACTTTGATGTACAGTTGCTCGGCGGTATGGTCCTTCACGAAGGCAAGATCGCAGAGATGAAGACAGGGGAAGGGAAGACGCTCGTAGGTACTTTGCCAGTCTACCTTAATGCATTGCTCGGTAAAGGCGTACACGTCATCACCGTCAATGATTACCTCGCACAGCGGGATAGTGCCTTGATGGCTCAAATTTATGAATTCCTTGGCTTGACGGTTGGGGTTAACCTGAACGGGTTGAGTCATGAAGATAAGCAGGCTGCGTATGCTTGCGATATTACGTACGGAACGAATAATGAGTTCGGATTTGACTACTTGCGGGACAACATGGTGCTCTATAGCGAGCAAATGGTTCAACGCCCACTATACTTCTGTATTATTGACGAAGTGGACTCCATCCTCGTCGATGAGGCGAGAACACCGCTCATTATCTCAGGACAAGCCGCGAAATCGACGGAGCTGTATTTTGCTGCGGATCGATTTGTTCGTCGTTTAACGGCGGAAGAGGATTACACGGTAGACATTAAAGTGAAATCCGTTGCGTTGACGGATGCCGGTGTTGCGAAGGCAGAGAAAGCATTTGGAGTCGAGAACTTGTTCGATCAAAGCCATGTGACTTTGAATCATCACGTGTTACAAGCGTTAAAAGCGAATGTGATCATGCGTCGTGACGTTGACTACGTCGTTCAAGATGGCGAAGTCTTGATCGTCGATGAATTTACGGGCCGGATCATGCAAGGTCGTCGTTACAGCGATGGTCTTCACCAAGCGATTGAAGCGAAGGAAGATCTCGATGTTCAGAACGAGAGCATGACGCTTGCGACGATTACATTCCAGAACTACTTTCGGATGTATCGTAAACTCGCAGGGATGACAGGTACAGCGAAGACTGAGGAAGAAGAGTTTAAGAAAATCTACGGTCTTGAAGTGGTTCAGATCCCTACGAACCGTCCGAATGTTCGTAAGGATATGCCGGATGTCGTCTATAAGACAGAAATGGGTAAGTTTAAAGCGGTTGTCGATGAAATCGTGGAACGTCATAAGAATAAGCAACCGGTGCTTGTCGGTACCATTTCGATCGAGAACTCTGAGCTTCTCTCGGAAATGCTGAAGCGCAAAGGTGTACAGCATAAAGTCTTGAATGCGAAATACCACGCGGAAGAGGCGGAGATCATCTCGGATGCAGGGATTGCGAACTCCGTTACGATCGCGACGAACATGGCTGGCCGTGGTACGGATATTTTATTAGGTGAAGGTGTCTCCGATTTTGGGGGGTTGCATATTATTGGTACAGAGCGCCATGAGAGCCGTCGGATTGATAACCAACTCCGGGGTCGTGCGGGACGTCAAGGGGACCCAGGTTCCTCGCAATTCTACTTGTCGATGGAAGATGAGCTTATGAGACGTTTCGGTGCAGAGAATATCTCTGGTATGATGGATCGTCTGGGCTTCGATGAGGAATCACCGATTGAGAGCCGTCTTATTACACGTGCGGTTGAGTCCGCTCAGAAACGTGTTGAAGGCAGCAACTTCGACGTTCGTAAAATTGTCCTTCAGTATGATGATGTGATGAACCAGCAGCGTGAGATTATTTACAAGCAGCGCCGCGAGATTCTTTTCTCCGATAATATTCGTGAAATTGTGCTCGATATGATCAAGCCGACCATCGAACGTATTGTCGAAGCGCACTGTTCGGAAGATATCCCAGAGAACTGGGAACTGGATGAAGTGGTAGAATGGGCGAACAACACGCTCCTCGAAGCCGACCAAATCTCGAAAGACGACATTTGGGGCAAGGAAAAAGAAGAGATCGTGGAATTCATCATGGGTCTTGTTGTAGAGCGCTATACAGCACGTGAGGAAATTATGGGCGAAGAAATGATGCGTGAGTTCGAGAAGGTTATCGTGCTTCGCGCCGTAGATAGCAAATGGATGGATCACATTGATGCGATGGATCATCTGCGTCAAGGGATTCACTTACGTGCATATGGCGGTACGGATCCACTTCGCGAGTACCAGTTTGAAGGCTTCGAAATGTTCCATGAGATGATTAGCCAAATCCAGCAGGATGTGGCGACGTATATCATGAAAGCACAAGTAGAACGCAACCAAGAGCGTCAGGCTGTCGTGGAAGAGAGCCAAATTTCGACGAACAGCAGCAGCGAACCTGCGACGAAGCAACCAGTGCATAACGAGCCGCAAATCGGACGCAACGATCCATGCCCATGCGGCAGCGGTAAGAAATATAAGCAGTGCCACGGGAAGTAATCTTCCCGTCTAACGACGAATGTGAAGCCAGATGAGGTGGATGGAATGATCGAACCAAGCGTGAAACAGGATTTACGCGAAATTGCAAAGAGATTATCTGACCTTAGGGGGTCTCTTTGACTTAGATATGAAGCAAGAGATGATTGAGAATTTCGAGGTCAAAATGGCTGCGCCCGACTTCTGGGACGACAATGAGCGTGCCCAAGGCATTATTGCTGAGCTCAACGTGGTCAAATCGGCCGTCGATCAATATCAATCATTGAATCAAGAGTATGAAGATACGACGATGATGCTCGAGCTTGCGGCAGAAGAGCAGGATGAAGATTTGGCGAAAGAGCTATATGTTAATGTGGCGGGCCTGATGAGCAAGCTGGAGACATTCGAGCTTCAGCTGCTGCTGAACCAGCCGTACGACAAGTTCAACGCGATTCTTGAGTTGCACCCGGGAGCGGGTGGTACAGAGTCCCAAGATTGGGGCCAAATGCTGCTGCGGATGTATACTCGCTGGGCCGAGAAGCGGAACTTCAAAGTCGAAGTGCTCGATTATCTTCCGGGTGATGAGGCAGGGATCAAGAGTGTAACGCTCTTGATCAAGGGCTTCAACGCATACGGCTACCTCAAAGCAGAGAAGGGCGTACACCGTCTCGTACGGATCTCGCCATTCGATGCATCGGGTCGCCGCCACACCTCTTTCGTATCCTGCGATGTTGTGCCAGAGATTTCAGATGATGTCGTAGTTGATATTCGAACAGAGGATTTGAAGATCGATACGTACCGTGCGAGTGGTGCGGGTGGTCAGCACATTAATACGACGGATTCCGCTGTTCGGATTACGCATATCCCGACAGGCGTCGTCGTAACGTGTCAGACGGAACGTTCACAGATCAAGAACCGTGAGCGGGCAATGACCGTACTTCGTTCCAAGTTATATGAGCGTAAGATCGAGGAGCAACGGAAGCAACTTGATGAAATTCGTGGAGAACAGTCGGATATCGCTTGGGGAAGTCAGATTCGTTCCTATGTATTCCATCCCTATAGTATGGTTAAAGATCATCGGACGGCAGTGGAGACAGGAAATGTCGGAGCTGTGATGGACGGCGATCTGGATGCCTTTATAGATGGATACTTACGCAATCAGATTAGGCACGAATAAAGATTAGAACAATAATCAAAATCCCACATCTTATTGATGTGGGATTTTTCTATCTTAAATACGATTCTTATTTATTTTTATAAATTTCTTGATATTAATAGTTATTTTTTACTATTTGCCCATAAAGTATCTGTAAAAAAAACCGATAATAATACTGAAGTGTAATTTTATTCTATTATTCGATCACTAAGTACCATTCTAAAATAGGACTCAGGAACGAAGACAATCGAAAAAGTTAGCAAAACTGTAGTGATGCAGTGACGCAAAGCCATGGGTCTTTCAAAAATTTGAAAGATTGCCAGGTTCCAACTTGATAGAAACAATGGCATTTGCTGTTGTTTTTTATATTGCAAAAAATAAAAGGAGGATAAGTATGCAATCTTTTTTTAAGAAGGTAAATATGATGATGGTACTTCTTCTTGTGTTGATGATGGTACCCTATCAAACGACTTCGTATGCGGCTGCAAATGATTATGTGACCGTATCGAAAACCGTAAATCCAACGGTAATTACAACAGAACAGGAGGCGGAAGTAAAGCTAAACATCCAGGGGACTCCTCCGGTGAATGTTGTCATGCCGAATGACGTTATTTTGATCATTGATAAATCAGGTAGTATGAAGCCGGATTACCAACCCAACCATGGTGAAGATAAGATGTTGGCTGCTAAGAATGCGGCTAAAGGTTTTGTCGATTTAATGGATATGACTAAACATCGCGTTGGGGTTGTTGATTTTAGTTCTGCAAACTTAACAAAATCACTCCCTTTGACGACTGATAAAGAAGCTGCTAAGAGCTATATTGGATCCATTGAAGCAAATGGAGCAACAGCAACAGGAAATGCGATTGATTTAGCGATTAAGGAGCTTGAGAACCATCGCCCGGAAGCTCAACCGGTTATCGTCATTATGACGGATGGTGATGCAACCGAGCCAAAAGGTACGGCAT
Organism: Paenibacillus sp. EB106-05-06-XG162; assembly: GCF_058791655.1. Classification (NCBI taxonomy): domain Bacteria; kingdom Bacillati; phylum Bacillota; class Bacilli; order Caryophanales; family Paenibacillaceae; genus Paenibacillus; species Paenibacillus sp. EB106-05-06-XG162. The sequence goes on from NZ_JBYTDT010000002.1 coordinate 422,098, forward strand.
ACGAGTATGCAAAGGAAAAAGCGCAGGCTGCAAAGGATGCAGGGATTGTGTTCTATACAATTGCGTTACTTCAAAAAGATGAGGATCCTGCAACGAGCGGGCCAAATAAATTGTTGAAGGAAATGGCAACGACATCTGCTCACCATCATTTTGTGTTAGGCTCAGTAGGATTAAGCGAAATTTATGCAGCAATTGTTAAGGAAATAGGTATGGCAAGTGCATACAATGTTCAAGTAACTGACATTGTATCACCTGAATTCGATATTGTTCCCGGTTCGTATGATTCAAATATACCGAAACCTACGGTCAATGGGAACGTATTAACATGGAATTTCCAAGAGTTAAAGAATAGTCAATTATCGTTTACTTATAAGATTAAGCCGAAAGACCCGAACAAGGCAGGTACTTTCCAGGCTTCGACAACTGCTTCGATTATCACATATAAAGACTATGCTGGGGCAGCACGTCAAAAGGAGATTCCATCAGTTTCTGTACAAGTGAAGCTTTCTGCTCCGATCATTACTTCGATCGAGCAGAACTTTGGTAAACCTGAAGGTGGAGAGACGGTAACGATTAAGGGTGATAATTTCAGACCAGGTGCTGCAGTAACATTTGGATCGGGTACAGCAACGAATATCAAAGTCATTAGTAAAAATGAAATTACTGCAACAGTTCCAGCAGGTACAGTTGCAACAACAGTAACAGTTACTGTAAAGAATACGGATAATCAGATGGCTACGATACCTTATTCTTATAAGGCTGCTCCTGTTGTAACCTCCATCAAGCCTAATAATGGGCCGTTGGCAGGTGGAACATCTGTCTTGATCGAAGGCAATTATTTTTCTAATGCAATTGAAGTGAAGTTTGGGGACAAAGTTGCACCAATAAAACGTTATACGAATACAAAGCTCATTGAAGTGAACTCTCCAGCAACTACCAATTCAGGCCCTGTAGATGTGGTGTTAACGAACCCAGATGGTGCGACTGTTACAGTACCAGGTGGATTTACTTATAATGCGCCGGTTGTCGTGAAACTTACGGTTACTAGCATCTCACCTAACATTGGCGAATTAACAGGTGGAGATGCCGTATATTTTGATGGTACTAAATTTAGTACCGAGACTAAAGTATACTTTGGGGATGCAGAAGCCAAGATACTTACGTTTTATTCCGATAAACGATTTAATGTGTTGACGCCTACTGGTAAGACACCAGGGGCAGTGGATGTGAAGCTAGTTAACCCAGATGGAGAGACAGTAATCATCCCAGCCGGTTTTACATATAAGGCTGCACCGGTTAAGCCTGCTCCAACACTTACAAGTATTATCCCTGATAGTGGATTAATTACTGGCGGAACAAGTGTTAGTATTATGGGAAGTGGATTTTTAGAAGGTGTCAAAGTATACTTTGGATCTAACGAAGCGGCTATTGCTAAATTGAACTCTGGTTCACAGATTACAGTCACGTCACCTGCGGTTGCAGCAGAAGGCCCTGTCAATGTAAAAGTTGTAAACCCGGACGGCCAAGAAGTAATGAAGGAAAACGGATTTAACTATTTGCCGATTCCACCGATTGTCCCTGCTATTACGAGTATTTCTCCGACCAGCGGCCCATTTGTCGGGGGGACCGTTGTTTATATCAACGGAAAAGATTTTGATAAAGGCATGAAAGTCTATTTTGGTGATAAAGAAGTAGCTATTGGGATGTATTATGGTAGTACTAGAATTCAAGTCACTGCTCCGCCAGCCACAGTGGCAGGTGCAGTGAATGTGAAGGTCGTCAACCCGGACGGAAGAGAAGGAAATGTAGCAGCTGGGTATACCTATGAAGCACCGATTATCCCGAAGGCACCTTCAATTAAAGCAATTTCACCGGATAATGGACCTCTAGCAGGTAAGACGAGTGTCTACATTGATGGTGCTGATTTTGTAAAAGGGTTGAAGGTATATTTTGGTTCACAAGAAGCTACGGTTATTTCGTTCTACAATAGTGGTAGATTGCTTGTCATGTCACCGACGGCTACCGTTGCAGGTCCTGTGGATGTAGAAATTGTAAATCCAGATGGACTGTCTGCAAAGGCTTCGGCTGGATTTACTTATAATGCACCACCTGCGCCAAAGGCACCGTCCATTACAGCAATTAGTCCGAATAATGGGCCAATCGCTGGAAGTACTAACGTCTATATTGATGGAGCGGATTTTGTTAATGGATTAAAGGTTTATTTCGGTAATAATGAAGCTACTATCCTTTCGTTCTATAATAGCACTAGGATCCTTGTAAGAACGCCATCGTCGCCGACTGAGGGAATCGTGGATGTGAAAATTATTAACCCGGACAATCTATCTGTGGTTGCTGCAGGAGGCTTTACGTACTTTAAACCAGCACCATTGCCAGTTACTATAACGGCAGTAACTCCGGATAAAGGGATTTTAGCCGGTGGAGGTACCGTTGATATCAGCGGGACGAATTTCCAAGGACAAGCCAAGGTTCAATTTGGATCGCAACAAGTGCCTATTGACTACTATTACGGAAGCGGCAAGATTCGCGTGAAGGTGCCTGCATCGGCTGCTCCGGGTGCGGTTGATATTACCATAACGAATCCTGATGGCGGAACTGCAACTGCAGTTCAAGCCTATACGTATGAAATAGCGATCCCTGCCATTACTGTGATAACGCCGAATCATGGTCCAATGAGTGGCGGAACAGCCGTCTATATTGATGGTAAAAATTTTGATCGCGATCTAGTATTAACGGTTAATGGAAAGCAAGTGGCTGTAACCACTTACTATAATAGTGGACGAATACTTTTCATTACGCCAAGCAGTACGAGTAGTGGTCCTGTATCAATCGTTATTACAAATCCATCAACAGGTGAAAAAGCAACTGGCACATTCACTTATGATGCGCCACCGCCTGTTCCAGCTCCTGTAATTACAAAGATTACACCAAACTCCGGACCTCTTGCCGGAAGAACAGTCGTATATATTGATGGAAGCAACTTTGTTAATGGACTTAAAGTATATTTTAACGGTGTAGAAGCTCAAATGTTCTCATTCTATGGAGCGACTAGGTTAGGGGTTTTCTCTCCAGCAGCAAGTGCTGCAGGTATTGTTGATGTCAAGATTGTTAATCCAGACGGTCAAGTAACTAATTCTGTTCAGTTCGAGTACAAATAAACTTAAGAAGAGCGGCGGCTTCCTCAATGAGGGCTCGTCGCTCTTTTAATTTCATGGTATGCTAAGAGAATGGGATACGAAGGTATATTGAATAATTCAGTATATTCTCTAAATGAATTGTAGAAAATATTTTTGGGACGTAGATTAAGATAAGTGAGGTGCCAATCGCTGTCACGGCGTAAGCAAACAATTCAGTAGGTTCTGTGGCAGATCACTCTATGAACACAAGCCAAATAACAAAAAAGAACGAACGGATTGTCAGACCGTTGCATCCGGTATTACTCGGCATTATTGAATATACGCTTGTCATTGTCGGAAGCTTTAGTATTGCTGTGAGTTTTAACATATTCATGCTGGCGCATCAAATCGCCTCTGGCGGGGTATCAGGGATCTCCATCCTGGTGCAGCACTTTACAGGAATTCAGCCGGCTTATACGCAATGGATCATTAATATCCCGTTATTTATTATTGGCGTCATGCTTGTAGGTAAAAATTTCGGCCTCAAGGTGCTCGTCGGGACGTTCATCCTTCCATTATTCATCCTCTTAACGAAAGATTGGCCGACGCCTACGGCAGATAATCCATTGCTCGCATCCATCTATGGGGGACTTGGGATCGGACTTGGTCTAGGACTCGTGTATCGAGCGAGAGGGTCAACAGGTGGCTTGGATTTGGTCGCGCAGTTGATCAACCGGTTTACAGGGCTAAGTTACCATCTCGCTGTACCAATGTTGGACGGCATTGTTATTTTGTGCGCTGGAATCTTCTTATCGCCAGAGAAGGCGCTCTATGCACTAATTGGTCTATTCGTAACGAGTAAGACGATCGACGCCATCCAGACCGGGTTCAACGTCTCCAAGGTTGCCTTTATCATCTCCAATGAGGCAGAGAAGCTGCAGCAAGCGATTCTAAATGATTTAGACCGCGGATTAACCGAGTTGGACGGGCGAGGCGGCTTCACGGGGGAAGAGCGCAAGATCTTAATGGTCGTTCTATCGCAGACGGAAGTGAGTAAGCTGAAAGTGCTAGTGAAGATGGTCGATCCATCCGCATTCGTTATTATTAGTGATACGAAGGAAGTCTTAGGTGAAGGGTTCAAACTTCATACATAATTCATATTTTATCAGAGTCGTAAAATCTGTTCGTGCCTTGCCACGATTGGGTTTTGCGGCTTTTTTTTGTTGGTCGAAGCCATCGAAAATAACCGTTGTATAAATATAAATAGAGGTGTATAATGATACGTAATTTCAAATTCGGATAGCATTTCCAAGCAAGTCTACGAGATGTATAATGGAAAATATTGCACATGACATATAGAGGCATATTGGGGAGGAATGAACCATGAATACAACATTACGCGCGGCGATAGTCGGTTCGACGGGGTATGGCGGCGTAGAGCTGATCCGTTTCTTGATCGGACATCCAAAGGTACAGATTACATCTGTTATTTCATCATCTAGCAGCGGAGAGCGCCTATCGGATGGCTTTCCACATTTGACAGAGATTATTACAGATTCACTGGATGCGGTGGATATCCCACTTATTGCGGATAAAGCCGATGTTGTATTCACAGCGACGCCACATGGGGTGAGTGCGAAGCTCGTACCGCAATTGCTTGAAGCGGGTCTGAAGGTCATTGATTTATCGGGTGATTTCCGGTTAAAAGATGGCGCAGTCTACGAGAAATGGTATAAACACGCGCCAGCGGATGAAGCGTTGTTGGCGCAAGCCGTCTATGGGCTCAGCGAAGTGTTCGGAGATCAGGTCGAGGGGATTGATTTCGTATCGAATCCAGGGTGCTATCCAACAGCAACGTTGCTTGGTTTGATTCCTGCTGTAGCGGCAGGGTGGATCGATCCGAAGAGCATCATTATTGATGCCAAATCGGGCGTATCGGGTGCAGGACGAGGAACAAGCCTAATGGCGCACTACGCAGAGATTAATGAGAATTTCAAAGCTTATAAAATCAACAAACATCAACATACACCAGAAATTGAGCAGGTACTTAGTCAGGTGGCAGGGGAGCCCGTGACGGTGACGTTTACGACACATATGGTACCGATGACGCGCGGCATCATGTCGACGATGTATGCCACATTGAACGGAACGCATACCGAAGCGGAACTGGTCGAGTTGTATAGGCAGTATTACGAAGGACGACGATTCGTTCGTGTTCGTGAAGCAGGCGTATGGCCGGCAACGAAGGAAGTTTACGGCTCTAATTATTGCGATATCGGCTTCTCCGTCGATGAGCGTACGGGACGCGTGACGATCATTTCGGTCATTGATAACATTGTCAAAGGCGCTGCAGGGCAAGCAATACAGAATTTAAACATCATGATGGGCTGGGATGAGACGTTAGGACTCTCCCTCACGCCTGTCTATCCATAACGTACAGCTACAAGAGGTAGTTCAAAAAGTCATCATTTGATCACGAAGACATTCAAGAAGCATAATCGACATCGAATCTTGCGTTCACCTTCGAAGTCCGGTACTCATTTAGGTTTCGCCTAAACTCCGTTCCTCCTTCTTCAGGTTCTCGCAACCTTCTCGGTGCTGAAATGTCGACTTTTTGAAGACGCATTTTAAGGAAATGGGGAGAAGAGACATGGGCGTACAGCATTTTACGGTGGTGGAGCATGGTTCGGTTACCATCCCGAAGGGATTCAGAGCAGGGGGCCTGCATTGCGGATTGAAGAAGACGGAACGGAATGATCTAGGGGCAATCCTCTGTGAGGTGCCAGCGACGGCAGCGGCGGTCTATACGACGAACGTATTCCAAGCGGCTCCGCTCAAAGTAACACGAGAGAGTATTGCGGAAGAAGGTAAACTGCAAGCCGTTATCGTGAACAGCGGGAACGCGAATGCGTGCACAGGGCAGCAGGGCGAGCAGGATGCATATCAAATGCGTCATGAAATTGCTGAACAGCTCGGCGTTCCGAACCATTATGTCGCGGTTGCTTCGACTGGCGTTATTGGCGAATTGCTTAAGATGGACCGTGTGAGTGCGGGAATTACACAACTGCCAGCCCGTCTATCCAGTGATGCGGCGGGTGCGGAAGATTTTAGCCAAGCGATTCTTACGACGGATCTGGTGAAAAAAGAAATCTGTGTTGCCGTGCAAGTTGGCGGACAGACAGTCCATATTGCGGGTGTGGCGAAAGGTTCAGGCATGATTCATCCGAATATGGCAACGATGCTGGCATTTATGACGACAGATGCGGTGATTGATCAGGCTGCTTTGCAGCAACTGCTCGGTCTGACGACGGATGTCACATTCAATATGATTACGGTAGATGGCGATACAAGTACGAATGATATGCTCGTGGCGATGGCAAGCGGTCTTGCGGGCAATGAGACACTTCAGTCGAATCACCCGGATTGGGACGCTTATGCGGCAGCGTTCCGCCATGTGTGCGAACACTTGGCTCAAGCGATTGCGCGGGACGGCGAAGGGGCGACAAAGCTGGTTGAGGTGAACGTGAGCGGCGCTGTATCGGATCAATCCGCACGGGCGATTGCCAAGACGGTTATTGGTTCTAGCCTCGTGAAATCGGCGGTATTCGGTGCAGACGCGAACTGGGGACGGATTATTGCGGCGGTGGGCCGTGCAGGCGAACCTGTCAATCCAGAGACCGTAGATATTCGCCTCGGCGATATTACGGTACTAACGCAATCAAGACCGGTTTCTTTCGATGAGGATAACGCGCTTGAATATTTAAAAGGCAATACCGTGACCATTCACGTTGCGCTTAACAACGGCGAAGGTGTCGCGACAGCATGGGGCTGTGATTTAACGTATGATTATGTTCGCATTAATGCGGCATATCGGACGTAGGCACGGAGGACAGTAGAGTGATGACGAAACAGATGAATACACGATTTGTCATGAAATGCGGAGGCAGCACACTGGCTGCGTTGCCGGATGCATTCTTTGAGGACTTACGCAGGCTGCAAGCGGACGGCATGATTCCCGTTATTGTGCATGGCGGCGGTCCGGCAATCTCGGAGACACTGACGAAGCTCGGGATCGAGACGGAATTCGTCGGCGGATTACGCAAGACGAATGATGCGGTGCTGGATGTCGTTGAGATGGTACTTGCGGGGCAGATTAATAAGGAAATTGTTCGTAAAATCGGGAAGAGCGGTGCGAAAGCGTTGGGGCTTTCGGGTGTGGATGGCGGCCTGATGCAGACGGTACCCGTATCGAATGCGGCTGAGGTTGGGTTCGTAGGGGATGTCGTTGGTATCCAAGCAGAAATCATCGAAGGCATTATCGGTATGGGCTATATGCCGGTAATCGCTCCGATCGGGATTTCGGTGGATGGTACGCAGCGCTTCAATATTAATGCCGATACGGCCGCTGGGGCTGTCGCTTCACATCTTGGCGTGGCACAGATGATCGTCGTGACGGACGTCCCTGGGATTATGAAGAAAATCAATGGTGAACTCGAGGTCCTGCCGAAGATTACGGTAGCTGAGATTGAAGAGATGATTACAACCGGTGAAATATATGGCGGAATGATCCCAAAAGTCCGCGCTGCGATGCAATGTATCCAAGGGGATGTGAAAGAAGTTGTTATTGTGAATGGCGCAGAGCCTAACGTACTAAGCCGAACATTGCACGGTGAAGCGATTGGAACGCGAATTGTGACCGCATAAATAGATGATGCTACGAATAGGGAAGGCAATTTGAGAGGAGGAATTTACGATGAGTGGAACGCAGGAACAAGGTCAAGGACAGGTACAGAGTGCTTTATTTCCAACCTATGCAAGATACCCAATTTCCTTGGTCAAGGGAGAAGGGAGCTATGTTTGGGATCAGGAAGGTCGCAAATATCTTGATTTTACGAGCGGTATCGCCGTAAATGGTCTGGGGCATGCACCGAAGCAGGTGAAGGAGAAATTGGTTGCTCAGTTAGATGAATTGTGGCATGTGTCGAATATTTACCAGATCCCGAATCAGGAAAAAGCAGCTCAGCTGCTTACGGCGAATAGCTGCGCGGACGCAGTCTTCTTCTGCAACTCCGGTGCGGAAGCGAACGAGGCAGCGATAAAGCTAGCTCGTCGTTATCATCAGAAAGTGCTCGGGAATGGACGGTATGAAGTGATTACATTCACGCAATCCTTCCATGGACGTACGCTCGCAACCTTAACGGCGACGGGACAGGATAAAGTGAAAGACGGATACCTACCTCTGCCAGAAGGCTTCAAGCATGTACCGATGCATGATACAGAGGCACTGGAAGGCGCGATTGGCGAGCATACTTGTGCGATCATGCTTGAATTGGTGCAAGCGGAGGGCGGCATCGTTCCTGTAGAACCATCGTTCGTACAGCACATTGTGAAGCTGTGCAAAGAGCATAACCTACTGCTCATTATTGACGAAGTTCAGACCGGAATTGGTCGTACGGGCAAGTTATTTGCCTATGAGCACTACGGCATTGAACCGGATATTTTCACATTGGCTAAGGCGCTCGGCAGCGGGTTCCCGGTTGGTGCGATGCTTGGCAAAGCTTACTTGCGTGATGCTTTTACGGCAGGTAGCCATGCTTCTACCTTTGGCGGAACGCCAATTGCGATGGCTGCGGTGATTGCAACGCTTGAGACGATCGTAAATGAAAGCTTACCGGAACGTGCTGCAGAGATGGGCGACTATTTAATGCAGCAATTGCAAGAGAAGCTCGAAGGGAATTCGTATGTGAGCGGCATTCGCGGAAAAGGTCTGATCATCGGCATTGAATGTATTGAGCCGGTAGCGGCTATCATCTCGGAAGCACAGCAGAAGGGTCTACTTACCGTATCTGCAGGACCGAATGTCGTTCGGTTATTGCCGAATCTCCTCGTCACTCGTGAAGAAATCGATTCAGCCGTTAACATTCTAAATGAACTATTAACCGCAAAGGCTGCGGTGAAACAATAGAAATTGGTGCAGGAGTGATAGATATGAGTACGACACAAGAACTTGGCATTAACTTGAAAGGCCGGGATTTTCTCGGCCTAGGCGATTTTTCTTCCGAAGAGATTCGCTATCTGATTAATCTAGCAATCGAACTGAAGAAGAAGCAGAAGAACGGTGAAGTATATCAACCGCTGAAAGGTAAAACGCTCGGGATGATTTTCGAGAAGTCATCCACGCGGACACGCGTTTCGTTCGAAGTTGGGATGTATCAGCTTGGCGGGCAAGCATTGTTCCTGAGCAAAAACGATATTCAAATGGGCCGCGGTGAGACGATTCACGATACCGCGAAGACATTGTCTCGTTATTTGGACGGTATCATGATCCGTACATTTGCACACCGCACGATTATTGATCTGGCGCGTTATGCTACTGTTCCGGTGATTAATGCTTTAACGGATCTATCGCATCCTTGCCAGGCGTTAGCGGATTACCAGACAATCCTGGAGCACAAGGGCAAGCTTGCGGGGCTGAAAATGGCTTATGTTGGCGATGGCAACAATATGGTGCATTCCTTGATGATCGGCGCAGCGAAGCTTGGTATTCACATCTCCATTGCATCGCCTGAAGGCTATGACATGGATGAGACGGTTATTAGCCAAGCGAAGGATATCGCGGCGACTACCGGGTCCAAAATCGTGATTACGCGCGATCCGAAGGAAGCGGTCCAAGATGCAGACGTCATCTATACGGATGTATGGGCGAGCATGGGCTTTGAGTCGGAGCAGCAAGAGCGCGAAGCTGCGTTCAAGGACTTCCAAGTGAATGAAGAGCTTGCGAAGCATGCGAAGCCGGACTATCTCTTCATGCATTGCTTGCCAGCACACCGCGGAGAAGAAGTAAGTGCGGGTGTCATTGATGGAGAGAACTCGATTATTTTTGATCAAGCAGAAAATCGGCTGCATGCCCAGAAAGCGGTTATGGCGGCGATCCTATAGAAATTTTGTAATCATGGGGGAGAATGGACAATGGCAAAAGAAAAAATCGTACTGGCCTATTCGGGCGGTCTGGATACATCCGTTATTTTGAAATGGTTAAAAGAAACTTACGACGCGGAGATCATCGCATTCACGGCAGATATCGGACAAAAAGATGAGCTCGATGGACTCGAAGCAAAAGCGCTAGCGACAGGTGCTTCTAAAGTGTACATCGATGATTTGACGGAAGAGTTCGCCAAAGACTTCATCTATCCGATGTTCCAATCGGGTGCGTTATATGAAGGTCAATACTTGCTCGGCACGAGTATTGCACGTCCGTTGATCGCGAAGCGTATGGTTGAGATCGCTCGTGCAGAAGGTGCAACGGCCATCGCACACGGTGCGACAGGCAAAGGGAACGACCAAGTGCGCTTCGAATTAGCGGCGGCGGCACTCGCGCCTGAGATCAAAGTAATCGCGCCATGGCGTTCCGAAGAGTTCCGTAACCAATTCCCAGGTCGTGCAGAAATGATCGCATACGCGGAGAAGCACGGCATTCCGGTTCAAGCGTCGGCAGCGAAACCGTACTCCACAGACCGCAACTTGCTGCATATCAGCTTCGAGAGCGGCATGCTGGAGGATCCTTGGTTCGATCCAAGCACTGAAGAGAACAAAGATATGTACGTTCTCAGTGTGTCCCCTGAGGATGCACCGGATCAAGCTGAATACATTGAGCTGGAGTTCGAGCAAGGCGATTGTGTTGCGATCAATGGTAAGAAGCTTAGCCCATTGCAAGTGATGGAGCAGTTGAACGAAATCGGCGGCAAACACGGCATCGGACGCGTGGATATGGTCGAGAACCGTTTCGTCGGCATGAAGAGCCGTGGCGTGTATGAGACACCAGGCGGCACAATCTTGTTCACAGCACATCGCAAAATGGAATCCTTAACGATGGACCGTGATGTGATGCATTTGAGAGACTCCTTGATCTCCAAATACGCAACACTCGTATATAACGGCTTCTGGTTCGCGCCAGAGCGTCTTGCATTACAAGCATTAGTAACAGAGAGCCAACGTAACGTATCGGGTACCGTTCGTCTGAAGCTGTACAAAGGCAACGTGATCGGCGCAGGTGTAAAGAGCCCTGTGAGCTTGTACAACCCGGATATCGCGACGATGGAAGCAGATCCAACACAAGCGTATGATCAAGCGGATGCGACAGGCTTTATCCGTCTGAATGCATTGCGTCTAAAAGTAGGCTCCGGCGTGGAGCAAAGCGCGAAGCGCTAAGATGGAGAGAGCGATGGGGGCGGAGTTTTTATCTATATCCTATTAACCTCGTAAGCAGCACTGGCTCTTGGAGAGTGAAACGCTCGCCTTTGAAATCTGAAAATGTCCAATAAACAGTCCAATCAAAATTTTCAGATTTCAACAGCGACGGAAAGAGACAGTGCTGCGGTAGAGGTCCATAGGATTTATAGATTTCAACTCCACACCCCTTCGCGAACGGAAGGGGATTCTTATCATGAGTAAACTATGGGGCGGCCGCTTCACGAAGCAGACCGATCAGTTGGTAGAAGAATATACAGCCTCCATTATGTTCGACAAAGAACTGGCGGAGGAGGACATCCAAGGCAGTCTGGCGCATGTAACGATGCTCGGCAAATGCGGCATTTTGCCAGAGGAAGATGTGGAGAAAATCCGCGAAGGCTTGCTTAAAGTACAAGGCTTGATTCGCCGTGGCGAGATTGAATTCTCCGTCTCCGACGAAGATATTCATATGAACATCGAGAAGACCCTGATCGATGAGATCGGACCGGTCGGCGGGAAGCTGCATACCGGACGCAGCCGGAATGACCAAGTGGCGACGGACATGCACTTGTATTTACGGAAGCGGGTCGTCGAGTTTGTCGGGCTATTGGGTAAATTGCAAGAAGCGCTATTGACGCAGGCCAAAGCCAATCTCGATACGATTGTGCCGGGCTATACACATTTACAGCGGGCGCAGCCGATTCTGTTCGCACATCACTTGATGGCCTATGTCTCGATGTTCGAACGCGACATTGAACGTCTACAAGACAGCTACAAACGTATCAATGTGCTTCCACTAGGTGCAGGTGCACTGGCGGGTACGACGTTCGCGATTGACCGTCATTTCGTAGCGCAGCAATTGAACTTCGATCGTGTCTACGAGAACAGCCTCGATGCTGTAAGTGACCGCGATTTTATCATCGAATTCCTAAGCAATGCTTCGATGGTGATGATGCACTTGTCACGCTTCTGTGAAGAGCTAGTCCTCTGGTCGAGTACTGAGTTCCATTTTGTTGAGCTGGATGATGCATTCTGCACTGGCAGCAGCATTATGCCGCAGAAGAAGAATCCAGACGTTGCTGAGCTGGTTCGCGGCAAAACGGGACGTGTCTACGGTAACCTTTTCGGCCTATTAACGGTCCTTAAATCGTTGCCGCTGGCGTACAACAAAGATATGCAAGAAGACAAAGAAGGCATGTTCGATACTGTTCGTACGATGCAAGGTGCCTTGCAATTGTTCGCGCCGATGGTGGAGACGATGAAGGTCAACAAAGACCGGATGCGCCAAGCCGTGAACCAAGACTTCTCGAACGCGACAGACATTGCGGACTTCCTCGTAAACAAGGGACTTCCATTCCGTCAAGCGCATGAAGTCATTGGAAAGACGGTGTTGTACTGTATCCAGAACAACAAATATCTCCTCGACTTGTCTTTGGATGAGTTTAAGCAATTCTCAGACTTGTTCGATGATCGAATTTACGAGGTATTGCAGCCGCAGCAAGTGGTGAATGCACGTAACGTATACGGCGGTACGGCAACGGTTCAAGTGGAAGCTGCGATCACGCGTGCCGAGCAGGCGTTAGAGCAGACGGTTGCTTGGGTTGACGAATATTCGAAGAAATGCAAATAGAACGATCGATAAGACCGGAGGCGGAAGCCTTCGGTTTATTTGCCAGCACTATTTCGAGCAATGAAGCCTTTCTCCTAGAGAAGTTTTGTCGACAGTGTGATTCAAGAGGTATAATGGATCTATCGTCAATAATGAAATATCTAGAGATACAGGGAGGGTGAATCGTCGGATGACAAAGCCTAAAGTAGGATTTATCTATGCGCACCCCGATGATGAGACATTCGGGTGTGCTTCCCTCATACGGGAGCTTGCTGATCAAGATGGCGAACCCGTACTGCTCTGCGCCACGCGTGGCGATGCGGGGAAGACCGGCCGATTAGGGGAAATGACGCATGAAGAGCTTGCGGTATTGCGTGAACAAGAGCTTCGCGCAGCCGGTGATATTATGGGGCTTACGGTAATTCAGCATTTGGGCTACCCAGACGGTAAGCTAAAAGATGTTCCGAGAGAAGAGCTTGTGGAGCATATCGTCCATTTTATCCATAGGTATCAGTTGGCGGTTGTAGTGACATTCCCTGAAGATGGGATAAGCGGTCATTTGGATCATGTCGCGATTCATCATGCGACGAATGAAGCGATTTTCAGCGGGCGCTGCCCGAGTGTTCAGAAGCTATATTACAATGCTCCATTTGCGATGCGTGGAACTGCAGATGGCGTCACACTACAGATTTCGGTGGAACCGCATTGGCCCATGAAAGCGGAAGCGTTACGTGCACACCAATCGCAGATCTTCTCGATTGAGCGAGTATTCGGTAATCTAGAGCAGATTCCTGAGAATGAGCTTAAGCATGGAGAGCCTTTTGTTCTCGCTTGGGAAAGAGGAGCACATTGGCCGAAGAAGCACGAAGCAACGATGTATGACGATTTAATCTAATTATCGGTGATGAGGAGGCAGCGAAGGCTGTCTTCTTTTTTGGGATAAATCGTCTATTTATTATCAATGAACTCGTCCTCCTGTCTCTATCATAAGTTTTACTAATGATACACATAGCATATCGGTATTTCACATTACGCTAGCCGAAGCTTATAGTTGAAGCTATAGATGAGCGTTCAGCACGTGAAATATGCGATATATAGACAGGGGGTATACAGCATGGAACAAGCACAAATTCTTGCTGTTCAGCAAAAAAGAAAAATACCTTTCGGATTTATGGTTGGGATAGGATTAACATTTGTAATTGCTATCGTGGCAAAATGGTTATCGGCGCTCCCATTCTTAAATATTATGGGCCAGCTCGTTATTGCATTACTGATCGGGATGGTCTTGCGATCAATGATCGTCATGCCGGAACGCATTGCCGTTGGAACGAACTTCTCGAGTAAAAAACTGCTTCGCTTTGGGATTATTTTGCTAGGGATGCGATTGAATCTTGTTGACCTTGTCCATGCGGGGCCGAAAGTTCTTTTGCTAGCTGTTGTGGTGATTCTATTTACCATCCCGGTTGTCTATGGACTCGCACGACTCTTCAAAGTGGAACAGAGGCTGAGCATTCTAACGGCATGTGGTTCGGCGATCTGCGGGGCTGCAGCGGTGGTTGCGATCGCTCCTCAGTTGAAGGCGAAAGAAGAAGAGACAGCGATTGCAGCAGCGGTCGTGGCAATCCTCGGGACACTCTTTACGCTAGCTTATACATTGTTGTACCCGGTTCTCGGACTATCTGATTTAGGATACGGCGTGTTCTCGGGGGCAACGCTGCATGAGATTGCTCACGTGATTGCGGCGGCGGCACCAGGAGGGAAAGCGGCAGTCGATCTGGCCGTCATTGAGAAATTGACGCGTGTTGCTCTGCTCGTGCCTGTAGCGATCGTGATTGGCATTGTAGCGAGTCGATTAGAACGGAAGCAGCGTGGGGATCAAGGGAAATTCGAATGGCGTTCGATCCCGATTCCGTGGTTCATTGTAGGGTTTCTAGCCGTGAGTGGAATCCACTCGCTTGGGATCATCCCGACGGCGGTCGCGGATTTCATCGTGGTCATTGCCTATATGCTCATCGCCATGGCGATGGCGGGGCTGGGGTTAAGTGTAGACTTTGGTTCATTTCGACGCTTCGGAATAAAGTCGTTCTGCGCAGGTCTTATCGGCTCAATCATGCTCTCACTGCTAGGATTTGGTCTGATACATTTGCTTCATATGGCATAACATAGAGACGGATTGTTGGCATGTAAAAAAGCGGAGCTCTAGGGCGACTTGTGGTCGTATCCAGAGACTCCGCTCTTGCTGTTCTATTCCACATCGACGAATATGTATGCCCATGTGGTCATAGCAGGCCCATGTTCGGTCGTAGGGATGTATTTAGGGCTTAGAACCTGAATGTAGTAATATCCTTTCTGGGATAAGGTGAAGGACCCGGAGAACTTCTGGTTCTTGATAGGAATCTCGAATTGCTGCATTTGTTGATAACTTTGATACGAATCAGCAGACTTATCATCATATCGCAGCACCTGTACGGTGAGTTTATCGAATTGATCGTTCTCGAATAGAATATCTCCAGACAATTCGATTTTCTCATTTGGTTTCACATGAAAATATCCGCTTGTCGGTTGGGTGAAAGAGAGATTTTCACGATCGTCGAATGATTTGGTGATTTGAACAGGAACCTTTGACGGATCAGCAACTTTGCGCATCACCGTAATCTTCTTCTCACCGACGGATACAGCAGTCAGCAGAAGGACATTCATACTTGGTTTAAGATCTGCGGTCAATTGCATACGATTATAGATTCGTCCGTCGATCGAGATATTTTTTGCAATCACCTTACCAGCCTCGCCTGACCATCCCCCTCCATTCTCTGTATACATGTATTGAGGAGTGTACATATCCTGTTGATAGAGCATCGTGAATGTTGCTTGGGATTGATCCGTTTCCCAATGCGGTATAAGAACTTCAATGATTTTATTGCTCCAAGCCCAGCTCATCGTATTGTCCGAGACGCTGACCGAGATTCCAAGCCACTTTAGGGCGCTGACAGGAATATAAGTGGTCTCTTTTGAAATGAACGGCTTTGGGATCTTTTCATCCAACAAGGTGTTTTTGTCGTCCAAATAAATACGATCAGAGCCAATGCGGAACATGAGATCTTGAAACGGCGGTCTGATTTCCTTATTCATGATCACTCGAATGGTTTGTTTGGTTGGACTCCATGAAACGACGCCTGCACCGGTACGCCCGAGTGTCCGGAGGGAGACGTAAACACGTCCGTTCTTAAGGATTGGCTTATCGATCGCAATGGATTTCCCATCGAGCAGCGCACTTTTTCCTTGCAGATCAAATTTCATTTCATGATTCACACGATACATTCTCGCGATATCACCTTGCGGGTCCAATGCTGAAGGCATTGAGGCGGGAGCGGCGAAGATACTCGTGTTCAAGCTTAATACTACGGCGATTGCAAGAATCATACACAACCATTTTCTCATGATCATCGTCCTCTGGGTTAATTTGGAATATTATAATTATGGACGTGATCCTGGCAAAATTGTTGCACAAGAGTTTATCTATACGCCACAAAAAAAGCACAAGGATTAGCCGAAGCTATCTCTTGTGCTTTTCGAATCTTTTTCTCGAAAATTAATAACCTCTTACATATTGCTTCGGAGGTGCGACATCCTTCGATACCGCCTGCATCGCATGCAGCGCCCAGTAAGGATCCCGCAGCATGCCGCGGCCTACAGCGACCAGATCGGCATCTTCATTCGCTACAGTGGCTTCTGCCAGCATCGGATCATCGAGGATCCCAACAGCAATGACAGGGACATTCAACGCTTCCTTAATCGTGCGCGCCATGGGAATTTGATATCCAGGATAGTTACCTGGCTTCTTGCTGCCCGCAGGCGCTTCGCCACCCGTGGAGATGTGGAAGAGATCAACGCCAGCTTCTTGATATTGACGGCAAATCTCGATCATATGGTCGATGTCATAACCGCCGTCCATGTATTCGATCACGGAGACGCGCATAATGAGCGGCATGTCAGCTGGCATGACACTTTTCATCGCTCGAATAATTTCGACGCCAAATCTTGCGTAATCTTGCCCGTATTCATCCGTACGCTGATTGAGCGCAGGGGAGTGGAATTGATGGATGAGGTAGCCGTGTGCACCGTGAATCTCAATGGTATCCACGCCAGCTTCGACGGCACGACGCGCAGACTCTTGGAACTTGCTGACCATCTCTTTTACTTCATCGGTCGTGAGCGCACGAGGGGTTTTATCTTTCTCTGTCACCGGGATGGCTGAAGAACTGACGGGAACGAGCGCATCCATCGCTTTTCGTCCGGCATGGGCGATTTGGATACCGATTTTCGTGCCGTATTTATGCACCTCATCGATAATTCTGCGATAAGCTGGAATTTGATTATCCGACCATAACCCAAGATCGTAGTTGGAAATTCGTCCATCGGGTTCAACATCCGTCATTTCCATAATGATGAGTCCTGTTCCGCCTACGGCGCGGGATACATAGTGGACAAAATGCCAGTCTGTCGGTGTACCGTCCATCGCTTCAACGGAATATTGGCACATCGGCGGCATGACGATTCTATTTTTTAACTCAAGGCCTTTCAGGCTAAATGATGTGGTTAAATGTGGCATGGTATTCTCTCCTTTGTATCTATTGGAATGAGGTTCTTTTACTCGCAGCTGCTGTAATTGAATTATAAATAAACAACTTTAAAAAAGGAAGTAGTGATATTTTTTACATATAGTTTCCCTTAGGGAAGTATTGTGATATATTCAGGTAAAAGCGCGAAAATAAGTAGAGGAGGGCGACCCCTTGGATGGATCAGAACACCTTATTTTAACCAAAGCCCCGTTCGGCAAAACATGTGCCATTGAAAAAACGCTTGATGTGATCGGGACGAAATGGACCTTCTTAATTCTGCATGATTTATTGATTGAAGGCACGATGCGGTTCAGCGACATTCTGAAATCGATGGACGGCATTAGTCCGAAGACGCTAGCGCTCAGACTCAGAGAGTTAGAGCATCACGGTCTGCTGACGCGCACGGTGTATCCGGAAGTACCGCCACGGGTGGAATATACATTGACGGAGAAAGGGAAGCAGCTGGAAGGTGTGTTTATTGAGATGAAGCGGTTTGGTTTGAGTTTAATCGATTAATATAGACGCAGCCAAAAAAAGAACACGATGGGCAAACCCATGGTGTTCTTTGTCTTATCAGGCTGGTGGTGCTTGTTGAGCAAATACGGCTACCAGGATTAAGGCGACTAGAATGCAGAACAGTGTGAAGAACGTAATCTTCCAGCCGCTGCGCGGCACCTTGCCTGATACTTTACCGGTCTCGCCGTTCACCATGTATCGAAAGGTTTTTTTCTTATACGTATAAGTCGCGTTCCATAATGGCAGTAAGATATGTTTATAGGTCTCGTTGGACGTGCGCGTCGAGATGCTCAGATTCCGAATCTCATCCCCGCCGATTTCATCCCGGATTTCGCGCTCCAGCTGGTCATCCATGCGAGATGCCGCCTCATCCCAGCCTTCACGCAGAGGGACTGTATACCGTTCCGCGATAAACCCGCTCAAGTATTCCGGCTGGTAAGGAATGAGCTCTTTTAAACCGAAATCCTGGAATCGATCGAGCAGGTTCGTATCATGCTGATGAGATGCCGGGATAAGAATATCATCGAAGGAACGATCATAATCGCCACTCGTCCAATGCCATACGGTATAGCGAACTTGCTCGGTGTATGTCTCCGTCTTCCCGTCGACGACACGGGTACGCGTCTCTGTCCGATAATGGTACACGCCTCGTTCTGCCGAATAAGAGGACTCGGTATCTGCATCGAATGTCCAGAAAGGGATATAGATTCCAGAGACGTTCGAGCGCGTATTTAGCTTCTTGAAGGCATTCGGTACGAACCATTTCTTCTTTTTCCATTGAAGAAAAGCGATGTTGGCTTCATCTTTGGAAATGTGAAAAGGCATAAGCGATTCGGGCCGAATCCCCGTTGGATCGCCCTGCGCTAGCACCTTCGGCGACCCACAAAATGCGCAGAGTCCAGCGGTCTGTTCCGCAGGGATAAGCATCTGAGCGCTGCAATTCTCGCATTTGACGACTTGCTGCTCGGTGCCCCAGTCCATGCGCGAAGCGTCGGAATCATCGAGGAAATCGAGCTCGTATTCGTGGATTTCCTCCTCGCCATGGGCGATCGGGGTCAGCGTGCCGCAATACCCGCATTTCATCTGCTGGCTCTCCGTGTCGAATGTCATCTGCGCCCCGCAGCTCTTGCATGGAAATCGAATCGGTGCTTCTGATGCAGCCATGTCGTTCCTCCTATACCTTATTTCCACAATTGGAACAGAACTTCACGCCGGAGGCAAGCGACTGACCGCATTCGGAGCAGAATTTCTTCTCGGGACGAGGTGTACCGCAGTCCGGGCAGAACTTGTCGGTCGGCTTCATGCCATGGCCGCAGGCACCGCAAGGCTCTTGGCTCGCAGCGGCGGGCTGCGCCGGTTCACTCGCTTGCGGCAGATTCGGTGCGCTGGAAGGTGTATTCATCGCTTGTTGGAACATTTGCCCCATCGCCATCCCTGCACCCATCCCAGCCCCGGCACCGGCCAATCCATTGCCCGGATTGTTCGCCGCATCCCGGATCGATTCGGCCGCTTGGAATTTCATATATTGATCCAGGTTCCCTGCGACGTTCATGGAAGATTTACGGTCGATCATGCGTTCAACCTCTTCTGGCAAAGAGATATTCTCGATGAAGAAGCCGGTTAAGGACAGCCCATACCTATTAATCGTCGGTTCAAGCTTCGAGCGTGTTGCCTCGCTAAGCTCATCGTAATGCAGCGCAAGATCCATAATTGGGATGCGTGATTCGGCTAACAGATCGCTGACGCCCGAGATGATCATGGCTCGTAGATATCCGCCAATCTGATCGGGGCTGAAGGAAGGTTGCGTGCCGAAAATTTCTTTTAAGAAGAGTGCAGGATCCTGTACGCGAAAAGCATAGCTCCCGAAACCACGTAACCGTACGGCGCCTAAATCCGCATCACGCACAATAATCGGGTTCTGAGTTCCCCACTTCTGATCGGTGAAGTTCCGGGTATTTACGAAATAGACGTCGGCTTTGAATGGGGAGTTGAAGCCATATTTCCAGGATTTCAGCGCGGTGAGTAAGGGCATATTCTGCGTGCTGAGTGTGTAGGTTCCAGGACTGAACACATCGGCAATCTGCCCTTCATTTAGGAAAATAGCTGCTTGGGATTCCCGAACGATCAGCTTCGCTCCCATTTTGATCGCATGATCATATACCGGAAATTGATGTACGACTTCATCGGTCTGGTCGATCCATTCGATGACCTCAATGAACTGGCCTTTAATAAACGAGAACAATCCCATGCTTCTACCTCCATTGAATAAATCATGTATTTTGATAAATATGAATATAAAGTTACTTGCGACGTAGTCGTTTCTACCTATTATAACCAAATTGAGCACTCCCGTCCTGCAGAATCTATCACTTTCGCTCGAACCTTGTCCGATATGATATAATTTCTTGGACATGGAACAGTTGGGGGACATAAGGATGATGGAGCAGTTAGTACAACATTTAAAAGTGTTAGGTTTTACGGAGATGGAATCCAAAATGCTTATCGTCCTTGCAGAGCAAGGCTCGATGTCAGGCTATGAAGTAGCCAAGCGTCTTGGTGTATCCCGTTCGAATGTATATGCCGCTTTGCAGAAGCTGGTGGATCATGGGTTTGTGCTGTGCAGTAAGGGGGAGCCAACGCATTATACGTTGCTTCGTGTGGAAGAACTGACACGTATGATCGGGGATCAATTGCAGAATTCCATTCGTCATGTTGAACAGATGATGCCGAAGCAGTCGAGTGATGTGACGGAGTTTTATAGTCTAGATAGTGAGAAGAAGGTTATTGAACGCGTTCGGCAAGAGCTGGGACGGGCGAAGCAAGAGATTATTGTGGATGTCTGGGCCGAGGAGGCAACGCTGTTCCGGGAAGAATTAGAGCAAGCCGAGAAGCGCGGCGTCAAAGTCTTCTGGTCTGTAGTAGGCAGCGCGGAGGAGCATAGGCTTCGGAGAATGCAGCTTCAGCTTCATTCCTCGTTAGAGGGGGATGGATCGATGGCGGACCTGCACCCAGGGCGTAAATTCTCGATTGTCATTGACCGCAAATGGAGCATGCTCGGCATGCGGGGGGAAGAGATCCCGACGAAAGCGGTTGTGACGGAACATCCGGCGCTGCTGGAGCTGCTGCTAAATCATTTCGCGCAAGAGCTGGTGTTGTTTGAAGTGGAGCATGAGCTGGGGCCTGAAATTCGCGAACGGTTCGGAGCGAATTTCGAGGGCATTTACCGGAAATATTTTCAGAGCGGTCACGTGAATGTGAAATAGCTTATTTGTTCAAAAAGTCGGCTTTTCAGCACCGAGAAGGTTGTGAGAACCTGAAGAAGGAGGAACGGAGTTTAGGCAAAACCTAAATGAGTACCGGACTTCGAGGGTGAACGCAAGATTCGATGTCGAATCTGCAACTTGAAATACCTCGTGATCAAAAGCCGATGATTAGGAAAATAAAGGAATATTGGCATCCTCTATGGAATATGGAACTAAATGACGAGTTTAGTTCAATCAGGAGGTTGCCGGATGAATATCATCACACCGCAAAGGTTGTATCACGGTACGACGGATCAATACGTGCCATCCTTTCAGAATAAATTGCTGAATAGTCAGTATTGGCGTCCAGGACGCGATTTCGGAGAGGGCTTCTATACCACGATCTCTGCAGCACAAGCGAGAAGATGGGCGCATAAAATATCGCGAAGCTCCGTTCTAAGCCAAGTGCGAGCTTGCGTACTCGAGATCGAGCTGCTGGCGATGCCGGTGGACATCGAACCCCGTATCTTCTTGAGCGATTCGATCGCATGGGCCGAGTTCATCATGGCGCACCGCAATGCCGATGTGAAAGGACAGGATCCTTGCACACAGCACCCGGATATTATTATTGGACCGATGGCGGATAGTGACACTGGTAAAATCATGCAGGAAGCGATACAATTAAATAGAGACGCTCAATGGTTCTATGACCAAATTACGAGGTCGATGCGAGGCAGAAGACTAGATTCGCTATATTTGGGCAATCAAGTCGTATTTTCGTCAGAAAAATGGGAGTCATTTCTTCGTCTTGTTGGATATAATATATATATAGGAGGAAGGTGGGTCTATCATGAAAACGCAAGTGCGACTGAACACTTATGAACGTGGAATTGTCAATGCATTGATGACAGGCTTTGGATTTACGGCAAGAGCAGCACGTGAGCTGGTGGTTCAATATATAAGTGTCATTCGTAAACTGGGCGGTTATGATCCCTGCTATGACCATGCCGAACGATTGGTTCAGGCACGTCAACTCCAAGTTACGCCAGAGGCTTGGCTAGAGCGAATTCAGGCTATTGACCGCGAAGTCGCGAAGGACAAAGGCATACCGCATCTCGAACGCAGCGAGCCCTATGCTCGCGTAAGATAATATAGAAACCCCGCAAAGGCCTAAGATTCATGGGCACTTGCGGGGTTTCGTTGTTTAGAGCGCGGCTAATGCCGTCAGCACACGCTCGTAATAGGCATCGCCATGGGGCACGAAGTCGTGCCGACCGAGGCGTACACTGCAGGCGGAGAGCGCCGTCACGCCGTCGGCGCTCTCCGCCCCCGCAGGGGCGAGCTGGCCTGGCCGCTCGCCCCTGCGGGAACGCGATGCCGCGCGCGTCGACCGACTCGCGCGCGCCAGCGAGCAGTTCAAGCATCTCGCGCAGCGATGCTTGGTAGAGCCCAGCCACTTCCGACGCCTGGAGGCGGTAGGAAGTGAGGGGTTGATCGCAGCGTACGCCGAACAGGTGGCAGTACTCGCGATCGATGAATGGAACACCGCGCACTTCGCCGGTGTTCTCGTATTGCGCCGCCCCGAGCGGTGTGAGCGCTTCGAACGCGACCGTGAGGCCAAGCTCTTCTTCGAGCTCTCGCGCTGCCTGACGCACGGTCTCCCCGGCTGCGAGATGCCCTGCTGCCGTAGTATCGTAGCAATTCGGGAACGTGTCCTTCAGCGCGTTGCGCTGCTGGAATAAGACTTGACGATCCAAGCCTTCGCCGCTAACGATCCAGCAATGGAAGGATTGATGCCAGTAGCCCTTCGCATGTACTTCGGACCGCGCCGCCACGCCGAGATGATTCATGGCTTCGTCATAGATATCGAATAGCTCTTCATCTTTCGCATTTGTAATTGCCGCCATGCCGTTCGTATCTCCTTTATACTCCCGCAGAAGGCTCCGTCTTCGTCAATTGTGATGTGCAATGTCCGCAGCGTGTAGCTTGTACCGGAATCGAAGAATAGCAATAAGGGCAATCTTTCGTTGTTGGCTCTGCAGCCACTTCTTCTTTTTTCTGTTCACGCTTCAGCATGTTAATCCCTTTGACCAGCATGAAGACGCAGAAAGCAATAATGAGGAACTCTATAAGTACATTAATAAATTGACCATAAGCAATGACGGCCATGCCTGAATCTTTTGCTTCTTTGAGTGTGCTAACCTCATGTCCATTGATCATCTTGGTCGCCTCAAGCGGAATATATAAATCTTTAAAGTCTACCGCACCAAGCAATCGTCCAATCGGTGGCATAACGACATCATTGACGACCGAAGTTACAATTTTACCGAATGCTCCCCCAATAATAACCCCGACTGCAAGATCGATGACATTCCCGCGAACGGCAAATTCTCGAAATTCTTTCATAATTTTCATTGAATCCAATCTCTCCTTTACCCATACTAGCTAATCCCAATATTAACATTATAGGGTGTAATTGATTTGTTTAAAACAAGGTAATCCTAGAAAATACCGTCAAAAACCGAACGAATCCTCTTTCACCATGTCGAATTATGCGGTATACTTCTACTTTATAGTGTACAAATAACGGGGGGAACCATTGTGAAATTGCTGCGTGATAAAGTCATCTCAGATGGCATCGTACTCAATAATCAAGTTTTGAAAGTAGATTCGTTCTTGAATCATCAGATGGATCCTGTGCTCATGCAGGAGATGGGCAAGGAATTTGCTCGACTATTCGCAGAGCAGGGCGTGACCAGAGTTTTGACGATTGAATCCTCAGGGATTGCGCCTGCGATCATGACGGCATTAGAGCTAGGCGTTCCATTAATTTTTGCACGCAAGCAGAAATCACTAACACTTCGCGAAGATATCTTCACAGAGAAGGTCTATTCTTTTACGAAGCAAGAGACGAATGAAGTGACCGTATCCAAAAAATTCATCCATGCAACGGATCGCGTGCTGATCATCGACGACTTCTTGGCCAATGGGGAAGCGGCATTCGGTCTAGCGCGTATCGTCGAGCAAGCAGGAGCGAGCGTTGCGGGAATCGGTATTGTGATTGAGAAGGCATTCCAGCCCGGTGGGAAGAACCTCATCGAAGCGGGCTATCGCTTGAAATCCCTCGTTCGCATTGCTGGACTGGAAGATGGACAAGTCCAGTTCGTAGAAGAGGATGAAGCGTAACATGCAACTGAATCGCCATCCGCTCAAGACCTTATCTCTTGGGTTTCAACATGTCTTAGCCATGTATGCTGGCGCCGTTATTGTACCGCTTATTGTAGCGGGTAATCTCGGGATGAGTCAAACAGAACTGACATATCTGGTCGGTATTGATCTATTAATGTGCGGTGTGGCGACATTACTGCAATTATGGAATAACCGGTTTTTCGGTATCGGATTGCCTGTCGTTCTGGGCTGTGCTTTCCAAGCGGTAGCACCCATGATTACGATAGGAAAAGTATATGGCATTTCCGCAATCTATGGCGCGATTATCGCATCAGGCTTGTTCGTCGTGCTTCTCTCCGGCTTATTCGGCAAATTAATTCGATTTTTCCCGCCTGTCGTAACCGGTTCGGTCGTGACTACGATTGGAGTTACCTTGATTCCTGTTGCTTTGACTGATTTGGGTGGTGGACAAGGAGCGGAAGACTTCGGAAGTCCGCAGAACTTAATGCTCGGATTTGGCGTTCTCATCGTCATTATCCTTATCAATCGGTTCACTCGAGGATTTATGCGTGCGATCTCGATTTTGCTAGGTTTGGTGCTAGGTACAATCGCTGCTGGCTTTATGGGCAAAGTTAATCTTCATCCGGTGCTCGAAGCAAGCTGGCTGCATCCGATCAAGCCGTTTTATTTCGGCACACCGACATTCGAGCCATCTGCTATTCTGACGATGATTATCGTCGCGATCGTAAGTATTGCGGAGTCGACGGGGGTCTTTATGGCACTCGGTAAAATTATGGACCGTGAGATAACTTCGAAGGATTTGGCGAAAGGATATCGCGCAGAAGGCCTTGCGATCATGCTTGGCGGCATATTTAACGCCTTCCCTTATACGACGTATTCGCAGAACGTAGGACTCATTCAGATGAGCCGCGTGAAGACACGAGATGTCATTGTGACGGCAGGGGGGATTCTCGTCCTGCTCGGATTCGTACCGAAAATCGCCGCCATGACGACGATTGTCCCGACCTCCGTTCTAGGTGGCGCGATGATTGCGATGTTCGGCATGGTCGTGTCATCCGGGATTCGGATGCTCGGATCGTCGGTTGATCTGAACAATCATGAGAATTTGCTGATTATTGCTTGTTCGGTTGGGATGGGTCTTGGTGTTACGGTTGTGCCGAATCTGTTCCACGCGTTGCCGGGTGAATGGAAGATTCTAACGGAAAACGGTATCGTTGCAGGAAGTTTTACAGCGATCATTCTTAACATTCTATTTAATGTTCTGCGTCGGAGCAAACCGACAGATACGGAAGAAGTATAAACGAAACCCCTCTAAGCGGTAGACGCAAAGAGGGGTTTTCATGCTTTTCTAAAGTCTTTCCTGTATTTCTGCAGTGTAGAGTCGGTATTTCATGCAACAGCAGAGCTAGGTTGTATAATTGCAGGATAGCGGGCGCAAAAAGCACGAATCAGGGCTTGTGAGTATATAGTTACTGCAAATATACATCATAGGTAGGAGTTACGGTCGAAATGTAATCCCTACAATGTATCAAATCCATGATAGGAAGGGTAGTGGCATTATTAATTAAATAGATATGAGTGCGTACGAAGCATGCTAACCGTGCGCCGTCATCAATTGAAGCGCACCTGGCTGGATCTCAGCGGAAAGCGGCGTTACCGCGACCTGTTCACCGTCGCCGAAGCCGATGCGCTGCAGCTCGGATTGAATCTCAATCTTCGAGGCACGGAGCATTGTGACGAACGGGAGCTTCGTATGTCTGCCGAAGAGAATAGTAGGGAATAGTCGCAACAGCTGCCATTTCGTGCAGCGATGCACGACGCATACATCTAACACGCCGTCGTCCGTACGAGCTTCCGGACAGATTCGCAATCCGCCGCCGTATGAGGTCGTATTCGTGACCGCGACCAGCCAGGCTTGGTCGAATGTCTGAGCTGTGCCGTCGTCCAATATCAGTTCAAGCCGTGCAGGCTGATAGCGGAACAACGTCTGCAGCACGCCGATAATATAAGCAAGCCGCCCGATACCTAGCCGGTTGCACCAAGCTTTGTAGCCGCTCGCGTTCACCGCGTTCGCGACTTCCGCGTCGAAGCCGACCGCGAGCGCCGTCAGCGTGCGCTCGCCGCCGGCTGTGCCGATCAGGTCGATGCTGCGCATACGCCCTGACAGAGCCACATCCAGCGCAGCCAGAGGCTTGCGCGGGATGCCGAACCCCCGCGCGGTATCGTTCCCCGATCCCGCAGGGATGACCGCGAGCGGAATGCCGCTCGCGGAGAGCAGCGGCACGATACTATGGATCGTGCCGTCGCCGCCGAGCACCGCCACGAGCGTGGGCGGATGCTCGTCAATCGCATCGCGCACACACTGCTGCGCTTGTGCCGCGCTAGAGGTGATGGCGTAGCGATAGGGGACACCTCGTGCCTGTAAGACAGGCTCGATTTGGCCCCATACGCGTCCGCCTGCACCGTTGCCGGCTTGTTCATTGATGATGAAGAAATACAAGTAAAATCGCTCCCCAGTTGTCATGTCTTGAGATCATTATAGGAACAGACCTGGGTACGCGCAATCCTAAACTCTAATGAACGTTAGAAGGCCTCCCGTCCGAAGAGGGGAGGCGCTGCTGCTAATCGTGTATTTATTTATCCGATTGATCTTGATGGAGCCTTGGATGAACTTGTTTCTTTTGGTTTTCGATTTCATCTTTTTTGGGTACCAGCCGCGGGTCCGTCTTGCCTTCGTGGTGGTTACCGAACATATACTCTTTGAGTTCCCATTCGGTCGTTCCGAGAACGAGATTAGCCGGGAAAGTCTGTCCGCGATGGAGATGCTCTTCTTGTCCTAATTCATTCGTATAGATGCCGTCAACTTCAACCCGTTCGTGTGAGACGGGATTCATGTCTTTCTCCTTACCCATGCAATCTAGCCCCTTTCAATCAAAGGTAATCTTACTGAACTCATTACCCTTAACTTCCCCAGCCAATTGCAGAGCTATGCATCAGGCACCTTACATCAATCGTAATCCGCAGGAAGGACAATCAATATGCTGATCCGTCACCAAGGTATGGCATGCGGGGCATGTATCTTCGAACGGTCCGAGCTCATTGGCCACTCGTTCAGCTTCGCGTGCACGAGCTTCTTCCTCTTTCTTCTGCTTATCCGAAGCTTGTGGGCTGCCACCGAATAGGGCTTCCACATACTTCTTCATTTCTGAATGTTTGTCTGAGTCGTCCGTCGTCGCTTTAATAATAATAAAGAAAATGATGAGGATGATAACAACAACCGCGATGGACAGTGTTGTGCCGATCCAGTTCACTGTATCGCTGTAGTGCGGCGCTTGCTCAGACATCGGTTACTTCCTCCTTGTAGGTTGGTGTGCAAGTAATCGAAATGGAAAGAATACATAGAACAGGGCAATGAGCCCGAAAAGAATGGAACTAATGAGAACGACCTTCTGTGTACTCATAACGGAAGCGAGATAACCACCAAGCACCGGACCAATCATGACGCCTATGCCTTCGACCGTCGAGAATATCCCCCAACCGAGCCCTTGCTGCGCTGGCGGGACATATTGTGCCAATAGTGCATTCCATGCAGGAAGCACGGCAGCATAAGAGATACCGAGTACAATGGCCCATACGTAAGCCATGCCAAGGCTAGGACCTTGAGAGATGGAGAAGAGGGCAAATGCGAAGATCAAGAACCCCAGCACGAGGAACCATTTCTTGCCGAACCGATCGGACAATCGTCCCATTGGAATCAATCCGATAACGGTACAAGCTCCACCGAAGAGCAGGAGCAGCGTATATTCGGTATTCGTGAGATGCAGCGATTCTTCTGCGAAGCTCGGCAGGATCGGCACGATCATACTCGCCCCGGTCGTCTGCAGAATCATCCCTGGCAAGAGCGGCTTCATAGCCCGTAGTCGATCCTTAAGAATCATAAGCTGCTCACGGAACGGGATGGCCCTGACTTGATTGACTTTCTTATTCGTCATGAATAGGGATAGAATCCATGCCAAGATGGAGAGCGCGACGAGAATCCAATAAGTAAGGATGGGATAATGTTCGATAACAAGATTGCAGACAACAGGCCCAAGACCCATGCCGACAAGCCAGATCGTATAGAGAAAACCCATTTGCGTGGCGCGGTTCTCTTCCGTCACTTTGGTAAGACAGACAATCCAGATGGGAGAGATGCCGATACCATAAAGAGCTGAAGCTAGAACGAAAACCCATGCCGTATGGGCATATTGGAATAGAAACATCCCAGCACAAGTAATTAGCAAGCCGGTATGAACAATGAAGCGTATCGAGAATCGATCGAGCAAATAGCCGATGACAGATTTGAGTACCGTATCCGTCAAATAATGGGCAGTCACAGCGACGCCGATCATTGCAACAGGGATGAAAAGAATATTTTTACCGTAAATCGGTATGAAACTGATGAGTGCCGCACCGCGAACGAACTCAACAAGGAATAGAATGGTGGCGAGCAGCCACATTTCAAGTCCCATGGACAATGTATTCTTTTTCAGCATAACAACGTATAATCTCCTTTAAATGATGCAGCTCATGGCAGCGATATCCATAATTTTAATATACACGATGGGCGTTCAAATGAAAAATAATCAATCATTACAGAAATGTAAGGTTACCATCCTTTTCTGAAAGGTAAATCAGTGTTTCAGATCGAATAGAAGCTTTATACTTGGAAATAAGTGAAATGCATGGTTCATGCAAGGTAAATTGACTAAAGCGAGGTCGACGAACATGTCTAATGATAATATTGTGGTTCAGCTCGAACATGTAAGCAAAGTAATTGGCGGAAAGACAATCATTAACGATTTATCCTTTTCCGTTGAGCGCGGCGAAGTTTACGGATTTCTAGGCCCGAACGGTTCCGGTAAAACAACAACGATCCGCATGATGCTCGGACTCATCTCGATGACGAAGGGTGAAATCTACATTGAGGGTCATAGTGTGCGTAAAGAACGATCGAAGGCCGTGTCCTATGTTGGCGCAATTGTAGAGAATCCTGAGATGTACAAATATATGACGGGGTATAAAAATTTGATCCATTTTGCCCGGATGAGCGCAACGCCGGTAAGCAAAGAGCGGATTCAAGAAATAGTGAAGCTCGTCGATCTGGAGAAGGCGATCCATCAGAAAGTGAAAACCTATTCCCTGGGAATGCGGCAGCGTCTAGGGATTGCGCAGGCACTCCTGCACGAGCCATCGATTCTCGTCTTGGATGAACCGACAAACGGACTTGATCCAGCAGGGATACATGAATTGCGCGATTACTTGCGTAAGCTAGCTTCCGAAGAGAACATTGCCGTCGTGGTCTCCAGTCACTTGTTATCCGAGATCGAGTTGATGTGTGACCGTGTCGTCATTATCCAGAATGGTCAGTATGTTGATGAGCGTACGATTAAAGGCGTTGATCTAACGCATCAAAAGCAGCCGGTTGCGATTGAAGTGGATGACCGTGTGCTTGCGAAGCAGCTCCTTGAACCTTACGACATTATTAATATCGAACAGAATATTGTTGTCGTTAATTTGGAGAAGGGTCAGATTCCTGATGTTATCGCACAACTTGCGCAGCATCATGTACGGATCTATCAGGTGGCGACGCAGAAAGAATCGCTCGAAGATATGTTCTTGTCGTTGACCAAAGGGGGAGAACGTTAATGTTTATGAAGTTATTTCAGAATGAATGGATGAAGATGAACAGCAAGAGACAAGGGTTGTACTTCAACCTGTTCATCATCGCGTTGATGGGCGGAATTGGGCTGGTCATTAAGCTCTTCGTTAAAGGTGCTTCGGAAGAGATGGATGCTTACATGTTCTTGTCCTTACTGTCCCAAATGATGCCGATGATCATTATGCTGTTCGGGGTTGTTATCGGGGCGCAGATTGTTACGGATGAATTCAAGGATGGCACGATTAAGCAGCTATTGATCCGTCCAGCGAGTCGAGCTTCCGTGCTCATGTCCAAATATGTTGCAGCGATCGGGATGTTCTTATTGACTTATGTCGTGATGATCGTCGCAGGATTTGCGATTGGTGCCGTACTTTTTGGTATAGGTGAAGGTTCCATTGTAGATCAGATTGTCTCCATATCGTATGGCATACCTTTCTCGATCTTCTTGCTGACGGTATCCTTTGCAGCTGGCGTATTTACGACAAGCCTTGGATTATCCATTGGAATCGGACTCTTCATTAATATCTTCAGCAGCATGTTCGGCTTAATGGCAGGCACGAAGGAATGGTCCAAATATGTCGTGCTGAAGTATACAAGTCTTGCGCCTTATGCCAAAGGGGCCGTGGATTCATTAGGTGTGAATATGTGGTTTGCTCTGACAATCATCATTCTCTCGATTGCACTCTTCGCAATTTTGAGCATCGTTCGATTCAAAACAAGAGAAATTAATTAATATTAAATTTAGAATCGCTGTCCATCCCTTATGGGACGAGGGCAGCGGTTCTTTTTGCGCTCCCCTCAAGAAATGGAATTTTTATAATCCACTGTAAACTTGGAAAGGTTATGATATAATATTCATTAGGAGGGTTTTTCCAATAATAAACGTAATATGTGGAAACGGTGAATCTTTTCCGCGTTCTCTAAAACGGAGCATGATCTACAAAGCTTTGGGAGGGAATTTTTCATGGCAACGAAGGGACACAATGAAGTAAGGGAAAGCATTAAAGAAATGGCACGTATTTTCCGACCTAAAGATCCTCGTAAGTTTGTGAAAGAATATATCCGAAAGTACCATATTATGGGAGGCTATGAAGAAGAGCTGACCACGATTGTTGAACATGAATTGGTAAAACTACAGTCTTAATCAAATACAGACCGCCTGCGCGAATGAAAACATTCGAACAGGCGGTTTTTTTTGTGAAATTTGCATATACCTATATAATGTAAAATTCGATTTCAGGTTTTATCGAAATGTGTCGATAAAGTGTTGTAATGAGGAGGATTACGGAAGAATTTGGAGTCAAAACGGAGGGGCCTAGGTGTTATGAAAGCGGAACGAAAATATATTGTAAGCGCATACAAATCGCGTAGTGGTGCGCCTTTTCTGACTTTTAGAACAATTTGTGAACTGGTGTATAAACATTGACAAAAATTCCCCCGGAAATTATAGTTAATTACGTGATACTGTTAATTGACAAGCGATTAGCATCCGTGTTAAAGCACGTAGATTGCTTATTTTGGGGAACGTCGCAATCTATGAAAATGTAAAAAGTGGGGTTGATCAATGATGAATCGGTGGCATGCAGTAAAGCGGCTCCTTCCAATTTTGGCAGGTTTGGCGCTTTTACTTTCGGCTTGCGGCCGTGCGGATCTGTCGACGTTACAGCCGCAAGGACCTATTGCAGAGAAGCAATATGATTTAATGAAATTATCAATTGGTATGATGACCGTCGTAGTCGTGATCGTGTTCTTGATCTTAGCCTACGTGCTCATTCGCTTCCGTAGACGCCCAGGGCAGACGGAAATACCGAAACAAGTCGAAGGCAGTCACAAATTGGAGATCATTTGGACCGTAATTCCGATCATCCTATTGGTGATTCTTGTTGTGCCTACCGTCAAGTACGTGTTTGAGTTTGCACAGGATTACACGAAGGATAAGAATGCGATTCAGGTGAAGGTCACCTCGCACCAATATTGGTGGGAATTTGACTATCCTCAGCTCGGAATTAAGACCGGTCAAGAACTTGTGATTCCGACGACGAAGAAAATTTCTCTTCAATTAAACACGGTTGACGTGCTTCACTCGTTCTGGGTTCCATCTTTGTTCGGTAAGATCGATACCAACCCTGAAGGTAATACGAATAAGATGTACTTTGAAGCGCCAAAAGCTGGCGTTTACCGCGGGAAATGCGCGGAGTTATGCGGTCAGTCTCATGCCTTGATGGATTTTAAAGTCAAAGCAGTGGATGAAGCGAAATTCGATGCATGGGTTCAAGAAATGAAGGCTCCAGCTGTATTGCCTCAAGATCCTGCGCTCGCAGCAACATTCGAGAAGAAATGTCTTTCTTGCCATGCTGTAGGGGATAAAGGCGGCACACTTGGTCCGAACTTAACAGGCATTGGTAATAAACAAGCGGTTGCTGGTGTATTACTGAATGATGAGGCGCCTGTTGAAGAGAACTTGAAGACATGGATTAAAGATCCAGTGAAAGTTAAACCAGGCTCCAAAATGCCTAAAGTTACTTTGACACCAGAAGAATTGGACGGCATTTCGAAGTATCTTGCGAATTATAAATTACAATATGACAACGGGAAGTAAGGGAGGCAATAACCTTGGCTCATTCGGTAAAAAGGTATCACGGGTTAATGGATTGGCTCACAACCGTTGACCATAAGAAAATCGGTATTCTGTATCTTATCGCCGGCGGATTGTTCTTTCTAATCGGCGGTATTGAAGCGATTCTCATTCGGATTCAGTTGATGCAGCCTAAAATGGATTTTGTATCCGCACAGACATTTAATGAATTGATCACGATGCACGGAACGACAATGATCTTCCTTGCGGTCATGCCAATCATCTTCGCCTTGATGAATGCGATTATTCCGCTTCAGATCGGTGCGCGTGACGTAGCGTTCCCGTTCTTGAACTCACTCGGATTCTGGACATTCTTCTTCGGGGGCTTGCTCTTGAACTTGAGCTGGTTGGTTGGCGGAGCACCAGATGCAGGTTGGACGTCGTATATGCCGCTTGCAAGTAATACATACAGTAACCACCACGGGGTGGAT
Source organism: Paenibacillus sp. EB106-05-06-XG162 (assembly GCF_058791655.1). Lineage (NCBI taxonomy): Bacteria > Bacillati > Bacillota > Bacilli > Caryophanales > Paenibacillaceae > Paenibacillus > Paenibacillus sp. EB106-05-06-XG162. The sequence continues at coordinate 455,403 of NZ_JBYTDT010000002.1, forward strand.
TTCTACTCCATCGGGTTGCAGATTGCCGGTATCGGTACGTTGCTCGGGGGGATTAACTTCCTCGTAACCATCATTAACATGCGTGCGCCAGGCATGACCTTCATGCGTATGCCGATGTTTACATGGGCGGTATTCATTACTTCGGCATTGATCTTGTTCGCATTCCCTGCGATTACTGTAGGTTTGGTTCTACTTACATTTGACCGCCTATTCGGTGCGAATTTCTTCGAAATCGCCAATGGCGGTAACGCAGTGCTATGGGAGCATATCTTCTGGATCTTTGGCCATCCTGAAGTATATATCTTGATTTTGCCGGCATTCGGTATTATTTCAGAAGTTATCTCAACGTTCTCAAGAAAACGGTTGTTCGGATACAGCTCCATGGTATTCGCGACGATTTTAATCGGGTTCTTAGGATTCATGGTATGGGCCCATCACATGTTCACGGCAGGTCTAGGACCTGTAGCGAACGCATTGTTCTCAATTGCGACGATGCTCATTGCCGTACCAACAGGGATTAAGATCTTTAACTGGTTGTTCACGCTATGGGGTGGTCAGTTAACATTCAATACGTCAAGTTTGTTCGCTATTGGATTTATCCCAACATTCGTCATGGGTGGGGTCACAGGGGTTATGCTTGCATCTGCGCCAGCTGACTTCCAGTACCACGATTCCTACTTCGTCGTAGCGCATTTCCATTACGTTATCGTCGGTGGTCTCGTATTCGGACTATTCTCAGGTTTGTTCTATTGGTGGCCGAAAATGTTCGGACGCGTATTGAACGAGAAGCTTGGTCAGTTGACGTTCTGGACATTCTTTGTCGGGTTCCATATGACATTCTTTATTCAACATTTCTTGGGCTTAATGGGGATGCCGCGTCGCGTGTTCACGTACTTGCCGAACCAAGGTTTTGATACGATGAACTTAATCAGCACCATCGGCGCGTTCTTGATGGGTGTAGGTACGATCGCATTCTTGATCAACATCGCGGTTACAGCTGCGAAGCCGAAAAATGCACCAAACGATCCTTGGGTAGATGGTCGTACTTTAGAGTGGACGATTCCTTCTCCTGCACCGGAATATAACTTCAAACAAACGCCGCTTGTGCGTGGTTTGGATGCTTACTGGAAAGAAAAAATGGCGGGTAATAAGGAAGTTCCAGCAGCTGAGCCTATTGGTTCGATTCATATGCCTTCACCATCGATTATTCCATTCATGATGTCGGTTGGATTGTTCATCGCAGGCTTTGGATTCATGTTCGCGAAGGATGAGTTCGCAAGCAGCTTCGTAGGCATGTTGTTCAATAATTATATCGTTGCAATTCTCGGTTTGGTTATTACATTCGGCGGTATGTTCTTACGTTCGGTATTTGATGATCATGGTTGGCATATTGAACCGGAGGAGCTTGAAGATAAGGGGGTTAAAGCATGAGTTCGCACGCAGAACATTTAGACGGCCAATTGCCTCATGAGCCGGAGAAGGCGACCCTGGAAGGACGCAACAAAGTCCTTGGATTCTGGTTGTTCCTCGGCGGGGAATCGGTATTGTTCGGAACTTTGTTCGCGACGTTCCTTGCCCTTCGCGATCAGATCGCAGACGGTAAACCAGGAACAGAGTTGTTCCAATTACCGACAGTGGCTCTGGCTACGTTCATACTCTTAACGAGTAGTTTGACGAGCGTATTCGCTACCCAAGCGCTTCATCGTCACAATGTCAAAGCAATGATCAACTGGTTGATCGTTACTGTTATTCTTGGACTAGGGTTCTTGGGTCTAGAGATTTATGAGTTCTTCGAGTATGTGCATGAAGGGCATAAATTTACGACAAGCGCATTCAGTTCTTCGTTCTATACGCTAGTTGGTTTCCACGGTGCTCACGTAGCATTCGGGGTTGTATGGATCGGAATTCTCATTGCTCAAATTTTCAAAAAAGGGTTAACGGTCGTAACCGCCCCTAAAATTTATGTAGCAGGTATCTACTGGCACTTTATCGATGTCGTGTGGGTATTCATCTTCACAGTTGTTTACTTGATGGGAAAGGTGGGCTAACGAATGTCAACACAGCATTCCGCTTCTGACTCGGCGAAGCACCGTCATCGCCACGAGGGACCTGGGAAACATATCGTAGCATTTATTTTCTCCATTGTTCTGACCTTAATCGCTTTCGCAGCGGTGATGGCAGGAGAAGTGAACAAGACATTTACGTACATCATCATTATCGTGATGGCTGTCCTGCAAGTCATTGTTCAATTGGCTTACTGGATGCACATGAAAGACCGCGGGCATTTGATGCCAATCATTTTCCTTTTTGGCGGAGCCTTGATTGCCTTTACAGCTATTATCATGGCCGTATATTGGGTTTGGTGGTAAAATAAGTAGAGGGGGGCAGTCATTGCTGCCCCTCTTTTCATGGATGAAGCCCGTCCCTCACGGACGGCAGTGTCCGTTCAATTAAGGAGGGATCAAGGCATGCTTGGCTTAGAATATTTTAGCTTCTCGGATTTATGGAGTCCTTGGTTTTTAATGCTTATGATCGTGATTACAGCTGCTTATTTTGTGATCATTGGTCCGCTTCGTACTCGATTTACCGAAGAAGGGACAACGAAGTTAGGGCAGAAAGTATGTTTTGTAGCAGGGATGGTGTTATTCTATTTGGCGCAAGGTGGCCCGGTCAATTTCTTAAGCCATTTGATGTTCACGTTCCACATGCTAGCGATGGCATTATCTTATATTATTGTGCCACCGCTCATTATACTTGGAATTCCAACGTGGTTATGGCGCTCGGTATTCCGCTATCGCCCGCTGCATAAATTGAAGTTTTTAATGCATCCCATTTTCACCGCAGTGCTGTTCAACGCGCTGTTCTCGCTCTATCATGTTCCCGCTGTTCACGATTATGTCATGCTTCATTTTGTAGTCCATCGGATCTATTATGTGGTATTATTAATTACCTCGATGATGATGTGGTGGCCAATTCTCAGCCCGATTCCAGGTGGCAAGCTGCAGGATGTTAGTAAGATGGCGTATATCTTTGTGAATAGTGTCTTAATTACACCAGCTTGTGCTTTGATTATTTTCGCTGGAGAACCGATGTATGCGACGTATAATGATCCGAATGTATGGGCTCAGGCCATGGGATATTGCTTCTCGGGCGATCCGAAGGTTCTGCTCGAGTTGTTCGATGGGCCTACGTTCTTCAATATCTTAGATCCGATGCAAGATCAACAAGTGGGCGGCATCATGATGAAGTTCATTCAGGAGCTTGTGAACGGATCAGCACTGGCTTATATTTTCTATCATTGGGTAAGAAGAGAAAGCCGGAACGATGATATGGACGAACTACCGATCATGGGCTCGGAGAATTGGAATAAAGCATAAGGTGATGAGGAGTAGAACGGAGGGTTTGCGTGGATATTTTTACGATTTTTCCGACGATTAGTACAAGTTTTATTGTGATTAGTGCGATACTCGTCGCGATTGGTTGGGTACAGATTATTAAGGGCAAGCGGAAGGAACATGAGAAGACGATGATCGCTGGAGCGATTGCGGCGTTGTTATTCTTCATCATCTACATGTCGCGTACAGTCTTTGTTGGTAATACGGCATGGGGTGGGCCAGATGATCTAAAATTATATTATCAGGTGTTCTTGATCTTCCACATTACGCTTGCAACAGTGGCTGCGGTGTTCGGTCTAACGACACTCACCTTGGCATTCAAGAAGAATTTCGGGAAGCACCGCAAATGGGGTCGCGTCACGGCTGTTACTTGGTTCTTCACGGCGATTACAGGCGTTGCGGTCTATGTGTTACTGTATGTTCTCTATCCAGGTGGTCACACCAAACCTGTGATTGATGCCATTTTCGGTTTCTAGATAAGAATAAGTGTTCCAAGGTAATAAAGCCGATGAATTCTTGCATTGCAAGAACTCATCGGCTTTTTGTATAAGCGAATATATGTTTTTGGGGTCCCCGCAAAGTACCTGAATCGCTTCGAAAGTCAAAGCACCACGTTGTGGGGTTTTTATTCGGCCATTCGAGTTAATGTTTTCGATAGGAATAAGAGGATGATACCGAGAACAATGGACAGGCCGCCAATTGTGCTGAATACATTGAAGTATCCGAGTGTATTAATCTTGGATGCGAATTGTCCACCGACGATGTTCGCGATCCCTGTACTCGCAAGCCATACCCCCATGAGCAGCGAAGTGAGCTTGACCGGTGCAATCTTGTTCACGAGTGATAGCCCGACAGGGGATAGGAAGAGTTCACCAACGGTATGGAAGAAGTATGTTGCAATAATAAATAGAATGTTCGCCTTCTGCACGATATGATCACTATCGCTGCCTGTACGCAGCACGGCAATGATTAATACGGTATAACCGACACCAAGCAAGATCATGCCAAGACCCATTTTCGTGGGGATGTTAAGGTCGCCGCGTTTGCGCTTAGAGAGCTTCATCCAGAGCATTGATACAACGGGAGCAAGCAGGATGATGAATAACGGATTGATCGACTGGAACCAAGCGGTTGGAACTTCCCAGCCGAAGATCGTCTTATCGATAAATTGGTTCGTATACAAGGTAAGCAAGCTGCCAGCTTGTTCGAATCCGGCCCAGAAGAAGATCACGAAACAGGTAATGATCAGGATTACCGTAGTCCGCTGTTTCTCTTTTGGCGTTAATGGGGTAGTGGATTTCTTCCCGCCCTTGTTGATCGCAGCCATATCGCTTACAGGCTTCGTACCAAGATCACCCAGGTAACGCGGAGCGAGGGTATTGAAAATAATCTGCCCAATAACCATTCCAATACTGGATACGAGGAACCCGTATTTGTAGCCATATACGATCGTATCCATCATGTTCGTCTTGAAGTAATTCTCGGCTAAATAGCCGCAGATGAGCGGAGAGATGAGTGAACCCACATTAATCCCCATATAGAAAATCGTGTAGGCCGAGTCGATGCGCCGGTCGTTCTTCGGATATAAATCCCCGACTAGGGTAGAGATATTCGGTTTGAAGAAGCCGTTCCCAATAATAATTAGCGCCAGACCGCTATACAAGGCGGGAACACTCTGTGAAGCGAACAAAGCAAAGTTGCCGAGTGCAATAGCTATACCACCGATCGTGATCGCTTTGCGACGGCCTAGATAACGGTCGGTTAAATAACCGCCTAGCAGCGGCGTGAAATAACAGGCGCCAGTAAAGAATCCATAGACAGAGATCGCAGAGCTCTCGGAGAACCCCAGCCCGCCGCTAATGAATGCTGCAGTCAAATAAAGGACGAGCATCGCCCGCATGCCATAGTAACTGAACCGTTCCCACATCTCGGTGAAGAATAGAATATATAAGCCTGGCGGATGCTTTTCCTTGTGTGTATGATGGGGAAGGTCGTTTTGTAGGGTGGTCAAGATGGTTCCTCCGTTTCGTCTGTATACAGTAAGACATTACATCTTTAGTGCGTTAAATTTAATGTTTAGTTATAGATATCGATTTTAGTTGGTTTTATGAACAGCAGTCAAGGCGATACATCACACCCATTTAAGCTTAAACTTTGGAATACCCTAAATCTTGAATAGAGATTTCTTGCATAGGGAATATGAAACCCCTTGCTGTGAAAGGAATGAATTGGTTTACGTAAATTATTGAAAATGGAAAGAAAATGGATTGATCAAAAGTGTGGTGGAAAGTGTTGACAGTGCGTTAAGCACACTATATACTGTGTATAAAGATATATACAGTATAAACACTGAAGAAACATAGATTACTTAGCCAAATGCTTGAGAGGATGATATACGTGCAAGTCATACGAGATGCATGGTTTTTAACGAAAATGGAATATGGGGGATTAAGGTATAGAAATCTATTCTCGTTCCTCATGATTGCCTATATTACGCTGATGTCGATTCCACTGATTCATGGCCTTCATGCGATAGATAAGGAACCGTCGCCAGCGCACTTCTTCGTTGATTTCTACTTCTTAACGCTTGTACCTATACTCGGTTTCATCTTCAACAAGAAATCGTTCAACTATCATCGAGACGATTCCTATACCGTAAATCTGGCGCATTTGCGTTCAATGCCGATTTCGTTCGAGGCCATGATAGCCAGCCGGATTATCCAGATGATTATACCGTTAACCGTGAATGGAACGATATTTTTTACCGTACAGTATCTGTTCGCGGAGCGATTAGTTGGTGGCATGACCTTGGCACAATATATAAGTTATGCATTGGTGTGGCTTGGGTATGCAGTATTGATGTCAGCGGTATACATTTATACGGAATTAACGCGAAGCGGCAAAGTGTATTTAGGGGTAACAATCGTCCTGATGGTCTGCAACACAGCTGCTGCACTTATCTGTTGGTTCGCCAAAGTAAACGTCATTGTATTCACGGTTGAAGTCGCGAAGCAAAGCCCCCTGTTAGCGCCAATTATCATGTCTTTGGTTAGCTGGCTAGCGATTTATATATCGATTATAGGCGTCAGACGGAAGTTGAAGACACGAGACCTCATGTAGCCATAAGCCATAACAAGAGATTCAGAAGAGAAGAGGTGGGAAGGTGTGGATCCCCATTCAAATAAATGAGAATAGTGCAGAGCCTTTGTACCACCAGATTGAAGTGCAGCTTCGGTCATTGATCTTAAGTGGTCAAGTGGAGGAAGGGACTCTGCTGCCATCGATCCGGGAGTTCGCGAATGATCTGAAATGCAGTGTGATCACCGTCCGACGCGTCTATCAAGATCTTGAATCTGAAGGGCTGCTGCGGACGAAGCAAGGGACAGGAACCTTTGTAGCTAAGGTTGGATCCGATGAACGAGACAGACATCGTAGAACAGCGGTTGTTGAGGCGATGGAATCGGCCGTGGATGTTGGCATGCAGGTGCAATGTACGAAGGAAGATCTCAAGGCGATTTTCAAGGAAGTACTAGATGCGAAATATAAGGGATAACGGCAAAAGATGCAATGATTGAATATGGGGTGAGCGCATGGAAAATATGGTTGTTCGTATGAAAGGCATTGTGAAGGAGCGAGGGAAGCTCCAGATTGGGCCGATGGATCTGGACATTCCGAGCGGCTATGTGACCGCAATCGTAGGGTCCAATGGTTCAGGGAAGAGCACATTGATGAATATGGTGATGCAGCTTGTCCATCCCGATCAAGGGCAGATTGAACTGCTTGGTCATACGCTTAGAGGAGAACATCAGTGGGAGTTAAAGAAACGAATTGGCTATGTGATGGAGAAGTCATGGAACGATCAGAATGGAGATACGCTCGAGCGGATCGTCACAGAAATGAAATATTGGTATCCAACATGGAACCAGGAGCTCTATGAACGAATGGTTGACGTGTTCGAGATCGATCCGAAGCAGCGGTTCGGCAAAATGTCTAAGGGAACCCGCAGGAAGTGCGAGTTCATTATCGGATTTGTTCATGAGCCGGATTTACTGCTGCTGGATGAGCCTTCTTCCGGATTAGACCCTTTGTCATGGAAGTTCATGTTAGATGAGATTAGAGCGTATATGGATCGTGGAGATCGTGCTGTTATTTTAGCCTCACATATCATCGATGAAGTCAAACGATTAGCCGATTATGTTGTATTCATGCACAAAGGGAAACTGCTGGGTAGATATGAAAAGGACCAATTGATCGATGACTGGAAGGCTTTGTGGGTAGAAGCTTCGCCAGAGGTGGTGGATCGTGTATCGTTAAGACGGCTTGGCGGTGTGATGGCGCTGGAGAATGAAAGTCGGAATGTCGTTAAAATTGTAACGTTAGATGTCTCGATGACTGAGATGGCGCTAGAGCAAGCTGGGCTTCGTGTACTTCGTACCGGTGGCGTGGAGTTGGATGAAATTTTAACGTATTTGATTCAGCAATCTTAAGGTTATTTTTTAGAAGGATTCGGATGAGGAGGTTGATGGGATGAATGCATTGCAAGTGGAACAAGTGGTTAAAGTTTATGGGGATAAACGTGCGGTGAATCAGATCAATCTTGAAGTGAGCCGAGGCGAAATTTATGGGCTCTTAGGTGCCAATGGTGCGGGGAAGACCACGACGATGCGGATGGTGCTCGGTCTAATCTATCCTGATGAAGGTAACATTCGCTATAACGGGAAGGGATATAGCAAGGAACTGAACCGTTTGATGGGTTATTTGCCGGAAGAGCGGGGATTGTACCCGAAGATTAAAGTCAGTGAGCAGCTCGTTTATTTGGCACAACTGCGCGGGATGTCGAAAGCGGATGCCGACCGCAGCTTGAAGTATTGGCTAGATCGCTTCAACGTACCGGAATATTACGATAAGAAGATCGAAGAGTTGTCCAAAGGAAATCAACAAAAAATGCAGTTTATCGCGGCGGTGATTCATAAGCCACAAATCATCATTATGGATGAAGCGTTTAGTGGTCTCGATCCGGTCAATGTGGAGCTGTTGAAGGAGACGGTCAAAGAGGTTCGCGACGAAGGAGCGAGCATTCTGTTCTCGACGCACCGTATGGAGCATGTTGAAGAGCTATGCCAGAACATCACGATTTTGCATAAGTCGAACACCGTATTACAGGGGAATTTGAAGGACATCAAGCGTCAATTCCCGCGTGAGAGCGTCATTCTTGGGACGGATGGCGAGGTTGCAGGACTCCATCAAATTACAGGAGTTACGAAGGTGGATCGCCTAGAGACGGGCTACAAGATTGGCATTTCGGATGAGCAAGCAGCGCAGGAGATTCTTAGAACGGCGATGCAGCAGCGCACGGTGAATCGCTTCGAAGTGGTGGAACCGACGTTGAACCAAATCTTTATTAAGGCGGTGGGTGAGCGTCATGAGTAATATGAAGACAATCGTAGGGTTTACCTTTAAAAATAAAGTAAAAACAAAATCGTTCATCGTCACGACAATCATTCTCATATTACTCGTGACGGCAGGGATTAATAGTTTCTATGTGATGTCGCTGTTCAATAAAGACGAAGGCGGCCCGGCAAAAGCGGAAGTCGTCGCTATGGTCAATGACTCGGAAGGGGTCGCACCTGCATTACAGGCATATTATAAGAAGCAGTCAGACTCCAAATTGTCCATTCAAGTAAATGATGGTTCGGGTGATCCGGCAACGGACGAAGCGAAGCTGAAGCAGGATCTTGCAGCGAAGAAAATTGCAGGGTATTTGGTCGCAAGCGAAGGGAAAGCGGGAGAATTTCCGAAATTCATCTACAAATCTAGCAATATCCGAGTAACTGGAGATTCGACGACGAAATCTCTCGAGACCGCACTTGGCTCGGTGAAGACGGACTTCATCGTGTCGGATTCTCTTACCGATGCGCAGAAGAAGCAGTTGTCTGAACCAATCACGATGAATCTGGAGCAGGTCGCTGTAAGTGAAGGCAATGCCGGAACGAATCAGACGGAGGAACAGAAGATTGCCGCGAATATTCTGGTGTATGTGATGTTGTTCTTGTTCTTCATGACGGCTTACATGACCGGTAATATGATTGCTGCGGAAGTTACGGCAGAGAAGAGCTCGCGCATCATGGAGATCTTGATTACAAGTGTGTCGCCGTTATCGCAAATGTTCGGGAAAGTAATGGGGATGTTCCTCGTCGGTCTTACACAGATTGCCGTCTTCGTCGCTGCTGTCGCAGTGAACGTAAACTTACCGCATAACGTCGCGGTCTTAAAAGAAGCCCATATTGATATGTCACAAATTGACCCGATGCTCTTAATCTATGGACTTGTATTCTATATTCTAGGCTACTTCTTGTTCGCGGTGCTATTCGCAGCGGTTGGTTCAATGGTCAGCCGTACGGAAGACCTTGGTCAGGCAATCATGCCGATTACACTGTTATCGCTGGCGTCATTCTACATCAGTATGTTCAGCCTAGCGACACCGAACACGATGCTGGTGAAGGTCGCATCCTTCATTCCGTTTACGTCGCCAACCTCGATGATCTTACGTCTTGGTCTTGGTGAAGTGGCTTACTGGGAAGTATGGCTCTCGATCGTCCTTTTGCTTGTAGCGATCTTCATCTTCGGCTGGCTCTCTGCGAAGATTTATCGCACGGGTGTACTGATGTACGGCAAACGTCCATCGTGGAAAGAGCTTCGCAAAGCGATGAAGGCGTATAAGATTTAAGGATAAAATGATGTAATACGGGTCACTATAGCTCAATGAGGCTGCCGGCAACGGCAGCCTCATTGAGCTATAGTGCAGGTTTAGTTTTAATAAATTAGTTACTCTATTTACGATCTCTCACAAATACTTTTATGAAGGTTAGGAAATATGCGGTAAAATGGATATAGTAGGAAATTGAAATTTATTGAGTGTTCGCAACATTGAAATTAGACGCATAAAAACGGAGGGATTTCTTATGACGCAAGATGAATATATTGCATTAGGGCTAAATGGAGAAGAAGCCTTAAAAATTATAATGAAAGGTTCTATAGAAGAATTGGAAAATAATAAAGTCGGTATTGTATCAGTAGTATTTGCTACAACCAATAAGGAGTTAGCTCAACAAAAAATCGAAAAACTAATATCAACCCCCGATTCAAAAGACTACTATATGGTTTATAGTGTGCCATTGGACACAGACCTAACAACTCTTGAACACTACCCGTCTATAGCAATCAGCAAAGAAGAGTTATCTTAATCAAATACGCATTTTTTCAACAAAATGAAGCTACAAGTTTTGATTTATAGCAAGCCGCTACCCCTATCCAGCCAGTCAAGGGACGAGTAGTATTTTACTAACGCAAAATCTCCGCTCTCAAACTGTTTTACTAACTGGATTTTTACCGTAACATGTTCGGGACATTTGTGACATTAGCTTAAAGAAGAATATATATTTTTCCAATGACACAAAAGTGCCAACAATAACTTAACGATAAAAAGCTTGATAAACCAGGCTTTACCTTTTTTTATGTAGGAACATTTGTGTCATACAAAAATGTTCCTACATAATAGTTTTTTGACACAAAGTTACCTACATTGTTGCGATGGTGGCTAAAATAGAAAAACAATCATTATTGATAACGGGCAGATTAACGTGAAGTTTTCATGAATAAATAGCAGACGGCTTTTTAGGAAAGAGGGTATGCCATGAAACTTAAAGGGACTAATACAGAACAAGCTTATAGAAAAGAATTACAAGCCTCAAGAATTCGTCTTTTCGATGATATATCCATGCAAAGGTTCTTGAACATTATCAAAGAAACTTTTCCCTCAATGAAAACAGCGTATATCTTATATTGGACTCCTGAGCAGGGGGAAGATATTATCACTTTTCTTGTGGATACACACTCAGTTATTAATATTGAGTTGGATCGTTACGATGATAAAATAGCTCCGATAGTAGATATTTATCCAATAGAGAATTTGCTTAGGGGACGTAGCAAAACGAATCAGATAAAAATAGCTGTAGCTTTGGAATTAGCAAAGAACGATCTTAAATTTTGAAAAGAAGATTACGCTAACGGGACACGAGAGCTCAACAACAAGGCTGCTGAGCGCCAGTCTCCGAAAATAAATGACCAAAGGGATAATCAATATTAGGAGTAAAGGAGAGATTGTAATGGACGACTGTATATTCTGCAAAATCGTAAAAGGTGAGGCTAACTCTTGGAAGGTTTATGAAAATGAGTCCGTCTATGCATTTCTCGATATAAATCCTGTAAATGAATATCACACATTAGTTATTCCAAAAAAGCATTATGAGAATATCTTTGACACACCTGAGGATGAATTAACAAAAGTAATGAGTGTTGTTAAAAAGATAGCTATGTTATATAACACAAAATTAGGAATCAAAAATGTTCAGATAATTAACAGTTCAGGGCCCGAGGCACAACAAGATGCATTCCACATTCATTTCCATATTGTGCCGAGAAAACTTGGTGACAATCAAGACGTTAAATGGACGACTCACCGTGAATGGCGAGGAAATTTTGATGCTTTGTTGTTAGCTTTAGGGTAACTTTAAAAGTATAGAGTTGTACTTAAGGGACGCGCTATTTTAAACTCTCTGATTACGAGATAATCGATAGCATTATTAAGCTAACGAGACACGTTAGTTGAATGCAAGCAGTTTAAAACCTTCTATTAGAGTCAAACTAGAGTTTCTCTATAGCACAGGCTGTCGAATTGGAGAGGTCGAGAAGATAAACATGGAGAATCTGAACTGGGAAAACTGTTCTGCCATTGTAAATGGCAAGGGTTCAAAGCAAAGAGAGGTTTACTTCACCACAGAGTGTAAAGTATGGTTGAAGAAGTATTTAGCCAGTCGTTCAGACTCATGTAAGGCTTTATTTGTAACCAATACAATTCCGATAAAACGAATGGCGATTCCAACGCTTAGGTGGGCATTAAAGCGGCTTGCAGACCGGGGTGAGATCGAAGCAAATGTATACCCGCATCGCTTTCGTCATACCTATGCATGTCAGCTCCTTGATAACGGTGCACCTTTAGATTTCATACAAGGCATGCTGGGGCATGAAAAGGCATCAACTACCCAAATATATGCTCAGCTGCGCGGCGAACGCCGGCGAGAACTTTATCGCAGGTTCTTTTAGTGCCACATTGCTTATGAACATGGTATTTTAACTGGCATATTCCAATAAAAGAGAGGAAAGAAACTTGGATAGCAAATTAACTCCTAAACAACAAAGACGGCAGCACGAGCGTGAAATTATTGATGAATATCACAAATTGGTAACGGAAGAAGCTCTGGAACCCTTATATCAATCTTTTTTGGACTGGAAATCAGGATCTTTGCCGTATTTCGAACTTACAGAGCTAATCCATCTATTCCATAAGAAGAATCAGGAGATATATAAGGACTTCACGTTCAATGATCATAAAGATCTCGTTCTACTTGCCAAGTTGAAATTGGGCCGTTTAACTGAAGATGAAATTAAAGAAAATAAGCGACTTTTAGAATTTTGGGGATTTGAAGACAGAAACTTCGACTAAATAAATGTGTGCCGCTCAGATGGCGCCATTGAACCAACAGCGTCTGAAAATCTCATTTATAGATATAATAAATACAGAAAATCTCGATCGTAACCATAAATTCGCCCGATTTCCCATCATTTAGTCTCATTTCTAACCATTACGCACAAAATATAAAAATGATTTCTTTTCGCACCGTGCGCAGCTCCCAGCGCGCGGTGTTTTTCTGCATGACGGCGCTATAACCACCGAATGACAAGTGAACATCGCCCACCCTCTTATTTTTTAGTAGAATAAATATACATCAAACGATTAGGATCGTACAATGCTCACATACAACGATGAGCGGCGAAAGGAGAGTTGGCGTATGATTACGACGCTGTTATACATTGAGGATGATCAAGAGATTGGAAGCTTCGTTGAGAAGCATCTTCGCTCGCATCAATACGAAGTGAAATGGCTTCGAAGCGGAGATCGGGCCACGGAGGAGGTTGAGGGTTGCAGCCTGATCATTCTGGATGTCATGCTGCCTGGTCTGGACGGATTTACCGTAGGCCAGCGTTTGAAGAAGGCGGAGCCTTCGATCCCGATCCTTATGCTGTCAGCGCGGACAGCGATTGATGATAAGCTTCAGGGACTTCAATTCGCGGATGACTATGTGACAAAGCCATTCCATCCCGATGAGTTAATAGCTCGAATTGAGGTATTGCTGCGGCGTTCCAGCACATGTTCCAACGTTCCAACGAAAGCGAAGCACTTGCGCGTCTATGAAGAAGAGAACCGGATCGTGAATACAGATACCGAAGAAGAGATCACATTAAGCGGCAAGCAGTTCCATATCTTTATGTATCTGATCCGCCATCTCGGCCAGATTATGACGAAGGAGCAAATCTATGAATCGGTGTGGGGCGAGCCCTTTTTTGAAGGGGATAAGACATTGATGGTACATATCCGCTATCTTCGCGAGAAGATCGAAAGAGATCCTTCGTCTCCAGAAATTATCGAGACCATACGAGGCATAGGATATCGGGTTAGAGGGTGAAGAAAGCATGAAGAGAGGCATTCGTAAACCCTATAGGTCGAAATGGTTCGCAAGACAATCCCTAAGAAACAAGTACCTGCTTATTGTCCTGGGATCTTTATTGTTCCTTCCCATTGTCCTGCCCGCCATAAGCGTGTCCTATATCGTATTGGAGAATATGGTGAACAGCAATCAGGAAAGTGATTTGAAGTATGGTGACGCGTCTCAGGTAAGGACCTTGTGGTATGCCGCTGCAGCAGAAATGGAGGGAAAATCAACGCTCGAGATCAATCGCCGTTTGCAGGAGCTGAAAGCACAGTTTCCTGAGGCTTCGATGTTCTGGGTGAACAGCGAAGGGGTAACAGGGTTAGAGCTTCCCCCACAAGTCGGAATACCTGATCGATGGACACCTGGTGATGCAGTGGCCTTCATGAAAAAGAGTGTGAACAGTGATCCATATACAGTTGTAGCCTTCATGGGGAAGGACAATACCCGCTCAAGCTTTATGGTGCTGCAAATACCGAGGAATCTGGTCGAAAGACCTCCGATGATAGGGACACCTGTATATATCGCCATGATCTTTACGGTGTTAGTGCTCTTCATAACCATATCCATTCTCTTCTTCCGGCACATCCAGAAGCGCTTGCTCCATCTGCAAACCGCAATGGCTCAACAGGATGAGCATGGGATCCCAAAACCTGTAGAAATCAGGAAACAGGATGAGATTGGAGCGCTGGAAGCGGCGTTTAATGGAATGATAGAACAGCTGAGTACCAGTCGGAGGCGACAAGTCGAAGAGGAGACCTTGCGGAAATCACTCATCGCCAATCTTTCGCATGACCTACGGACGCCGCTGACCGTCATGAGTGGACATTTGTATGGCCTGCAGAGGGAAGCGCTGAGCGATCGCGGGCGGAACTCACTGGACATCGTGCAGGACAAGGTATCGGGATTAAGTGAGCTGATCGATAACTTGTTGACCCACACGTTGATGACGAGCGGCCGGTATCAGCTGGCGCCAGAGCCGCTCGATGTGCTGCGGCTGGTACGAGAGAGTGCTGCAAGCTGGTATCCGATCTGGGAGCGTGAACGTATGGAGATCGAGGTGCTGCTGCCCGAAGAGGCATGGGTATGGAACGTGGACAAGGCGGGTTTCCAGCGTATTTTGGATAATCTGTTCCAAAATATTGTGCGTCACGCTTCGCAAGGCAGATATATCGGGCTGTGTGCCCAGCAACGTGCAGGTAAGAGCGTGCTAGTTATCGCTGATCGCGGCACCGGCATGCAGTCCGATTCGGAGGCTAAGGGAGCCGGTATCGGGCTGGCAATCGTGAACTATCTGATCGTCGAGATGGGGTTAGGCATGGAAACGGATAGCTCGAATGAAGGAACTCGAATTTATATTTACGTACTGAAGAATTAGCTAGTGAATCCCGATAATTTAAACCAAATTTAAACTTTCGTCGCTGTTCATTTAACCTTGAGTAGATATGCTAGTTCTCGAGGTGATACAGATGAGTAAATGGATTATAGAGACGAAAGGTCTTAGTAAAAAGTATAAAGGGCGCTATGCGGTGTCTGATCTGAACTTGAAAATAGCGAAAGGTGAAATATACGGCTTTCTTGGCCCGAACGGCGCGGGCAAAACAACGACGATCCGTATGCTGTTAGGCTTAATCAAACCATCCAGCGGGAGTATAGAAGTGTTCGGACAGTCGCTGGCAAAAGAACGGCTATCTATTTTGCGAAAGGTAGGCTCACTGGTTGAGTATCCTTCTTACTACGGGCATTTAAATGCGGTGGAGAATTTGGAGGCGATACGACGCATCATCGACGCGCCTCGCAAGCGCATTGATGAAGTGCTGGAGATCGTGGGGCTGACGAAAGAGGCGAAGCGCGCGGTTAAAGGCTATTCCCTTGGCATGAAGCAGCGGCTCGGCATCGCCAGCGCGCTGCTCGGCAGTCCGGAGCTGCTCATTCTGGATGAACCGACGAATGGACTCGATCCTTCTGGTATTCTGGAAATTAGGGAACTCATCAAAAATATGCCGAAGCAGCATGGCATCACCGTGCTCATCTCCAGCCACTTATTAAGCGAGGTGGAACAGATGGCCTCCATCGTCGGCATTATTCGGCAGGGCGAGCTTGTGTTCCAAGATACGATTCAGAACATGCAGCTTCAGTCGCAGAGCGTCGTAACCCTGCGTGTATCGGAGGTGCAGCGTGCACTAAGGCTGCTGCGCGAACAAGGTATTGAAGCCTCCATCCAAGCTGTGGGCTCGACTTTGACGATGGGTAATACCGATGACGATCGAGTAGCTAGCGCGGTGAGGAGTCTTGTGAGCGCAGGCCACTCCGTCTATCGTGTAGAGGAAAATCGCAAGTCGCTTGAGGAGCTGTTCCTTCATATTGTCGGGGAGGGACGAAGCTTATGATCGGCAGAGCTATAAGGGCAGATCTCCTGAAGCTTAAGGGCAAAGGGCTCTGGTTTCTGGTGTTTCTGGCTCCGATTGGATTGATTGCCATGCAGGCGCTTAACTACGGCTTGCGATACGATTATTTGATGAAACAATATGCGGATGATGTATGGAGATACTTACTGGAGAACATAGCGATGTTCGTTCCTATCGCGCTCCTCATGGGCATTACAATTCTAAGCTCAATGCTCGCGAATATCGAGCACCACACGAGCGCATGGAAGCAGCTGTTGGCATTGCCGATATCGCGTTATTCCGTATTTGGCGCCAAGTTTGCGGTTGTGATATTCATGCTGACTATATCGTGCATTTTATTGGCTCTGGGTTCAATCGCATTAGGCTTGATGCTAAAATTCGGGACGAATATTCCGATCGTCGATGTGGCCAAGTTGGCCTTCTATCCATTTATCGCTTCCTGGCCCATTCTAGCATTTGTGCTATGGATGTGCATGACATATCGGAATCAGTCACTTCCCATAACGATTGGCGTAGTCCTGGCTGTGCTGTCCATCTTTCCGATCTCAGAATGGCTCCCCGTGAGTTGGCCGCTCGCTGCATTCAAAGCTTCTCAGGGGGAAGTGTTCGTAGGGGTAGGCTTCCTCTGCGGCTTCGTCGTTCTGTTGCTCGGCTCCATTCACTTCAACCGGAAGGATGTGAACTGAGATGAATATCAAATCATTTATGGGATTAATGGCTTCTGAAAGACTAAAGCTGAGCCGATCCCCCATCTGGATATTGGTTCTTGTAAGCCCGCTTATCTCGCTCATCATCGGTTTGATGGCATCGCTCGATGATAAGCCAGCACTTATACAGTACGTTCAGTTGCAGTCCGTCGTCTTCACACTTCACGCTATGCTGCTGCTTCCGATTTTGACGGGAATATTCTCTGCGTTTGTGTGCAGATATGAACATAGCGGCGGAGGCTGGAAATCACTGCTATGCTTGCCCGTATCTAGAACGGGCTTATTTATGGCAAAGTTCAGTATTGTTGTGCTGCTGCTTGCGGTTACCCAACTGCTCATGCTCGCTTCCCTAGCTGCGTCAGTAAGCTTTCATAATATTTCCGGAGGAATGAACTGGGAGTTGACGCTTCCAGCTATCATCAGCGGTTGGGTCGCTTGTCTGCCGCTCGCGGCTTTACAATTATGGGTATCGATCGGATGGAGCAGCTTTGCCGCACCGCTGGCTATTAATGTAGCACTGACGTTGCCCAATATGCTGATCGTCAACTCTGCCCAGTTCGGACCTTACTATCCTTGGGCACAACCTTCACTGGCCATGTTGACACATAGTGAGATGGACTTCGGTGCCTTCACGCTGCCGATCGAAAATATTCTGATTACGATTACGTGCAGTTTCATTCTATTCTTCATTGGAGGATTACTGCATTTGAAGCGGAAAGAGGTATAGGGATTAGAAAGCTGAATCCTAATATATCGTAAAGAACTAGGGCAACTAGCCCTAGTTTTTTTGGGTTGAGATAAAGGATTGATATTCAAATAAGTTGACCTTTGAAAAATAATGAAAAATCTTTGAATAACATGAAAAATTTTCAGTTTTTTTATTTTCATAAATTGACATTCATATATCCGTGTTATATATTGGGTTATGCTAATGGTTCGTATATACTGTTTTGCAACACATTATCTATACTCCATGCTGTATTAAGGGTATATCTGAACTGACGGCAATTACATAATTTTGGCACCCTAATCGAAAGATTAGCTCGCAAAGCTTAGGAATCTAAGAGTTCATGACTTATGATCGTCCGGCCGCAATTAACATCGTTAATGCAGTCGGGCGTTTTTGTGTTGAAAGGACAGAAGAGGAGGGTAGAAAGGGAAAATGAACAAAAAAATCACGGCCATCCTGCTTATGGTGATCGGAATCATGTTATTGGTAACTCCAAAACTGACAGAGATGTATCAAGATTATCAGCAGGAACAGCTATTAAAGGAGTGGCAGGACAGTCTTCTTAATATTGATAGCGCAGAAGAACCTACAGAGCAAGCACAGAAGGGAGCCGTGAAGCCTACATCTACCCTTCCCGCAATCCGAGGCAGTGAAGACAATACAACAGTCAAGTCTCCAGAGCATGAAGCTGCAGAAGGAATTCTGACGATTGACAAAATAGACTTAAAGCTTCCCATCCTTCATGGAGCAACGCAAGCCAACATGAGGAAAACCGTCGCTAGTATTGCTAATACAGGCAAGGCTGGTGAAGTTGGGAATTATGCCATAGCGGGTCACCGAAATCGTACATATGGAAGGAATTTCAACAGGTTGGACGAGCTGGCTGTGGGGGATTACATCAAGGTCAATAATGGAAAAGAGCAGTTCGAATACACAGTAACGGAAAAGTTACGCGTCAAGCCAGATGAGGTGTGGGTGCTTAACCCTGACGGCAAGGATAAGGAGATTACACTTGTTACTTGTGACCCCATGATAAACCCAACGCATCGTCTGATTATTAAAGGGAAAATAATAGATTAGCCCAAATGCAGCCTAGGAGAAAACAGAAAATAGGAGGACACAGTATGAAAAGGCAGTCAAAAAGAGTATTTTCAATGTTTTTAACGCTCATGATACTTATGTTTACGATAGGTCAGAGCTTTGTACCTATGATCGCAAATGCACAAGAATTGAATACTACTGGATTTGTTGATCGTTTTACGATTGACAAAAAGGAACTAAATTATGGTGAACAGACGCAAATCACAGTGAACTTTAGTGATAAATCCGGAAATCAGATGAAGACTGGAGATACACTAACATTAACATTGCCTCCAGAATTGCAAGGATTTAGTGCATCCATCCCGTTAAAAAATGAAGAAGGCGTTGATTTTGGTACTGTTCAAATTACGCCAACAAATGTGATATGCACATTTACGGATACAGTTGAGAAACTTCAAAATATTAGAGGGCAATTTTATTTTACAGTTCGGGGTACTAATGTAGCAACGGATCAAAAGAAAGATGTTGAAACAAATTTAGATACAAATTTAGATATGCAAACTGTAACGATTACCGGTCCAACCAGTGGCGGTTCTGGTTCTAAGCCATTTTTCTACAAAGCTGGTGATATCCAGCCGGATAAGGCCGATCAAGTGCGTTGGTTTTTAAATATAAACTTAAACAAAGAATATTTAAGCCGCGATATTGTAGTGTCTGATCGTTTGCAGGAAGGTCAAACTCTTAATAAAGATAGTTTTCGGATAACAGTTGATAATAGAGAGTCATTATCTATTGAAGAATTCCAAAAGCAACGTTATGGAAATATTCAGTTTAATGACGATGGTCTTTCATTTAAAGTCGTGATTAACTGGAATATGGGAAGTGCTAGGTCTTTTACCGTTTATTATACAAGTACGATAACGGAAAGCGGAAAGAGCCTAGAATTTTTGAAGAATAATTACGAGCTTGATTACCAAATTCTGTACAAAGACCCGGTTACTGAGTCGGATAGTGCCACAGTCAAAAATATTTCATTTGGCGGGGATGCTCAGGGTGATTTACCACCTAAAGGAACTTTAAGAATCGTTAAGCACATTGAAGGGAATAAAGAAAAAGTCATCCCGAATGTCTCGTTTAAGTTGTACAAAGAGTCAGGTGAACAAATTGGAGATACCTATACAACAGATGATCAAGGTATGGTTGAAGCTCCTGCTTTAGATGTAGGAAATTACTATGTACAAGAGATTGCAGCTCCAGACTATCTGGATTTCGATCCTCAAGCCAAAGTAAACTTTTCGATTGATGCGAGTGCTGAAAAAGGCGTTAAGCTGATGATTCCGAATAAAGTGAAGACGACATCCATTTCAGGAACAAAAACATGGAATGATAACAACACACCAGATCGTCCAAGTACCATTCAAGTAGACTTACTGAAGAACGGTACTGTGATCAAAACGCAAGAAGTAACAGCAGCCAACGGTTGGAACTATACATTTGCAGATGTATCTGCGTATGATGCTGATGGAAATGCTTATACGTATACTGTCAAAGAACAGTCGGTAGCAGGATATACATCCGAAGTACACGGTTATGACATTACGAATACAAAAGTGGTGCAAACAACTACCGTAGAAGGAACGAAAACGTGGAAAGATGACAATGCGGCAGATCGTCCAAGCGTCATTAAAGTCGATTTATTACAAAACGGTCAAGTCATCAACACACAAGATGTAACAGCATCCAACGGTTGGAAGTATACATTTGACAAGCTAGCAGCCTATGATGCTGATGGAAATGCCTATACGTATACAGTGAAAGAACAACCAGTAGCAGGATATACATCCGAAGTACACGGTTATGACATCACGAATACAAAAGTGGTGCAAACAACTACTGTAGAAGGAAAAAAAACGTGGAAAGATGACAATGCGGCAGATCGTCCAAGCGCCATTAAAGTCGATTTATTACAAAACGGTCAAGTCATCAACACACAAGACGTAACAGCAGCGAATGGTTGGAAATATACATTTGCGAATTTGGCAGTAAATGATGCTGATGGCAAAGCATACACGTATACAGTAAAAGAACAACCAGTAGCAGGATATCAATCCGAAGTACACGGTTATGACATCACGAATACAAAAGTGAAGGATCCAGTAGTTCCTCCTACAGATGGTGGTACACCTACAAACCCAGGAGGTTCAACTACAGATCCAGTAAATCCGCCTACGGTCGTTAAAACCAAAGTAGCAGGAACCAAAACGTGGAAAGACGACAATACAACAGATCGTCCAAGCAGCATCAATGTAGACCTGCTACAAAACGGTACTGTGATCCGGACCCAAGAAGTAACAGCAGCTAACGGTTGGAAATATACATTTACAGATTTAGCAGCAAATGATGCAAATGACAAAGCGTATATGTATGTAGTGAAAGAACAACCCGTGGATGGATATACATCCGAAGTACACGGTTATGACATTACGAATACAAAAATAAAGGATCCAGTAAATCCACTTCCACCAATTCCAGGTGGTTCAACAACTGTCGAAGGAACGAAAATCTGGAAGGGTGATAAGGCGTCTGACCGTCCAAGCATGATCCTCGTAGACTTATTACAAAACGGTACTGTGATCCAAACCCAAGAAGTAACAGCAGCAAATGGTTGGAATTATACGTTTGCAAAATTGGCAACATATGATGATGATGGCAACGAATATTTGTACGAAGTAAAAGAACAACCGGTAGCAGGGTACAAATCCGAAGTACACGGTTATGACATTACCAATACAAAGATTAAGAATTCCAAACCTACAGACACAACAACAGGTGGTTCTACACCTAGTAAAGGTGATGATAAGGTGGAATCTCTTCTTCCTAAAACGGGAGAATCATCTGCAGGAGTGATCCTTGAGGTTGTTGGTATGTTGTTGTTAATCCTTGGAGTCATGCTATTCGTTCGTTATAGAACTCAACAAAAAATTTAGGTATCTACGCCATACCCCAGAGCTGCAGAGGCCAGACGAATGATTGCATTCGGCCTGTCCTTTTTGTTGGCTTCAAATAGGAACATACTGTATTCACGTGTTAAAGATTACTTTTCCCATGATCAGAAATGGGGGAAAGTAATCTTTTTTCTTTACAAAATATTTACGTTCAGTTGATTTGTTGAAAACATTGCGATTCTACAATCAAATTGTCCTTAAAAACAACTTAAACACACAAATAACCAAAATACGGAGGAATTCATTGTGAAAAAACATCTTTCATTGAAGTCTGCCTTAATGATCAGCTTGATGGCTTTGAGCATCTCGGCGTGCGGTGCGCCTCAACAATCCTCTCCATCGACCACGAGCACTCCGGCCAAAGAACAGACTTTGGAAGAGATTCAAAAGCAGGCTAAGCAAGAAGGCAAAATTGTCAGTGTCGGGATGCCTGATGACTGGGCTAACTGGAAAGAAACGTGGGGCAACATCACTTCCAAATACAGTTTAACGCATTCGGATACGGATTTGACAAGTTCAGAGGAAATCGCCAAGTTCGATGCTGAGAAAAACAACCCAACGGCGGATATCGGGGATGTAGGCATGGCATTCGGTCCGATCGCCGTGCAAAAGGGTGTGACTATGCCTTATAAAACTTCTTACTGGAACGAGATTCCGGATTGGGCGAAGGATAAGGACGGCCACTGGCTGGTTGGTTATCAAGGGACAATCTCCGTACTTGTCGATAAATCGCAAGTGAAAAATCCGCCAAAAACATGGGACGACATCGCAAAGGGTGATTATAAAGTTCAGATCCCGGATGTTACTAAGTCTTCACAAGCACAGATGGGCGTACTGGCAGCGGCGATCGCGCACGGGGGTAATGAGGGCAACATTCAGCCCGGATTGGACTTTTTTGCGAAATTGGCTGAGCAGAACAGATTGGTCACCAAAGACGTAACCAAAGCCGATTTGGAAAAAGGGGAAGTACAAGTTGCGATTCTTTGGGATTTTGTATCTTTGGGCTTTAAAGACCAAATCGATCCGAGCCGGTTCGACGTTAGCATCATGAAGGAAGGCAGCGTCATTGGCGGATATGCAACCATCCTTAACAAGTATGCGCCACATCCGAATGCCGCGAAGCTTGCCCGAGAATATATTCTGAGTGACGAAGGACAGATCAACCTGGCCAAAGGCTATGCTCGTCCGATCCGCAGCAATGTCAAATTGCCGGAAGATGTCGCTAAGAAGCTGATTCCGAGCGAACAGTATAAAAATGCGAAGCCGATCACAGATTTTAAATCATGGGATGAGACAGCCAAGCAATTGCCGCAAATGTGGGAAGAACAAGTTTTGGTTAACATTAAGTAACGAGAAGTGAGGTTTGTCCGAATGAATCATAAAGTCACGCTGTTCGCTGTCATTGCGCTGCTTCCATTTGCCCTGCTGATCGTTGGGTTCGAGCTGCTACCTCTGACTGCCATGATCCGCGACAGCTTTCTTGCTGATGATGGGGTCACATATACGTTCAAGCAGTATATTACGGCTTTGACCAATCCTTATTATACAAAAGGAATGCTGAACAGCCTGCTCATTTCTGTATATGCGAGCTGCATCGGTATGGCGATCGCAATCGCCGCCTCGTATTCCATGACGCGAATGCCTGCGAAGATCCAGTCTATGCTGGTGACCTTCTCGAATTTAACGTCAAATTTTTCCGGCGTG
Source organism: Paenibacillus sp. EB106-05-06-XG162 (assembly GCF_058791655.1). Classification (NCBI taxonomy): domain Bacteria; kingdom Bacillati; phylum Bacillota; class Bacilli; order Caryophanales; family Paenibacillaceae; genus Paenibacillus; species Paenibacillus sp. EB106-05-06-XG162. Next base: position 479,000 of record NZ_JBYTDT010000002.1, read on the forward strand.
CCGCTGGCCTTTGCTTTTATTATTTTGCTCGGTAACAGCGGCGTGTTCACGCTTCTTTTTAAAGAGTGGGGATGGAACATCACGGATTCGTTCAATTTATACAGTTGGAGCGGTTTGGTGGCTGTATATGTTTATTTTCAAGTGCCTTTAGCTATTTTGCTTCTATACCCGGCCTATTCCGGTATTCATAAACATTGGCGTGAATCCGCTTCGTTGCTCGGAGCATCGGCTTTTCAATTTTGGCTGCGAATCGGACTCCCTGTCATGATACCCAGCATAGTCGGTACATTCAGCATTCTACTTGCCAATGCCATGGGCGCCTATGCAACAGCTTATGCGTTAGTAGGGGGCAGCTATAATTTGCTGCCCATCCGCATCGGCGCGCTCGTAGCGGGGGATGTTGTCACAAGACCTCAATTAGGCAGCGCGCTCGCTGTAATTTTAGGAACGATGATGGTTGTCGCGATGTGGTGTAATGAACGAATGATGCGGCGATTCAGGAGAGACTTGCGATGAAGAAAAAATGGGTGCATATCATTATCATTTCGGTGGTTTTTCTATATCTCTTCTTGCCGCTCGCGGCAACGTTCTTATATTCGATTGCCAAAGAATGGCATAACACGATTCTGCCGGTATCGTATACGTTCAGTGCGTATGAGAATTTGTACACGGATCCCCGATTTTTACAAGCAGTCGGGCGAACGCTTCTCATCTCTGGGATAACCCTTGTTCTAAGTGTAGTTACGATGGCGAGTGCCACTTTTGTCGTATTCATGTACTTGCCTAAAATGGAACGAGTCCTGCAGGCGCTTGTGATGATCCCCTTTGCCGTTCCCGGTGTGGTTGCAGCCGTAGGGTTGATTAAGGTGTACTCCAGCGGGCCAATCGTCTTGTCCGGGACGATCTGGATCTTAATCGGAGCGTATTATGTACTGGTTCTTCCTTATATGTATCAAGGTATCCGCAACAATTTGCGCACGATTGACGCAAAAAGGCTAATGGAAGCCGCTGAGGTGCTTGGCGCGAGCAAAATCAAGGGTTTTGCATTCGTCATCATGCCTAATATGGTAACTGGCATTCTCTTATCTGCTCTATTATCGTTCTCGATCCTGATCGGTGAATTTGTTCTAGCCAATTTTCTAATCGGTGGATACTATGAAACGATTCAAGTTTATTTAATGAGACGTTTGAATGAAAACGGCCACTTAGCTAGCAGTATTGTGATTACGTACTTCCTTACCGTGGCGGTGATTTCTTGGATGATGCTGAGATTAGGCAGGCGTTTTGGGAAGACAGAAGAAATCAAGGAGAAGATATCATGAGCTACGTCCAAATCGATCAGGCGTTTAAGCAATATGCAGATTCTACCGTACTGAAGCAAGTATCTCTACAGATTGAAAAAGGTGAATTGGTTACCCTGCTTGGACCAAGCGGCTGCGGGAAGAGTACACTGCTCCGTTCAATCGCCGGTCTAGAGAAGCTGGACGGCGGGACGATCAACGTTAACGGGAACGATATTTCCCACCTCCCGCCGCAATTTAGAAATGTGGGCATGGTTTTTCAATCTTATGCGCTGTTCCCTAATATGACCGTCTTCGATAACATTGCCTTTGGTCTTAAAATGCGAAAATGGCCTCGAAAAGAGATTACCGACAAGGTAAAACATATGATCGAGTTAATCCATATGTCCGATAAAGCATCTTCCTATCCGCACCAATTGTCCGGCGGTCAACAGCAGCGTGTAGCGCTTGCGAGAGCGCTTGTTACAGAACCGGATATTCTACTTTTGGATGAGCCGCTAAGTGCGCTTGATGCCAAAATAAGGAAAAGTCTGCAGATCGAACTGCGAAACATTCAGCGGGAATTGAAAATGACGATGATCTTCGTTACGCATGACCAGGAAGAGGCGATGACGATATCCGACCGCATTTTTATTATGAATGGCGGGGAAATTGTTCGTCAGGGCAAGCCGGAAGACATTTACGCATCGCCGAAGAATGAGTTCGTCGCTAGATTTATAGGCAGCTATAACGTATTTACGAGTCAGGAACTTAACTGCATGACGGGACATTCTTTCAAATCGGGCAACTATGCCATTCGACCGGAGGTTATGGAACTGCATCCGCATGACTCGTTATCCGAGCAGCAGAAGTCCGGCATGTGGATCTCAGGGATCATCCGCAATATGACCATCCGCGGCAATGTACGGCGTTACACGATCCAGGCACAGGATATAACCTTATGGGTGGACGAACTGAATGTACCTCAAAAAAGCGCTTTGGATGAGGGTTTGTTCATTAAGGTATGGCTTTCGGAAGATGAATGTAACTTACTAGAATAGAAGGTGATTGATATGTCGGTTCTGTCGATAGAACGTAAAAACTTAATTCTTGATCGATTGCAGGCTTTCGGGAAAGTGAACGCAGCGGAATTAGCCAAGCTCATTGACGTATCCATGGAAACAATCAGACGTGACCTTGATATGCTGGAGAAGGAAGGATTGCTTAGGCGTGTACATGGCGGCGCCGTCAAAATCAACTATCAGCTGGGAGAACCCCCGTTCTATCAGCGGAAAAGTGTCAGTCAGGAAGGAAAGAAGAAGATAGCCCAGAAGGCCGTTCAACTGGTCAGAGACGGAGACACCATCGTCATGGGGGGAGGGACAACGATCCTCGAGATGGCTCATGCGCTCCGCGGAGTCAATCGAGTAACGATTCTAACCAATTCCGTACCTACGTCACATACGCTCATGGACTCATTAAATCAAGGTTTATTTCACGGAAAAGTGATTTTATTAGGTGGGGAATTGAATGAGGAACAGTATTCGACCAGAGGATCTGTTTGTGAGAAAATGCTGGATCTGTTTTGTGTCAATAAAGCTTTTATTTCGCCGGGAGGCCTCTCGCTTGCAGGTGTTATGGAATATTCGCTAGAAGAATCGTCGATATCGGCCAAGATGATTCAGGTCGCAAAGGAGAAAATTATCCTTGCGGATCATTTCAAGATCGGTGCAGAAGCATTGTGCAAATTCGCTCAGCTTGACCAGATAAACGTTATCGTATGTGACCAACAAGCGCCGCAATCGTGGAGCCCTTCCTTGGAGAATGTTGAATGGATTACGGCGGATGAGGAGACAATCAAGTGAAACAGATTAAAGGGATTTTATTTGATAAAGACGGAACTTTAATGGATTTCTACTCCAGTTGGGTCTTGGTGGCCACGCAGCTAGTGGATCGTTTGTTTGAAAAGCTAGAAATCACCTATTGCCCTGAGCTAAAAAATGATTTGCTCTTTTCGATCGGTCTTCATGAAAATGAAGTCGATCCCCGTGGATTTCTGGCCAGCGGCACGACACAGGATATGTACGGCGCGTTTGTTAAGGTGCTTATGAACGTGGATGTGAGTCAGGAGAAGCTGAATGGGCTGCTAGATTGGATGACAGAAGAGCTTTTCAGCTTAATCAAAGCCAACCGGGACAATCTAAAGCCGACAGCCGATTTGCCGGGTTTACTTGTGCAGCTTCGCCGCCATGGCATGAAAATAGGTATCGCAACAGCGGATGATAGAGATTCTACGAAGTACTTTTTGGATAAGATCGGCATTCAAAGTTATTTTGATTTTATCGGCACATCGGATTATTTCGAGAAAAAGCCGAATCCAAGCATGATTCAAGCATTTTGCGAGATTGCGAATATCAATGCGGAAGAAGTGGCTGTTGCCGGCGATACGGTTGTCGATCTTCAATTTGCAAGAAACGGTTCGGCGGGACTCGCGATCGGTGTACTCTCCGGTGTCAGCGGAACTAGCCAGCTGAGCGGACTAGCGGATCTCATCATAGATTCAGTCGGGGATCTCGTTACGGAGAATGGCGGATTAATTTGGCAGAATAAGGAGGCGTGATCATGAAAATTGGGTTGGAAACGGAAAGCTATCATCTGCAGTTCATTTCTGGCCGCATGGATGTTTTTCAATTTATCCGCAAGACAGCCGATCTAGGATTAGACGGGGTCATGCTGAATATTAATCCTTGGCCGGGGCTGCCGGGATGGGGAGTTCTGGAATCATTTGATCCCGAATATTTGGCGAAAGTCAGCAACGAAATCCGGAAATACGGATTTTTCGCTGAAATCGATACGCGAGGAACGGATCCGAGGTATTTAATGCAAGTGATTGAAGCTGCTCATCAAATAGGAGCCGACGTCATTCGGACGTACGTGTGCACGGACGGATTTGATCCGGATAAATTGAGTAGAGCTCCGCAAGAGATTGCACAGCTTGTCCCGTTGCTGAAGAAATATAGAATTCGACTGGCTGTGGAGAACCACGAGGAAGAACTTGCAGATGAAGTCATTCAAATTATCAAGAAGGTGAACAGCCCTTGGGTCGGCGCTCACTGCGATATTGGCAACAGTATGATGGCATGGGAAGATCCGGTTGAGGCTGTCAGGACATTGGCGCCATATGCATTTACGACCCATTTTAAAGACCACATCATTATTCATGATGGCGAGGATTACCGCGTATGTGGTGTTCCGGTGGGAACAGGCAATATTGATACGGAAGCATGCTTCAAAATACTTGTTGACCAATCGACCTTAACCCGCATTAATGTGGAGATGTGTTTTCCTTATGCTGTTTCTTTCAAAAGAGAGTCTGGAACAGGCGGAGTATCGCAGGTCGGTGAAGGCGCGTTTAAGGTTGAGCAGCCTCCATATCCATTAAGCCTGATTAAACCGTTGGAATATTACTATCCGCCTGAAGAACTATTGGAGCAAATGATTGAAGATCAAGAGAAGGGTACGGAGCAATCTGTTAAGTATACGTTGTCGTTAAGAGATAAGTATTGTCGACAAGCATAAACGCCTTCGGCGTCTTTCCAAAGGACGTGAAGCGTTTAAGCGAGAAATATAAGAACAGTTTATCCGTGAAACTTATAAATTTTTATATTTTGAACGTATTTTTCGCTACCTGTTAGATCGATCAAGGATCTAGCAGGTTTTTTACTATGATTCGATCGGTAGGAAGTTCTACGATAAAAATAACAGGATAGTTCATGTTTTATAGAGATAATTCATTTTAACCGCGATTCTAATCCTTTACGATAGAGGTATGAAGTTCAAATTATATCGCTGCTAAGAGCGAAAGGAAGAAGGGAAAATCTTGAGCTCAAACACAATTTCTGTTGTCATCGTCGGATATGGCGGCATGGGAAGCTACCATGCGAAACATTTGATTGCTGGAAATCCGCGTCTGAAGGTCACAGGAACGTATGATGTCCTGCCGGCGCGTCAAGCGGCTTCAGAGCAGGATGGATATCCAGCGTATGCAAGCTATGAAGAAGTATTAAATGATGCGGCCGTGGATGTTATTCTAATCGCTACGCCGAATGATGTTCATAAAGAACTGGCTATCGCGGCTATGAAGCACGGCAAACATGTCATCAGTGAGAAGCCTGTCACGATATATGCCGAAGAATTTGAAGAAATGATGACGGTTTCAGAAGAGACGGGACGCGTACTCATGGTACATCAGAACCGCCGTTGGGACGAGGACTTCCGCATCATTAAAGCCATGTACGATAAGAGAACGATCGGTGAATTGTTCCAGATTGAATCCAGAGTACATGGTGCGAATGGTATTCCAGGGGACTGGCGCCATCTGGAAGCGCATGGCGGCGGGATGCTGCTTGATTGGGGCGTTCATCTACTAGATCAGTTTTTATTCATGATTGATAGCAGAATTACTAGCGTATCGAGTCGCCTCAGCTTTATTCTGGGTGATGAAGTCGATGACGGATTTGATGCCATCCTTGAATTCGAGAATGGTGTAACGGCTATTGTTGAAGTGGGTACGACCAATTTCATTACACTTCCGCGCTGGTATGTGAAAGGTACGGAAGGAACGGCCGTCATCGAAGATTGGTCGCTCAAAGGACGTGCTGTCGTTCGCAACAATGAAGTGGGTAAAGTGGAACCGAAGCCGATCCAAGCGGGTGTGGGGCTGACCAAAACCATGGCTCCGCCTTCCGAGGAAGCAACGATCACAACAACCTTGCCAGCAGCCTTTGAGCATGCGAGCAGCTTCTATGACAATTTTGCAGCTGTGGTGCAAGGTACAGCGGAACCGATCGTGAAGAACCACGAAGTACTCCGTGTACTGAAATTGATTGAGAAAATCTTTGAAGCGGGTCGTACACGTGAAGTGATTAAAGACTTCGATACGTATACGTCGAACAAATAGCAATCTTTCAAAGCCAGTTAGATCAGACCTTGATCTAACTGGCTTTTTTGGCTTGCCACGCGTGGTAATTAATTAGGTGGTGATAGGGCGCAGATACATGGGGGTGGATGTTCAGTATTATCCACCTCTGGAGGTCAGTTTTGTGTATTTTACTCGTAAAGAGCATGCTCTAGAATAGTTTTTGCAGGATTAGTTTTTAACAAAATAAGGGTTATAACCAAACTTGTGGAAATGTTGAGGTGGTGGATGCGTGTAACGGAGAATAAGTGATTCCTTCTTGTTGTGCTAATAACGGTATAACTTAAAAAAGGAGCTGAAGAAATGCGTCGTTTTTCATTATTGGTCCTAATCATGGCATTAATGGCTGGTACTTTTAGTTTTCATGTCTCTGCCTCTGCTGCGGCAGGACAGTACATTTTTGAAGCTGAAAACATGACATTAACGAATTTCACGACAGAATCTGTGACCTATATGAATTATGTAAATCATCAACCCATCGAAACGATGACATTTGCTCAGGGTGCAGTAGGACAGACAAGTACGGCTAGTAGCGTATTTAACGGGACATCGGGTACCTATGATATGATCACACGGTTTGTCGGGCAGCTCCCCAATGGAGTGAGTTATACAATCGCAATCAATGGCAATACCGTTGATCAATGGGGCTCATCCCAAAGGTACGGCCCAGATTATACGGACCCGCGTAACATCGATAACCATACATCCAGCAAGGTTACACTAAATTCTGGTGACGTTATCAAGTTGACGGCTGTCTCTACTAGTGAAGCAGCGCGTGTTGATAAGTTGACTGTTCAGACTTACCAGGGACCGCCTACAAGCACGCTCACCCTTAATTCTCCGAACGCTGCGTTGAACAATGGTTTTAATTGGGCCAAGGATCGGGCGTTGGGTCTCACCTTCTACCCTGGCAACCCGATGATGGGTCATGAGTCTGAATGGTGGCGTCTCTCTGACCCGACGCATACCACGATCGTACCCGGTTATTGGGGAGCATATGTGAACCGGGAAAGCTTTTACAACCGCGATATTTCTCACCAGTCGGATGCAGGGCATTTGCTTGGTTTGGGCAATGAAACCTTTAACATGATGAAGACATTTGCCGGCGATATCACCCTTCCGGGTCAGAATGGCTGGCCGCTATGGGCCCATAGTTCATATGGCATCATGTACTATATGGATGGCACGGGGTTTAGAGAATTACCATCACCTTTTGATGTCATGCATAAGGCCTATCAACAGTATCTGTGGACGGGCGACTCCAAATGGATTAACGATCCGGTCTTGTCGGCCTACTATGATTCAACGGTTGGATCCTTCCTGACCGATCATGGCGTCGTTTGGAATGATGCAAATCCATCGAACGAACAGCCTGTCGTAAAGATGAAACAAGGAGAATTTACGTCTACTTACTATGAACATACTCCGCAAGATACTGCGAACAGGCTTGTTTCTGCCGGCGATTCTCTTGCCTTGGAATACCAATCGCTGCTAGCGTATTCGCAAATACTGAAGGCTAAAGGGGATACGAACGGCAGCACGCTCTGGAAAAACCGTGCGGACCGTTTAAAAGCCTATTATGAGACACACTGGTTTGATGCATCTACTGGTCGGTATATACGAGGTATCGATGGAAGTGGTCGCTCCAAGAGTGACTGGGGTCAGGAGAACAGCTTTTTCATGCCGTTGAAAGGGCTTGGCGACTATGGACCACGAACAAATACTTATCTGGATTATATCAGTGATCACGATGACAGCATGAATGTCGAAGCTACCACCTACCTCCCAGAGATGTACTACAATTACAACAGGTCTGCAGAGGGTTGGTCTTGGCTAAGCAAAATTCTGAACAATAAAGATACCTATCCTGAGGTTTCTTTCACTGCGATCAGCAACATCATTGTTGGCATGATGGGAGTTCAGCCGGATGCCCCTGCACACAAAGTGGCTACCATATCACGTCTTACCGCCGATGTACCTTGGGTGGAAGTGAACCATATCAAGGTTGGAGCAAATGATCTCAACATCAAACATAATGGACTTACAAACTCTACATTGACGAACAATTCAGGTGGTGCTATGACGTGGGAAGCTCAATTCTATGGAACTCATTCCACGATATATGTGAACGGCGTACCACATACGCCTCAGACGAAGTCCCTTTACGGTCAAACCATATCTTACGTAGATGTGCAGGTGAATAACGGGGAAGAATATCATGTTGGTCCTGAAACCGTTGATTATACACCTCCGACAGCGCCAGCGAACTTGACCGCAAGCAATGTAACCCAAAACAGTGCGCAGCTGAATTGGACGGCATCCACGGACGACGTCGGGGTAACCGGCTATGATATTTACAGCGGTTCAACCGTCATCGGGAGCACAACCTCTACCAACTACACGGTTACAGGTCTTGCTGCGGATGGAGCCTCCTATACCTTCACTGTTAAAGCGAAGGATGCAGCTGGTAATGCGTCTACTGCCAGCAATGCGGTAGATGTAACGACACCGATTTTGCCGCAGGTTTATTTGAGCGATCTGAACTGGCTATCGGCTACAACAGGCTGGGGGACGGTGCAGAAGGATAAAAGCGTAGGGGAAAAAACGATCACTCTGAACGGAACAACCTATGTCAAAGGAATTGGAACCCATGCCTCAAGCAATATCATCTACAACTTAAATGGACAATACGCAAGATTTACTTCCGATGTAGGCGTTGACGATGAGAGTACGGTCGGTGGTACCGTCGTATTCCAGGTATGGGCAGACGGCAGCAAAATATATGATAGCCAGACGATGAATCCGGCAAGCGCGACCCAAACCATTGACGTTAGCGTAGCAGGAGTCAACCAATTGCAGCTTACGGTAACCGATGCTGGAGACGGTATCAGTCATGACCATGCAGATTGGGCAGATGCTCAGCTGTTCCGAAGCAGCTCCGATGCACAGGCACCGACGGCGCCTACGAACCTTGCCGCAAGTAATATCACGCAGAATAGTGTACAGCTCAACTGGACGGCATCTACTGATAATGTAGGTGTAACGGGCTATGAGATATACAATGGGGCTGCTGTAACAGGTACGACGACAACGACAAGTTACAATGTGACAGGACTTACGGCAGGAACAGCCTATAGCTTTACGGTAAAAGCGAAGGATGCAGCCGGTAACGAGTCTGCTGCCAGCAATGCGGTGAATATAACCACACAGGACACGCAGCAGCAGGATCCTGTTTATTTAAGCGACCTTACCTGGGAGTCGGCGACAGCCGGTTGGGGTACGGTTCAGAAGGATAAGAGCGTAGAGGGAAATACAATAACCCTGAACGGAACAACCTACGCCAAAGGACTCGGAACCCATGCCGTAAGCAATATCACATACAACCTGAACGGACAATATGCAAAATTTCAATCGGATATAGGGGTTGATGATGAGGTTGGAGCGAATGCAACCGTCATATTTCAGGTATGGGCAGACGGCAATAAAATATTTGACAGCCAGACGATGGATCCAACCAGTGCGGCCCAATCCATCGACGTAAGTGTAGCAGGCGTTAACCAATTAGTGCTTACTGTAAGCGATACGGGAGACGGGATCAACAGCGACCATGCGGATTGGGCGAATGCAAGGTTATTGAAATAACATCCAAAGTAACTCGGTCTGAACAATGAAAAGGTGCTCCCTCTTTGGTCCCAAAGAGAGGAGCACCTTTTGCGTTGGACCTAACCCTTCTTATGAACGGAATCTCTAAATTCGGAAGGATTCATTCCGGTCCAGTTCCGGAATACTCGGCTAAAATAATGTTGGTCGGTATAACCGATAATTTCGGATATATCTTTGAAGTCCATCTCCGGGTTGTGTTCGATCAACCGCTTGGCCTCTTGAATCCGCAATGAAATGAGATACTGCAGTGGAGGAATCCCTTTATATTTCTTGAATACCCGAATGATATAGGAGGCGTTAAATTGGAATTTTTGTGCCAAATGATCCACGTTAATGGCTTTGGTAAAATTCAAACGGATGTAATCCTCCAGCATGGTATACAGTTCCTCAGCCGAATCAAGCTTCCTTTGCGTGGGCAAGTGATGGATTAGCAGCCGTAGAACGTCCTTAGATAATTCATCGATATCCTTGGCAGCGGCGACGATATGATAAATCCCTGATTCAATCGCAGCCATGGTTTGTTTAGGCTGATCATCTTGAGGTTCGAATAGGAGTCTGGCCAGCTGAATCAGTGATCTCTCAAGTAGATCCTGCGTAAATTTTTGTAGCTTCCAAGCCTCAAAAAGACGTGTAAGCTCCTGAATGAGCGGATCAAATTTCCTTTGTTTAACAAACTTCTCCATTGTGCTCGTGGTAACCGGATCCAATTGACTGATTCGTCTCTGCAGCGGGTCTGTGTCATGAAGTAAAATGACCGATGATTGGCAGGGGATAAGACCTTGATCCAGCGATTTTCGAATTCTCTGGGCAGTTTCCCATAAATCCCCGAAGGATACAGGCGCATTGTGCGTGCAGAGGGTGACGGGAATCGAATGCTGAATAAAGGCGGTGATCCCATTTTGAATCTCTATAGTCCTATTCGTCGTCGATTCATGAGGGCTCCATGTCATGATGAGAAACTTGACATTACAGCTTTTATCATCGATGACCCACCACTTTGCTTCAGATTCCAGATGCTCATGGGTGAGCTGTGTCCACTCCACCATGTCCCAGATCCTGTTGATGTGATGCACGTCCAGTTCATCCATGGCGTGCCTGTACAGATTGCCAAGACAAATGAGATACAGCATTAATTTGCTGTTTTCTAAGGTAGAGGGTACAGATAGACTCGGTCCAAGTCCGTTTAAATCTTGCGTAATGATGTTCCTTTCTTGGATCATGTTGCGCTGTTCAAGTTTGATCTTGATCTCATCGAGCGTGTCCTGCAGGCTTTCTCCGGTCATCGGCTTCAGAAGATAATCAAATACACCAAGCTTTAGCGCCTGCTGCGCAAAGCTGAAATTGTCGAAGCCGCTCAGTATAACGATATGGACTTCTGGAAAAAGCTTTTTTACCTGACGTGTTAATTCGATCCCATCCATCAGCGGCATTTTCACATCGGTAAATAGGACATCCGGTTGATAGGTTTTCACAAGCTCCAGCGCGTCCTCCCCGTTCATCGCTGTGGCGATGACTTGGAAGCTGGGGTCGATCTGTTCTATTTTTTCCGCAATGTGCTCCAGAATAATGGGTTCGTCTTCAGCAATCAAGACTTTGAATGTGTGATCTCTCGGCATTGACATCCTCCTCTGAACAGGGTCCTCCAATCCGTACCATTGCACCTTCTCTAGTGTTCAATAATTGAAAGACGGCTTGGTCATTATAAAATAACTTCAATCGATGATATATGTTTAATAATCCGATATGAGGGTCATGGTCTTCCTTGGGTTGTTCGAAATGTTCAATTTTTGCTGCAATATCCGTTAACACCTGTTCATCAAAGCCGATCCCGTTATCCGTAATTACGATCTCCCACCCGACATCACTCATTTTCCCTTCAATTAGAATGTGCCATGGGGGTCTCTTGTTAAAAGCATGTTTAAAACAGTTTTCAACAAGGGGTTGGATGATGAGCCTTGGAACGTGGATCCGATTCATCTCCATGGGGATATCGATGCTGCAAGCGAACTGATCGGAATGGCGGGACTTCATTAAGCCCAGGTACTTCATGGTATGGTCCATTTCCTGTGCCATCGTGACAGGATTCGATCCCTCAACGGCGATATATCTCAACATACCGGAGAGGTCGCTGCACATTTTGACAATATCCTGTTGATCATTGTTGTCTGCTTTGATGCTGATGACGGTCAGCGTATTATATAGAAAATGTGGATTCATCTGAGCCTGCAGGGCCAGCATTCGCGCCTTAATCTCCTGGGATCTCGCCTCTACGGCTTCCTGCAATGACGTTTCGAGTCTATCGCACATCTGTACAAAAGCCGATTTTAACTCCTCAAGCTCATTCAGATGAGAGGGAGTGTCCGGGATTCTTTGGGGCGGGAGCGTCTGCAGATTCAAGTTAGCAATCGACTTTCGAATGGCTTTGAGGGGTGTCGTCAGTCCGCTGGACACATAATAGGTCAACATCATCGTAAGCAGTAGTGCGGCAATGCCAATCAGAATGATTTGATTGCGAAATGCTTGTATCGGCTGTAATAAAGCGGTTTCAGATTCAACGAGCAGCACCGTCAAGCCGCTGAATTCGGATCGTGAGTAAGCGACAATTTCGGAAGATGGCGTGGATGATGCGTCGTGAATCATTGATAGAGATGAAGGTTTCAAGATCCCGCTTGAATTTGCAAGTTTGCTGACCTCTTTCCAATGGGTCTCGGTTGGCAGCAGCGAATCTTCAAATGGATACATCAAAGCGCCATGCTTGTCATACACATATACCTTGGTCGAAGGAGGAGTTTCTTCCCCAGGAATCGCAATCGACCGGTTGACAATATTTTCGAAAATGCGGTAGTCCTGCTGAACCTCTACAATGCTGTCAAGCGGTTCGCCCAAAACCTCGGTAAAGGCCCTGCTGAGGGACAAGACCGTCGTGTTCGTATGATCCCAATCATTCTTGCGTGGAGGAATGATGGCCCTGCGTCCATCCTCAACCAGTGTGTCATGAATCCAGGCTCTGGTTATGAATGTTTCGGGAGATAACTGCAATACATCGAAGTTTTTGCCAAATTCTATGAATCTTCCATTTATGCCAAAGATATGGATTTGATAGAACTGGAACGGATAACCGGTAATTGAAAATAAGGTATTATTGAGATTCCTTCTGTTATAGAGCTCTTTAGAGGGATTATCTGCGTTTTCAAAAAAATAGGTTCGTAGATTGTCGGATGTAATGATTCGCCCGGCAATCGCATCCATGCTGCGAAGCTCAGCATCAAATTTATCGGAGATGTTCAGGGACAGCTGATGAATGGATTCCGAAGCTTTTTGCTCTAACGTTCGGGAAACATACAAATAAAAAGAAGCCGAAAAAATGACGATGATGAATGTAATAAGGCCAGCATATACCAAAAACAGCTTGGCTTGCACCGTTTTGATTCGATTCATTCGTCTAATCCTCCCATCATGCAAACGCAGTGGTCAATTTTATCCACATCATGCAGTCACTATTCTTCATTCCCTTTCACGCTATCCATGATTAATAATAAGAATGTACCGTACAACAACACAATAATAAATAAAGGGAGGTTTGTAAATGCACCGTTTGAAACCGCTTAAATTATTCACTGTAACCCTCGTGGCACTCCTCAGTATTTCCGGATTAATAGGGTGTTCCGCGCAAAAGGATCAGCCAACCGGGGAAGACAAGAAAGAACAGACTACTCAAGATGCTCCTAAGAAAGATATTACGATTACGTTCGTAGGTTCACAAAACTGGTTGAACAAGGGCTCCAAAATCGATTCAGAACTTAATGAAGCATTTACACAGGAAACGGGAATTAAAGTGGACATGCAAGTCATTCCAGATGATCAGTATGCGAATGTTCTCAAAACGAAGCTTGCATCGGGTGAAGCACCGGATATTTTCATGGTTAGTGCTGGGGTTGGTGCCCAAAAGTTCCTTCCGGAAAAATATTTCGCGGATTTGTCGAATGAGAAGTGGGTATCTCGCTATGTGCCATATGCCAAAGCGGGCAGCACCATCGACGGCAAGGTCATGGGCTTCATGACCTGGTCCGTAGACGGATGGGGAATGCTCTACAACACGAAAATATTTGAAAAAAATAATTTGACAGTGCCTAAAACATTTGATGAATTTACGAAAACGTTGGATACATTGAAGGCAAATAACATTACGCCTGTCTATGAAGTAGGTAAAGAAGCTTGGCATTGGGGCATTTGGTTATCGCAAATGGGACCGATTGCCGAGAAAAACAATCCTGGTCTGTATGAGAAATTAAATTCGAATCAGATCAAGTATGCAGATGTTAAGGAATTTGAAACTTTCCTGACGCAATTTAAAGAGATGTATGACAAAGGTTATTTTGGTAAGAATCCGATATCGAACACGTGGGATTCCGGCTATGAAGCGATGGGTAAAGAGCAGGCGGCTTCATTCCTGGGCTATACTTCTTATCAGAATGAGGTAGCTGGTAAATTTGCAGACTCGGGCGCAAATGATTGGAAAATGTTCCCGATCCCTATGGCGGGAAATAACGTGTTCTCACATTCTGCCGGCGGTAACATGCGTGTAGCGTACAAAGATTCGAAGAACCTGGATAGTGTAAAAGCATTTTTTGATTTCTTGGCTAGACCTGATAATTTGAAGAAGTATTACGAAGCTCGCCCTGATATTCAGCCTGCGCCTTCTTTCACGGATGTGCCGGCCAAGCCGACAGCGAGCGGAAAATCGCTCCTTGAAAATGCACCTGGCGGGGATGGAATGGATATGGAATACGGCGTGCTGTATTGGGACAATACGACAGTCGGCAAATACATTCAGGATATGATGCTGGGAGGATTAACGCCTAAGCAAGTGTTGGAATCTATTGATAAAGACCGAGCAAAATTGTTTAGTGCGACAGCCAAGTAATGAAATAGATAAAGGCGAAGATGTCCGGCTTATGAAACTGGGCATCCTTCGCTTGTACAGAATATAAGAATTATAAGTTTTGTTAATGACTTATTTACTCTTATATTTCTCGCTTAAACGCTTTGTGTCCTTGAAAGGACGCCGTAGGGTTTATGCTTGGATGGTGGGTATAAGTTTCGGAGAGGGGAACCCATATGTATGCATCAAAACTGTATTCGTGGAAATTTATCGTTCCTGCATTTTTATTATTTTTTGTATTATTTCTAGTTCCCAATCTCATGGGATTCTATTATTCGCTGACGAACTGGAATGCCATGAGCGATCAAGTGAAATTTATAGGTCTGGACAATTTCATAGAGGTTTTCACGGATAAGTCGAACTTTAGGTTCATTTATAACACGCTTATGTTTGCTATTGTCACATCGATTTTAAAAGCGGTTATCGGATTAGGACTTGCATTGATGCTGAATGAAGGCGTGAAATCCAAAAATTATTTAAGAACGATTTTCTTCATGCCCGTCGTGATTTCTAATTTAATTGTGGGACTTATTTTTCAACAAATCTATAACCCCGACACCGGCATTCTAAATGGATTTCTAGAAGCGATTGGCCTTGGCGCGTTCAGTCAGTCCTGGATCGGCGATCCCAAGCTTGCGATCTGGTCCAGTATGGGCGTTGAGATCTGGAAAGCATCTGGCTTTAATATGGTCATTTTTCTGGCAGGTTTACAGATGGTGCCTAAAGATATGTACGAAGCAGCTGATATGGATGGCGCTAATTATTGGAATAAATTGATTAAAGTCACTATACCTTTCTTAATCCCCTCCATCACCATCAATATGATGCTGAATGTGATCTCGGGTTTAAAGGTGTTCGATGTTATTTTCGCTTTAACCAATGGCGGTCCGGGAAGGGCTTCTGAGGTCATTAACTTAACGATATTCAACCAATTTGGGTTAGGAACCTACGGATATGGTACTGCGCTGGGCGTCATTTTATTTTTGTTCTTGGCGGTCATTTCTATTGGCCTGGTAAAAATATTTACACGACCTGAGGTGAGCGAGAGATGACGAGAAGAACTGCGGCGATCAACGGCTTGAAAGAGATTAGCATGTGGATTTTAAGTCTAGTGATCCTTGTTCCTGTCGCTATGCTACTTTTGAACTCCGTAAAAAATGTGACGGAATCAGCTGCGATGAGCTTAAAGCTGCCTACCTCATTTCATTTTGATAACTTTATAACTGTGTTCAAGGATGGGAAAATATTCAGTTCATTCGGTAACAGCTTGCTGATTTCTTCTGTTACATCGGTGATTACGATCATTACTTCTTCGATGGCAGCCTTCGTCATGACCAGAAATCGAACGAGACTGTATCGATATGTATATATCCTTTTTCTCGTAGGCTTAATTGTCCCGATGAACTATATTACCACTATGAAAGTACTGCAGATGCTTCATATGATTAATACGTTTACAGGCATCATCCTGCTGTATTCGGCGACGTTCATTCCCTTTACCGTATTCCTGTTTTACGGCTTTGTCGGCGGAATCCCGAAAGAACTCGATGAATCGGCGGTGATTGACGGCTGTGGAGGGAGCGGTCTGTTTTTCCGGGTCATCTTCCCGCTGATGAAGCCTGTGTCGGTGACAGCGCTGATTATTAACTTTTTGAACTGCTGGAATGACTTTGTGCTTCCCCTTTATTTTTTGAATTCTTCAAGCAAATGGGGAATGATCATGACCATGTATAATTACTTCAGTCAATATATTAGTTCGTGGAATCTAGTATCCGCAGCGATGCTGATCAACTTGGTTCCAATTCTGACGGTTTATGTGCTAGGTCAGAAGTATATCATTTCCGGAATGACAGCGGGAGCCGTTAAAGGCTAATGGATTGGAATGGGGGAACAAAGGATGTCGATAATTACCATGCCTGAGCGGAATGCTTGGGTCTTACGGACAAACAATGCTGATTACGCAATCGGTGTCGACGAAAGCGGGTCACTTCAGCACCTGTATTGGGGCGAGCCTTTGAACTTACTGGACGAGTATCCGAGCACAGCTGGCCAGCATGCCTGGATCTGGGAGCCGGAGGAAGGCAACAGCAGGGAAGAATGTATGCCGTGGGGCAGACGAAGCTTTGCAGAACCAGGCTTAAAGGTTGAATTTGCAGATCGAACGCGGGATCTCGTCCTCACGTTTGACGGGGCCGGCATTGAAGGGGATACACTGCGAATTGTTTTGAAAGATGTTCTAAAGTCATTGCAAGTCACGGTCAGTTACCGCATCTATGACGAGTTTGATGTGATTGAGCGGTCGGTGGAAGTGACGAATATCGGCGAGGTTCCGGTGAATATCGAGCAGGTGATGAGCGCGATTTGGCATCTTCCTGTGTATCCATCCTATAGGCTAACGTATCTGACAGGTCATTGGGGGGCGGAGACGCAGCTTCGCCGAGAAATGCTTCAAGAGGGGAAAAAAGTAATTGAAGCCCGCAGAGGCATTACGGGACATAACAATAATCCGTTTTTTGCCGTTGATTTTGGCGACACGTCGGAAGAATACGGTCTTGTGTATTTTGGAGGGCTTGGCTTTAGCGGTCATTGGAAGATTGTCGCTGAGCGAACACCGTATCAAACGCTGCAGATCGCGGCGGGTATTCATGACTTTGATTTTCGCTGGCTGCTGGAAGCGGGCGAAACCTTCGTATCACCCGTGAGCGTGGGCGGGTTCACCGCCAAAGGGTTTGGAGATGCGAGCCGCAAGCTGCATGGCTATCAGCAAAAGCACGTTCTACGCAACAGCGGGCAGCTTCGCAAAGTTCTATATAACTCCTGGGAAGCGACTAGTTTTGATGTGAACGAAGAGAACCAGAAGCAGCTTGCGGAAAAGGCTGCACGACTTGGCGTTGAACGCTTCGTTGTCGATGATGGCTGGTTCGGTAAACGCAATGATGATAAGGCTGGTTTAGGGGACTGGTATGTGAACAAGACCAAGTTTCCGAATGGGTTGCAGCCACTGATTGACGATGTCACGTCGCTTGGCATGGACTTCGGCATCTGGGTCGAGCCTGAAATGGTGAATCCGGACAGTGACCTGTACAGACAGCATCCGGATTGGGTCTATCATTTCACGGATCGTCCACGTACGGAGGGAAGAAATCAGCTTGTACTCAATTTGGCCCGCGAAGATGTTCAGGCATTTGTCTATAACGCGGTCGATGAATTGCTGTCTACACATGCCATTTCGTTCATCAAATGGGACATGAATCGCTACTTTAGCGAGCCGGGTTGGCCGGGCGCGCCAGATGGCCGCGATCGTGAGATCTGGGTGCGGCATGTGAACGCGCTTTATGATATTTGGCGGCGGCTACAGGAAAAGCACCCTCATGTGCAGTTTGAGTCATGCGCAGGAGGCGGCGGACGCGTAGACATGGGGATTATGCGGTTCGCGGATCAGTTCTGGACCAGCGACAATACCGATGCGCTCGATCGGCTGCGGATTCAATGGGGATACTCGCATGCGTATACGGCGAAGTCGATGGTATGCTGGGTGACCGAACCGGTGAACTACATGAATGGACGCCGAATTCCTCTTAAGTTCCGTTTTCATTGTGCCATGATGGGAACACTGGGCATCGGCATGAACTTGAACCATTTGACCGAACAGGACATGGAAGAGGCCGCAGGTTATATCGCGCAGTATAAAGCAATACGGCCCATCGTTCAGGAAGGGCTCTGCTATCGGCTTTCCCCGCCAGAGCAGTCGGATCTTACTTCGGTGCAGTACGTAGGGAGGGATGCGCAGGAAGCGGTCGTGTTCGTGTTCCGGCATGCACAGCAATTCGGACATCCCGCTCTTCCCGTGAGACTCCGCGGACTTGAGCCGTTCATACCGTATCGAAATGAAGAAACGGGCGAAGTCCGAAGCGGGCAAGGCTGGATGTCGCGAGGTATTCTTCTAAGCTTAACAGGAGACTATGATAGTACGATGATCAGACTGGTCCAAGTACAGAACTAGAAAGCCCGGATGATAACACAATTTCAGATACGCCCTGATGGATTCGATGCTCTGAACCATCAGGGTTTTTCGTTATTTTAGAAAAAAGTTGTCGATTAGCGATGAATAATAATTTATGATCCATATAGAGGGCAGAAAATTTAAGAACAGGGTGGGTACCATGACGAATCTGAATGAGCAAATTACGCAGCTGCTGCAGCAAGAGCTTGTCATTGCGCTAGGATGTACCGAGCCGGTTGCGATTGCTTGGGCGGCGTCCGTCGCGAGAAGTCATGTGCACGGTGAAATGACGCATATGGATGTGACGATCAGCTCGAATGTGATGAAGAATGCGATGGCCGTTGGGATTCCTGGTATGAAGCAGACGGGAATTGATTTCGTCGCGGCGTTGGGAGCCATCGCAGGGGATCCGAATCGCAAGCTAGAAGTGCTGACGGGTGTTTCTGCTGAGGCAGAGGGTAAGGCTAAAGCCTTTATCGCAGCTAATAAAGTACAAATAAAGCTAACGGATTCGCCGAAAAAATTGTATATCGAGCTATGCGTGCATAGTGAGACTGAACAAGCCAAAGTCATCATCGAAGATGTGCATACGAATATTACGCGTATAGAAGTCGGGGATGATTTGATTTTCGCTAAAGCGTGTGAATATTATCATGAACAAGAAGATCAAGAATCCGATCTATACAGCCAGTTGAGCCTTGAGCGGATTTATCAATATATTCAGGACATATCTCTTGACGATCTGGAGCTGGTAAAAGAAAGTATTACGTTAAACCGAGCGATTTGCATGGAGGGGCTGAAGGAGAGCTACGGTCTCCAAGTGGGGAAGATTCTCAAAGAGAACGTAACCAAAGGGCTGCTATCGGATGATGTGATTACGCATGCGATGGCGCTCACCTCAGCAGGATCGGATGCACGAATGGCTGGCGTCATGATGCCGGTGATGTCCAACTCGGGGAGCGGGAATCAAGGGATTGCCGTCACGATGCCAGTCGTCGCTGTCGCTGAGAAAATAAAAGCCAGTGAAGAAAAAATGATTCGCGCGGTAGCTTTCAGCCACCTGCTCGCGATCTGGATCAAATCCAAATTTGGACGTCTATCTGCACTGTGCGGTGTGACGGTGGCAGGAGCGAGTGCGGCGGCAGCCATAACGTATTTGCTGGGCGGTGATGTGAATCAAATGTCATTTGCGATGCAGAACGCAATTGGCAATGTTACCGGGATGCTGTGTGATGGCGCGAAGGCAGGTTGTGCCATGAAGGTATCGACTTGTACGGGAGCAGCGGTACAATCCGCATTGCTCGCGACGTCTGGCATGAGGGTTCCAGGAACGAACGGGATCATTGGTGAGGGGTTGGACGAGAGTATCGATAACTTCTGTCGACTTGGGAATGAAGGCTCCTTGAAGATGGATGAACTCATACTTGACATGATGCTCAATAAGCGCAAAGAAGATAATGAATAAGCGAAAGATCGTCTTGATCTTGTTCGATGTTGATCTGAAATAGAAGTTCGAATAGGAATCCTGAAGGGTCAACATTGTTGATTTTTTCAGGATTTTTAGGTATACGGATTGTGCAAATATTCGGGCAAAAAAGGGATTGGTTTGCCAGGGGAATTGTGGTAAGGTCAGTGGGTTGATGTCGGGTTTTGCCGAAATCACCAATCGTTCAATAGGGGAAATCTTATGGAGAAATTAACGCAGACATATAGTGTGGCGCTTGTTATTGTATCTTATTTGATTGCGGTCATAGCATCTTACACGGCACTCGATTTAGGGCGGCATGTGAATGATGCGCGCGGGAAAAGCCGCTTGTTCTGGTTGATCGGCGGTGCTTGCTCCATGGGGCTCGGCATCTGGGCAATGCATTTCATTGCTATGCTGGCGATGCATCTGCCAATCGAGGTTCATTATGACGTGATGAAAGTCTTCATCTCGATTATATATGCGATCGTTGCTTCCGGTATTGCCTTATATGTCGTGACAGGTAAGCGGCTTACGATAGGCCGTCTGACGATAGGTTCCTTGTTCATGGGGGCAGGGATTGCGTCGATGCATTATACGGGAATGGCCGCGATGGACATGCCTGCCACGATACACTATAACAAGTTCTGGTTCGTTGTCTCGATCCTTATGGCGATTCTGGTATCGACTGTAGCCTTGTTAATTACATTCAAGCTGCGCACAGCACGCAGTAATCTCATAGGCACGCTCATTAAGCTGCTAAGCGGATGTGTCATGGGGGCGGCCGTTGCAGGTATGCACTATACAGGCATGTACGCGACGACCTTTGTCTCGCATCATGACCATATTAATCATTCATCCATGTCGATGAATTTTACGCTCATGGGCTACGTGATCGGTATTGTGACGTTAATCATTCTGAGTGCGACGTTAGTTACGGCGTACCTCGATCAAGTATTGACGGCGAAGACGAGAAAAGTGATGGAGAGCGATGAGCGGTATCGTTCTTTATTTGAACATAATTTAGACGGAGTCATGTCCTTTACGAAGGATGGTGGGTTCGTGAATATGAATCCAAGGGCCAATGTCATAACCAGTGAGCAGAAGATCTCGTTCGCTGCGTTCTTATCGATGTGCCGCCCAGAAGATATAGCGGGTTTGAATCGTTGTTATGAGCGGACCCTTCAAGGTGAAGCACAGAAGTGTCAAGCGGTGATGACGAATCGCCAAGGGGACACGTTAGACCTGAGCATAACGCTCGTTCCTGTATTTCTCAATGAAGAGATTGCAGGCGTGTTCATGATCGTTCGGGACATCACGAAGCGGAAGCAGACCGAACGCGAGCTGCAGGAATCGGAAGAGAAGTTACGCTCCGTCATTCAATCGGCCACAGATGCCATTATCATATCTGATGATCGCTCCATGATCATCTCGTGGAATAAAGGCGCAGAGACCATGTTCGGGTATCAGGAGCATGAAGTGTTAGGTAAGTCGCTATCCACAGTCATTCCAGAGCGATTCGGCTCCGCGCATGAGAGTGGTATCGAACGATTCGTCCATACGGAGATTCCAAAGGTCACTGGAGCAACGGTTGAATTAGTTGGAATACGGAAGGATGGTATGGAGTTCCCGCTCGAGCTCTCCCTTGCCTCGTGGAAGACGGGGGATCAAATATTCTTTACGAACATTATCCGAGACATTACAGAGCGTAAATTAGCGGAACAGAAAATCAACCATATGGTCTACCACGATTCACTGACAGGATTGCCGAATCGTAGATATTTCGAAGAGAAGCTGCAGAAGGCGGTTGCTACGGCAATGGAAGAGAAGCGTGAAGCTTACGTGATGTTCCTCGATTTAGACGGGTTTAAGCTGGTCAATGATTCGCTCGGACATGACTTCGGCGATCTGCTGCTGAAGGAGGTCGCGGGCCGAATCCTTCAGTGTGTGGAAGGGAATGGCATCGTATCCAGGCTTGGGGGCGATGAGTTTACAATTATACTTGAAGATATTACAGAGCAGGAAGCCCTTCACATCGCTGATCAGATCATTCATTTGATCGAAATGCCGATTCTTATCGACGGTCATGAGCTCTATGTCACGACGAGTATAGGAATCTCGCGTTATCCCGATGACGGAGCCGATTCGCGAACACTCATGAAACGTGCAGACACGGCGATGTATTCGGCCAAAGAGCAAGGAAAGAACAATTATCGGATCTATGCGCCGGCGATGCAGCTGGTGACCGATCAGAAAATATTCCTTCAGAACGAATTGAATCGTGCGTTAGAGAATAAGGAGCTAATCCTCTACTATCAACCGCAGATTTGTATGAAGGACGGCACGATTGCAGGAATGGAGGCGCTCATCCGTTGGAATCATCCGACGAAAGGTATCATCCCGCCGGATCAATTTATTGCACATGCCGAAGAGACGGGGTTAATCGTTCCTATTGGGGAATGGGTGCTGCGGACCGCTTGCAGACAGAATAAAGAATGGCAGGATCAAGGGTTCCCGCCGATGCGCGTCGCTGTGAATCTATCCGCCCGTCAGTTCTTGAAGAAGAACCTGGTGCAATTCGTGGAGAATGTTCTTGAAGAGACCGGACTTGCGCCGGATTATTTGGAGCTTGAGATCACGGAAGGTACGATGCTGGATGTTCAGCGTTCAACCGATGCGCTGGAGAAGCTCAAGAAACTGGGCGTCCATATCGCCATTGATGATTTTGGAACCGGGTATAGTTCATTATCTTATTTGACGAATTTCCCATTGGATAAGCTGAAAATTGATCAGTCCTTTATTCGCGATATGCCGACGAACCTGAATAATAAAGCGATCGTCTCGACGATTATTTCGATGGCTCGCCATTTGAATTTACAGGTCATTGCGGAAGGTGTTGAGACGGAGGAGCAGTTGCATTTCTTGCGCGATGAAATTTGTGATGAAGTCCAAGGGTACCTATTCAGCAAGCCTTTGTCAGTTGAGGAAATGGAACAGTATTTCATTAGAAGTATGGTTGAGGTCAGGTGAGGCTATGATCCTTGCTCATCATGACAATAGGGAGACCCTCCGAATGCGGAGCGGTCTCCCTTTTTGATTTATGCGATGAAGAATGGCAAAGATTTTAGCCCGAAGATCATCGAGCTATCCGCTCGTTCTAACGTCATACGCTGATCACGTCGGAAAATCGGGAAGCGTTCGAAGAGGATTCGCAGCGCGATTCGAGCTTCCAGTCTGGCTAGCTGCGCACCTAGGCAGAAGTGGATGCCGTGCCCGAAGGCCAAGTGTGGATTAGGGCTACGATGAATGTTAAATGTATTCGGTGATTCGAAGATGTCTGGATCATGGTTCGCCGATCCGATCCAGATGTTGATCTGTTGACCCGGGAGCAGTGAATGCCCGCGCAGCTCTGTTGCTTGCTTCACTTTACGGCTCGTGACCTGAACCGGTGAGCAGTAGCGGAGCACCTCTTCGATCGCTTGCGGGAAGAGGGAAGGGTCCGCCATCAGCTGATCCCGCGAGTCTCGTTCACTATCGAAGCAGAGCATCGACGAAGAGATCAAGTTGGTCGTTGTCTCATTTCCTGCCACGAGCAGCAGCACGCAGAAGCCAATGATCTCAAGGTCAGTCAGCTGTTCGCCATCGACATGGGTATGAACGAGGCTGCTAATGAGGTCTTGCTGTGGTGCTGTACGCCGATCATTGGCAATAGCGGTGAAATATTCACTCATCTCTTGTTGGCATGCTACGAAGGCCTCGTAGTCGTTTCCGACAAGTGCGATGGACCATTCCCTGAACTGTAACCGATCCGCAGCGGGTATCCCGAGCATTTCGGCGATAACAATCATCGGCAGTGGACTTGCGAAGTCATGGACGACATCCATGCTGCCGCGCTGCTCGATCTGATCGCATAACTCATGGGAGATGGCAGTGATTTTAGGACCTAGAGCTTCGATGACCTGCGGGGTAAAAGCCCGTGAGACGAGCATGCGAAGCTGCCTATGCTTCGGTGGATCAAGGAAGAGAATGCTAGCATCGATCGGCTCTCTTACGGTGTCGTTCAACTGAGAGGAGAAGACTTCATGATTCGTGAACATGGCTTTGATATCCTCATACCGAAATGCATCCCAGTTATTGTACTCCTCGTTGAAGGATACGGGCGTATTCGACCGCATTTGCTCGAACCAAGATAACGGGATTAATTCTTTGTTTGCCTTTAACCATTCCATAGTATTCACCAGCGCCTTCTGATCAGAATAGGGGTTTACGTTGTGGTCAGGAATAAGCCTGTCGTCATCGTCGTGTACATAAACTGCTCCAGCTGTTCCCGGGTTAATTCATCCTGATGATTCATGTAATACCTGCATCCGCTGTCGATCATGCCAATCAGCGCGGTTGCAGCGAGCCTGCAGTTCCCATCACGCATGACACCGGAGCGTTGAGATTGTTCCAGGCTATCGGCGACGAAATAAATGTAATCCAGCCGCATCTTCCGCACTTCCTCCAGCACCTCCGAATCGAGCCCATTGGATAATTCGTTGAATACGATGTGGGCGAAGCCGCTCGATTCTAAGAAGATATCGAGATTATGCTTAATGATCCGCATGATTTGTTCCTCGAGGGGGAGGTCTGCATAGAGATCCGCATGGACACGATCCATTAGTTCCGTCAATCCATCGGCGATGATCGTCTTGAACAATTCGGATTTACTCTTGAAATGATAGTACAGGGTTCCCTTCGCGACATTCGCCCGTAGCGCGATTTCATCCATACTTGCGCGGTGGAACCCGTGTTCAGAGAATACAGCTTCTGCTGCTTGAATAATTTTGATTCTACTCATGGGTTGGTGGCCTCTCTACGTGTCTTGATTTAGTTGAACTGACTAGTCAGTTCAATAATATCTCATTGGAAAATTATAGTCAATCCATCCTGCCAGACGCTAGAAAAATTTAAAAAAAGGAGTATAGTTATGGAGGTACAACAGAGAGAAAGAAGGCGCATCACGTGGCTCACACGAAAGCATCAACAAAAACAATTCTATCGATTGCATTTCTAGTCTTGATCTGGGGGTTATCGTGGTCCATCTATAAAGTAACGCTGCACTATACGCCGCCGATTTTATTCGCAGGGATGCGTTCATTCCTAGGGGGATTGTTACTGACTCTATTCTTACTGCCTACGTGGAAAAAATTGAAGTGGCGTGAGAACTGGTTCCGGTACGTCATTTCAGGTCTACTAAATGCTGCATTTTTCTACGGGCTGCAGACGGTGGGGCTCATCTACTTGCCGGGTGGTTTATTTTCCGTGCTCGTCTATTTCCAGCCGGTATTGATAGGTCTCTTCGCATGGATGTGGCTGGGTGAGCGGATGACATTCGTCAAAGTCGCAGGGCTTCTGATCGGATTTATCGGGATCTTGGCCGTGAGCTCAGGCAGCTTCACAGGACAAGTCTCCTTCGTGGGCGTAGCCTTGGCCTTATTAGCTGCAATCAGTTGGGCGCTCGGCGTGATCTACGTCAAGAAGGAGAGCGGGAAGGTCGATTCCATGTGGATGGTCGCTTCTCAATTTATGATCGGTGGGGGCCTATTAACGGCGCTCGGTACGGGGGTTGAAAGCTGGTCTAGTATCACATGGAACGGAACCTATCTCATAGGATTGGGGTTCGGCGCGACCCTTGGGATTCCGATCGCTTTTGTAATCTATTTTCATCTGATGAACACGGGAGAGGCGAGCAAGGTCGCATCTTTTACGTTCCTGGTTCCACTCATTGCGGTCCTTACGGGAACGGTGTTCTTGGATGAACCATTTACCTATTCCTTACTGCTTGGATTGGTCTTGATTGTCATCAGCATTTATTGTGTGAATTATTCGAGTAAGAAGAAGGAGATTCCGTTACTAGAGTAACGATTGGAGGTCATGGTCACGATGAATTTTATCGAGAAAAAGCTTGCTGAATTGCATCAATACATGCCGGATCTGACGGCGCCAGAGGATCTGGATTCATTCTGGGAACGTACTTTACACTTCGCCTCACAGAAGCCGCTGAATGATCGCCGGGAGCAGGTAACTTGCCTCTCCCCTTATATGACAACGTACAAGGTCACTTACGAAGGCTATGATCAGACACCGATTCATGGGTGGTACATCCTGCCGAACTTCGTTGGCGTAGAGACACGGAACCTTCCTTGTGTCGTACATTATCATGGTTATCATGGAAGTAAATCCGTACCCGAGAACTATGCGAACTGGCTGATGATGGGCTTTGCCGTCTTTGCGATGGATGTGCGTGGGCAGGGCGGCGAGACAGGGAACCTGCTGCCGCAGTCGTATGGCATGACCAAAGGATGGATTACGCAGGGACTTCTCGATCCCGAACAGAGCTATTACCAAGCGATTACCGTCGATGCGCTTCAGGCGCTCACATGGGTCAAGCAGCAGCCAGAAGTTGATGTTTCACGCATTGTTGTCGCGGGGGCAAGTCAGGGCGGAGGACTCGCGCTGATCACGTCGGCACTAAGTGATATCCCATGCAAAGTCATCGCAGATATTCCGAACATGTGCCATATGGATTTTGGCATTTTCAATTCTGTCGGTTCGCTGTCAGAGGCGGCATCCTTTGTCATGACGTACCCTGAACATTTGCAGGAAGTCATGCGGACGCTCAGTTATTTCGACATTCTCAATCTGACGGATCGTCTCACGAAGCCGATCTTCATGTCGGCTGGGTTGAAAGACCCGATCTGCCAGCCCGAGACCGTCTTCGCGGTCTATAACCGAATAACATCGCCGAAGGAAATGCATGTCTATCCATTTAACGGTCATCATACGAGCGGCGATCATTTCGGCAAAATTATTCGTTTCTTACGCGGTTAATCATCTCTTGCACTTCTTTATGCTAAAGCTTGCTGATTCCTTCCAAGGGGAATCCCAGCAGGCTTTTTTTTATGGCATCGATGCATCCATTGAGATCCTCGAATGGGAGCGGGATGAAGGGGTAACGCAGCGTGATCCTTGTTACTCCTCATGTGGAGCTTTCTAACGAACCATAATGTTCTTATATCAGTGAAAATGAAGCCAAATCAAATCTAACGAACTCAATAAATGCTAAAAGTCTTCCTAGGGCGAAATGATCCCTTTTTGCAAGGAATAACGCTTCTGAGATTCGTTAGAATGACAGATTACACGATTTATACCTAATAAGACTTGTACGGTTCGGTAGCCCCAGTTCGGACGTTAAGATTCACTAAGATGCATTCCGCATCATCGTCATCAGCCCGCGCAGTCGTTATTTATCCTCTTTAATGTCCCCTTCAGATCGGATAGAGAAATAGATAAAAATCGCCCTAATACACCGTAAGATATGGATATTGTGTGTAGAAGGTTCTTTTCTATAATAGCAATTGTAAACGCTTTCTAAATATCTGTTGAGAGGGGATCAACAATGAAGAAGAACATGATGCGATTGTTGTCTATCATGATGGCGGCATTTCTATTCACGACATTTACAGCGGGATCGGCAGCGACAGCAGCGGCGACTAAGCCAGCGGAACAGAAGAATGAGGGAGTGACCTTCTACCTCGTACGTCACGGGGAGACGCTGTTCAATGTCCAAGGCAAGATGCAAGGATGGTCGGATTCGCCATTAACCGAGGAAGGGATCCATGTCGCAGAGAACTTAAGCAGAGGTTTGAAGGATATTCCGTTCGTGGCAGCCTACAGCAGCACAAGCGAACGCGCGATGGATACGGCGAACATTGCGCTGAAGGGTAGAGGTATTCCGCTCACGACGGATAAGCGTTTGAAGGAGTTTAACTACGGCGAGTGGGAAGGCGCGAAGGGTGAAGACATCCTGAAGAAGCATCCGGATATGTATACGAACCCGAATGTATTCAAGCAAGCGGGCGGTGAGAGCACGCAGGAAGTGATTGATCGGATGACGGCAGCGCTCACAGACATTGCGGAGAAGCATAAGTCGACAGGCGGCAACGTGATGGTCGTAGCGCATGGCATGGCGACGGTTAATCTCCTTCTCGCGTTAGATGAGAATGCATGGGGCATGAAGCCGCTGCCGAATTCCAGTGTAACGACGATTCAATGGAAAGACGGCAAATTCAACGTGCTGAAAGTTGGCGACATGAGCTATGCCGAGAAGGGCGAGAAGAAGCTTCGGTTCTATTTCGTACGACATGGTGAGACCCTCTTTAATGTGCAAGGCTTGATGCAAGGGTGGTCCGATTCTCCGCTTACGAAGGAAGGCATTGAAGTTGCGAAATATTTGGGCAAAGGTCTGGAGAACGTTCCGTTCTTAGCCGCTTATAGCAGTACGAGCGAACGCGCCGTCGATACAGGCATGTTGGCCCTTGGCGGACGGGATCTTCCGCTGCAGCTCGATAAACGCCTCAAAGAATTTAATTATGGCGAATGGGAAGGCATGAAGGGGGAGGACATCTTCAAGGCCAACCTGGATATGCTCACGAATCCGAATATCTACAAGAAAGCGGGAGGTGAGAGCACGCAAGAGGTTGTGGATCGGTTCAAGGATTTCCTGAGCAGTGTTGCGGCGAAATACAAAGATGCGAATGGCAATATTATGGTCGTATCCCATGGGATGTCCACCGTGAGCCTCGTCAATGCACTCGATCCAAAAGCCTGGGGCATGAAGGCTTTGCCGAATTCCAGCGTAACCATTATCGAGTATGAGAATGGGGAGTTCAAGGTAGGCAAAGTTGGCGATCAAAGTTATGTCGAGAACGGGAAGAAAGCACTAGGACACGAATAGCAGGATGAAGAGAACAGGTCATTTGACCTGTTCTCTTTGCTAAGTCATACTAGGAATACTAGTTATTCGTAGATGACGAGATAAGCTATGAGGTGATCCGTATGGATTATATTTATGAGAGCATCCCGCTGGATGCGAAATTAAAGATCAATATTTTTCTGCATCGCGCGAAATATGTCCATGATCATTGGCACGACAGCCTCGAGCTGTTCTTCGTGTTGAAGGGTAATGTCGATATGTACATTCAGCGCAAGAAATATACACTTCATGAAGAAGATATGATCCTCATTAACAGCAATGAGATTCATTCGATCATTGCCGATGAAGATAACCTGCTGCTTGTGCTGCAGATTCCGCTTTCTTTCTTAAGCGATCATTTCGGACAGGCGGAATCGTTATCGTTCCATCTGAAATCGTTCATGTATGCGCCAGATGAGCAAGAGCGATTCAATGAGGTACGGATGCTGCTCGCCGAAATGATGTGGGTCTACAATAAGGAAAGCTACGGTTACGAGCTTAAGATGAAATCGCTGTTATTCCAGCTCCTCTATTTGCTCATATGGAAATTCAAAGAGGGCGAGAGTGAAGACAGCGCGAGGATTAGTCCGAAGCACATGGAACGAATGCTTCGCATTGCGAATTATATTCAAGTAAATTACATGAAGCCTTTGAATTTGAACGAGCTCGCTGCGCACGAATATCTGTCTGTGCCCTATCTGTCGAATTTTTTTCAGAAGCATATGGGTCAGTCGTTCACGAAATATGTGAATCAGGTTCGTCTCAACCATGCGGTGAAGGATATCGCTTATACCGATTATTCGATTACGCAGATTGCGATGGATCATGGGTTCCCGAATCTGAAGTCTTTCCACAAAGCCTTCAAGGATGTCTACAATATAACACCGAACCAGTATCGGAAAGAGTTGCAGGACGAGCATCATATGGAACGGAAAGTGACCACAGGCCAGAAAATCTCTTCCTATTTGGAGTTTGATCGCGACAATGCTTATGGGGCGTTGTTCAAATATTTACCGGATCGTAATCGGGATCGGGTCGATCGGGCATCGGACAAGGGTGTTGTTACACGGGAAATTCAACTCCAGCTGACCGGAAGCCCTAAACTGATGAAGCCCTACTGGCAGAAAATCTGCACGATCGGCAAAGCGAAGGAAGGGCTCTATTACGAGGTGCAGCAGCATCTACAGTCGATTCAGTCGATGATGAAGTTCGAATATATTCGATTCCATGGCATCTTCGATGATGAGATGATGGTATACCGTGAAGATCAGGATGGGAATCCGTTGTATAATTTTTTCTATGTGGATCAATTATTCGATTTCCTCCAGGGCCTTGGGCTCAAGCCTTATATCGAGTTCGGATTTATGCCAGCGGATCTGGCGAGCGGCGATCAGAGCATCTTCTATAAGAAGAGTAACGTGAGCAAACCGAAGGATTTGGACAAATGGTCAGAGCTTATCAGGCAATTTATGATGCATTGTGAGCATCGGTACGGACTTGAGACGCTTCGCACATGGAAATATACATGCTGGAACGAGCCGGATCTCTACCTGTTCTGGACGGACACGGTGGAAGATTATTATGCGATGTATGAAGCGACCTACCGTACGGTTAAGTCGATCTGCCCGGATTTGAAGTTCGGGGGTCCTGAGATCATCTCGGATACGATCTATCAAGAGGATTGGCTAACATCGTATTGGGCGTTCTGTCGGAGTTATGATTGCATGCCGGACTTTTTTTCCTTCCATAGTTATCCGACAGGTGTTCAAGGTGAGAGTGGGGAAATCAAGTGGTTCCAAGCCAGCAGGGCGAATGACTATCTGGCTGAGACGCTGGCTGTCTTGAAGAAGAAGCTTCGACAAGAGAAGATCAAGATGCCTGAGATCTATATTACCGAATGGAATGCAACAGGGGATCATCGGGATCTGACGAACGATACCGTCTTCAAGGCGGCTTATATTGCGAAGAATATTGTCGAGAATATGGAAGACATTACGGGACTTGCTTATTGGACGATTACCGATCATCTGGAAGAGCTGGTGCCACCTCGTGAGACCTTCCATGGGGGACTTGGGCTAATCACGAATAACGGGATCAAGAAGCCGGGGTATTATGTCTATCAGATGCTTAGCCAACTCGGCGATCAGCTGCGGGACCGAGGCAAAGGTTACTGCCTGACCCAACGGGGGGATTGCTACCAATTGTTAATGTATCATTACTGCCATTACGACAAGCTCTATGAGATGCAGGATTCGCTTGGGATCGAATCACTGAACCGGTATCATGTCTTCCAAGATATGAACGACCTGGAGATGAGCTTCACTTGTGAAGGGATCCCAGCGGGGACCTATGAACTTCGCAGCATACATGTCAATCGTGAACATGGAAGCGCTTATGACACGTGGCTTGCCATGGGGGCACCAGCGGAACTGTCGCGGGGTATGGTCGATTATTTGAACCAGAAGGCAGTGCCTTTGCAAGAATATAAGATCATTGAACTAGACGGTACCATCGCGACATTCAAGTATACACTGAGTCCACATGAGGTTCGATTCTATGAACTGAGGCCGTTGCGACATTTTTGAAAGGTCTCGATAAAGGTTTTCTCAATGCAAAAGGAAAGACATTTTCGATGGGTTTCGAAGGTGTCTTTTTGTCGTTTTTTGAAAGCGGTTCCACATGGCTCCAGATAAGCAGAAAATTGACATGGTTTCTCACAAATTTAGGGAAGACGAAGACAGCTGTGCTCGGTTTTGGTATCGGTACGGTGGGACTGTTTATCGTATTGGTTGCAGGCATGAGCTCCATCCCATTGATTGTTGCTGCTATTATGATCGGTAATGTAGGTCAAGGATTTGCAGCGGGGATCCTATTCGCGATGCTGGCGGACACCGTAGATTATGAGGAGTGGAAATCTGGTGTACGTGCGCAAGGGTTGTTAACCGCAGCAAGTGCGTTCGGGGTGAAGTTCGGTATTGGCATCGGTGGTGCGCTTGCAGCACGGATTCTGAATATTGGCCATTATGTGCCGAACCAAGATCAATCCAGCTCGGTGCTCGCATCCATTCAATTCAACTTTGTGTGGCTGCCGCGTATCTGTTTCGTGATTTCAATTATTCTGTTCATGTTCTATAAGATCGATCGTGTCGAGAAGCAAATGATTCGCGGTCTGGATCATAAGCGTCAGGGCGGTGCCGCGATTCAGGTTTAATTCAACTGTAATAACAAGAGCATAACGCTTGGGTCTGTGAAGGAGATAGACTCAGGCGTTATTTTAGTTAATGTGCCCGAAGAGGCAGCCAGGCGCCGAAATAACTGCAAAAATGCAGCTAATATGCTCGAAGAGGCTACCAGACGCCGAAATAACTGCAATAATGCAGCTAATGTGCCCGAAGAGGCAGCCAGTCGCCGAAATAACTGCAAAAATGCAGCTAATATGCTCGAAGAGGCTGCCAGTCGCC